>NZ_CP088149.1:4782083-5087500 GCF_002845275.2 Pseudomonas sp. S06B 330 | reverse complement strand
CTGCCCAGACCCACCAGTTTCTTGTTGGGGCCATAGCTCAGCTGGGAGAGCGCCTGCCTTGCACGCAGGAGGTCAGCGGTTCGATCCCGCTTGGCTCCACCACCCCCTTGTTACCATGTCAAAGCTTAGAAATGAATATTCGCATCGAATATTGATTTCTGAACTTTTTCAGAATCGTTCTTTAAAAATTTGGGTATGTGATAGAAAGATAGACTGGACAGCACTTTCACTGGTGTTTGTTCAGGCTAAGGTAAAATTTGTGAGTTTTCATGAATTTTCGGCGAATGTCGTCTTCACAGTATAACCAGATTGCTTGGGGTTATATGGTCAAGTGAAGAAGCGCATACGGTGGATGCCTTGGCAGTCAGAGGCGATGAAAGACGTGGTAGCCTGCGATAAGCTTCGGGGAGTCGGCAAACAGACTTTGATCCGGAGATCTCTGAATGGGGGAACCCACTCAGCATAAGCTGAGTATCTTGTACTGAATACATAGGTGCAAGAGGCGAACCAGGGGAACTGAAACATCTAAGTACCCTGAGGAAAAGAAATCAACCGAGATTCCCTTAGTAGTGGCGAGCGAACGGGGACTAGCCCTTAAGTGGCTTTGAGATTAGCGGAACGCTCTGGAAAGTGCGGCCATAGTGGGTGATAGCCCTGTACGCGAAAATCTCTTAGTCATGAAATCGAGTAGGACGGAGCACGAGAAACTTTGTCTGAATATGGGGGGACCATCCTCCAAGGCTAAATACTACTGACTGACCGATAGTGAACCAGTACCGTGAGGGAAAGGCGAAAAGAACCCCGGAGAGGGGAGTGAAATAGATCCTGAAACCGTATGCGTACAAGCAGTGGGAGCCTACTTTGTTAGGTGACTGCGTACCTTTTGTATAATGGGTCAGCGACTTATATTCAGTGGCGAGCTTAACCGAATAGGGGAGGCGTAGCGAAAGCGAGTCTTAATAGGGCGTTTAGTCGCTGGGTATAGACCCGAAACCGGGCGATCTATCCATGGGCAGGTTGAAGGTTAGGTAACACTGACTGGAGGACCGAACCGACTACCGTTGAAAAGTTAGCGGATGACCTGTGGATCGGAGTGAAAGGCTAATCAAGCTCGGAGATAGCTGGTTCTCCTCGAAAGCTATTTAGGTAGCGCCTCATGTATCACTGTAGGGGGTAGAGCACTGTTTCGGCTAGGGGGTCATCCCGACTTACCAAACCGATGCAAACTCCGAATACCTACAAGTGCCGAGCATGGGAGACACACGGCGGGTGCTAACGTCCGTCGTGAAAAGGGAAACAACCCAGACCGTCAGCTAAGGTCCCAAAGTCATGGTTAAGTGGGAAACGATGTGGGAAGGCTTAGACAGCTAGGAGGTTGGCTTAGAAGCAGCCACCCTTTAAAGAAAGCGTAATAGCTCACTAGTCGAGTCGGCCTGCGCGGAAGATGTAACGGGGCTCAAACCATGCACCGAAGCTACGGGTATCACTTAGGTGATGCGGTAGAGGAGCGTTCTGTAAGCCTGTGAAGGTGAGTTGAGAAGCTTGCTGGAGGTATCAGAAGTGCGAATGCTGACATGAGTAACGACAATGGGAGTGAAAAACTCCCACGCCGAAAGACCAAGGTTTCCTGCGCAACGTTAATCGACGCAGGGTTAGTCGGTCCCTAAGGCGAGGCTGAAAAGCGTAGTCGATGGAAAACAGGTTAATATTCCTGTACTTCTAGTTATTGCGATGGAGGGACGGAGAAGGCTAGGCCAGCTTGGCGTTGGTTGTCCAAGTTTAAGGTGGTAGGCTGAGATCTTAGGTAAATCCGGGATCTTAAGGCCGAGAGCTGATGACGAGTTGCCTTTAGGCGACGAAGTGGTTGATGCCATGCTTCCAAGAAAAGCTTCTAAGCTTCAGATAACTAGGAACCGTACCCCAAACCGACACAGGTGGTTGGGTAGAGAATACCAAGGCGCTTGAGAGAACTCGGGTGAAGGAACTAGGCAAAATGGCACCGTAACTTCGGGAGAAGGTGCGCCGGTGAGGGTGAAGGACTTGCTCCGTAAGCTCATGCCGGTCGAAGATACCAGGCCGCTGCGACTGTTTATTAAAAACACAGCACTCTGCAAACACGAAAGTGGACGTATAGGGTGTGACGCCTGCCCGGTGCCGGAAGGTTAATTGATGGGGTTAGCTAACGCGAAGCTCTTGATCGAAGCCCCGGTAAACGGCGGCCGTAACTATAACGGTCCTAAGGTAGCGAAATTCCTTGTCGGGTAAGTTCCGACCTGCACGAATGGCGTAACGATGGCGGCGCTGTCTCCACCCGAGACTCAGTGAAATTGAAATCGCTGTGAAGATGCAGTGTATCCGCGGCTAGACGGAAAGACCCCGTGAACCTTTACTATAGCTTTGCACTGGACTTTGAATTTGCTTGTGTAGGATAGGTGGGAGGCTTTGAAGCGTGGACGCCAGTTCGCGTGGAGCCATCCTTGAAATACCACCCTGGCAACTTTGAGGTTCTAACTCAGGTCCGTTATCCGGATCGAGGACAGTGTATGGTGGGTAGTTTGACTGGGGCGGTCTCCTCCTAAAGAGTAACGGAGGAGTACGAAGGTGCGCTCAGACCGGTCGGAAATCGGTCGTAGAGTATAAAGGCAAAAGCGCGCTTGACTGCGAGACAGACACGTCGAGCAGGTACGAAAGTAGGTCTTAGTGATCCGGTGGTTCTGTATGGAAGGGCCATCGCTCAACGGATAAAAGGTACTCCGGGGATAACAGGCTGATACCGCCCAAGAGTTCATATCGACGGCGGTGTTTGGCACCTCGATGTCGGCTCATCACATCCTGGGGCTGAAGCCGGTCCCAAGGGTATGGCTGTTCGCCATTTAAAGTGGTACGCGAGCTGGGTTTAGAACGTCGTGAGACAGTTCGGTCCCTATCTGCCGTGGACGTTTGAGATTTGAGAGGGGCTGCTCCTAGTACGAGAGGACCGGAGTGGACGAACCTCTGGTGTTCCGGTTGTCACGCCAGTGGCATTGCCGGGTAGCTATGTTCGGAAGAGATAACCGCTGAAAGCATCTAAGCGGGAAACTTGCCTCAAGATGAGATCTCACTGGAGCCTTGAGCTCCCTGAAGGGCCGTCGAAGACTACGACGTTGATAGGTTGGGTGTGTAAGCGCTGTGAGGCGTTGAGCTAACCAATACTAATTGCCCGTGAGGCTTGACCATATAACACCCAAGCAATCTGCAACGCAGATTGTGGTGGTGAAGACGAAATGAACCGAAAGTTCGTAAAACCACAAACTGTCACATACCCAATTCGCTGGAGTGTCTAACAAGACCTTCTGGCAACAGAATTTCTTGACGACCATAGAGCATTGGAACCACCTGATCCCATCCCGAACTCAGCAGTGAAACGATGCATCGCCGATGGTAGTGTGGGGTTTCCCCATGTGAGAGTAGGTCATCGTCAAGATTAAATTCCGAAACCCCTATCTGCGTATGCAGGTAGGGGTTTTGTCTTTTCCGGCCCTGGCCCTGGCCGTTGCCTGGGAGCCGGCCTTACCGGCGATACCGCCACTGCGCAATCGCTGACACCCCAGCGATGCCCTCGCCACCAAGGCTGGCTCCCATAGGGCGATGCGCTGTAACAGACAAGCCGCTATCGTCAGCCAAGCCCATGATATGGTTTCCCCCTGCCCGCACAGCCTCAAGGATGCCCAATGCCGCACGCAAACCCACTCCTTCCAGGATTCATGGTGGTTCATGGCAACCGCCTGGATGAACTGCGCAGCCTGGTGGTGAGCTGGATGCGGCGCTATCCGCTGGCGCCACTGGAAAACGAGATCGCACTGGTACAAAGCAACGGTATTGCCCAATGGCTCAAGCTTGCGCTGGCCGAAGACCCGGAGGATGACGACCAGGGCGGCTGCGGCATTGCAGCAGCAATCGAGGTGCAGTTACCCGGCAGTTTCATGTGGCAACTCTACCGTCGGGTGCTGGGTCGCGAAGAAATTCCGGAAGTTTCCCTGCTCGATAAGGCACCACTGACCTGGCGTCTGATGCGTCTGCTGCCGGAGGTGATCGACAAGCCGCATTTCGAGCCCTTGCAGCGCTTCCTGACTGACGACAGTGACCTGCGCAAGCGCTACCAGCTTGCCGAGCGCCTGGCCGACCTGTTCGACCAATACCAGGTCTATCGTGCCGACTGGCTCAAAGACTGGGCCGCCGGTCGACATGTGCTCAACACCGCTCGCGGTGAGTCGAAGCCACTGCCTCCGGCCAATTGCTGGCAGGCAGAGCTGTGGCGTGCGCTGCTGGTGGATGTGGGGGAGGAGGGCATGGCTCAGAGTCGTGCCGGGGTGCATCAGCGCTTCATCGAACGAATCAACAGCCTTGAGCACGCGCCTGCTGGACTGCCGTCACGGGTGATTGTCTTCGGCATTTCCTCGTTGCCCGCCCAGGCATTGGAGGCGTTGGCCGGGCTCGCACGTTTCAGCCAGGTGTTGCTCTGTGTGCACAACCCCTGTCGTCACCACTGGGCGGATATCGTTGCCGACAAGGACCTGCTGCGTCATCAGTACAAACGCCAGCAACGCAAGCAGGGCATGCCCAGCCTGATCGATGCACAAACCCTGCACCAGCACGCCCATCCACTGCTGGCAGCCTGGGGTAAGCAGGGCCGTGACTACATCAACCTGCTCGACAGCTACGACGACCCAGGCAGTTACCGTGCAGCATTCAGTGATGGCCGCATCGACCTGTTCAGTGACAATGAACCGCAGAACCTGCTCAATCAGTTGCAGGACGACATTCTCGAATTGCGCCCGCTGGCAGAAAGCCGCGCACTATGGCCTGAAGTCAATCCTGCCAAGGATCGCTCGGTACGCTTCCATATCGCTCACAGCCCCCAGCGTGAAGTGGAGATTCTTCACGACCAGCTGCTCGCCCGCTTCAGTGCCGACCCGCACCTGCGCCCGCGTGACGTGATTGTCATGCTGCCGGATATCAACACCTACGCACCGCATATACGTGCCGTATTTGGCCAGTTGGGCCGCGATGACCCTCGCTTCATTCCGTTTACCCTGACCGATCAGGGGCAGCGCGGTCGTGATCCGCTGCTGATTGCCTTGGAGCATTTGCTGAAGTTGCCGGACAGCCGCTTTGCGGTCAGCGAGATTCTCGACTTGCTCGATGTGCCCGCCTTGCGCGCCCGTTTCGCCATCAAGGAAAGCGATCTGCCGACCCTACACCGCTGGATTGAAGGCGCCGGAATCCGCTGGGGGTTAAACGCCGAGCAGCGCGCAAGTCTCGGCTTGCCGGCTGATCTGGAACAGAACAGCTGGCGATTCGGCCTGCGGCGGATGCTCCTTGGCTATGCCGTGGGCACCGGCGAAGGCTGCGACGGGATCGAGCCGTTTGATGAGATCGGTGGGCTGGACGCGGCACTGATCGGGCCCCTGGTGGCCCTGCTCGATGCGCTGGAAATCGCCTATCAGCAGTTGTCTACGCCAGCCACGGCGGCGCAATGGGGCGAGCGTTTGCACGCGCTGTTGCAGGTATTCTTCCTGGCCGAAACCGAGCATGACGACTACTTGTTGGTACAACTGCAGACGTTGCGGGAGACCTGGTTGCAAACCTGTGAATCGGTTGGCCTTGAAGACTTGCTGCCGCTGACCGTGGTTCGAGAAGCGTGGTTGGCCGGGCTTGATCAGGGGCGATTGTCACAACGATTCCTGGCCGGTTCGGTGAATTTCTGTACGCTGATGCCCATGCGCGCCATACCGTTCAAAGTGGTCTGCCTGCTTGGCATGAATGATGGTGACTACCCACGCGCGCAACCGCCGCTGGACTTCGACCTGATGGGCAGTGACTACCGTCCAGGTGATCGCTCTCGTCGTGAAGATGACCGTTACTTGCTGCTGGAAGCGCTGCTTTCGGCGCGTGATCAGTTGTATGTCAGTTGGGTCGGTCGCAGTATTCGTGACAACAGTGAACGACCAGCCTCGGTACTGATCGGCCAGCTACGCGATCACCTTGCCGGCGGTTGGCGACTGGCCGGCGCCAAAGACGGCGACAAGCTCGACGGTGGCGAACAGCTGTTGCAGGCCTTGACCGTCGAACACCCGTTGCAGCCCTTCAGCGCCCGTTACTTTCACAAAGGCAGCAGCTTGTTCAGTTACGCACGCGAGTGGCGAACCTTGCACCTTCCTGGCGAAGAGCAGCCAAAGGTCGAGGAACAACTACCTCCCTATAGCAACGATGAGGCCTTGAGCCTGACCTTGCTTCAGGACTTCCTGCGTCATCCCGTGCGGCACTTCTTCAGTCAGCGCCTGAAGGTATTTTTCGAGTCGGTGGAAGCCCCCTTGGCCGATGAAGAGCCCTTTGTACTTGACGCCTTGCAGCGTTACAGCCTCAGCGAAAGCCTGTTAGTCGCTGCCCTGGCGAGCCCCGAGGACGCCGGCCAGGCACTGGGTGCTCAGGCTCGTCGCCTGCAGGGTAGCGGCATGCTGCCATTGGCGGGCTTCGGCGAGTGCCTGCAAGCCGAGTTGGTCGAGCCGTTGCCGGATTTACTGCAGCGTCATCAACAGCTGTTGCACCAGTGGCCCACTGCCTTGGACAGCGCCTTACCGATTCGCTTCGAACACCGCCAACTCAAACTCGAAGGCTGGCTTGGGCGGGTTTATCAACGCGATGATCAATCCTTGCTCAGCATTACCACGTTGCCCAATGGCATCAGCAGCGGTCGATCACTGAAATGGCATCGGTTGACGTCAACCTGGGTCATGCATTTGGCCGCCTGTTCAGTGGGGTTGCCGTTACATAGTGCTGTGGTGGCCACGGACGTCACCCTGTTACTGACACCAATTGAGCAACCCCGTGCGGCGGACTTGCTTGGTGACTTGCTGCTGGCCCGCCAGGCTGGCATGTGCGCGCCGCTGCCTGTGGCGGTCAAGACCGCCATTGCCTGGCTGGCCCAGACTGATCCCGACAAAGCGCTGGTTGCTGCGGCCAAGGCCTATGAAGGCGATGGTCAGAACAGCTTTGGCGAACGTAGCGAAAGCACCGCGCTGGCCCGTCAATTCACTGACTTTGCGGCGTTGACTGCCAGCGAAGAATTCGAGGGGTGGTGTGAAGCCATGTACCGGCCGATGTTCGAGGCGCCCTGGCAGACCTTAGGCAACGAAGAGGACGGCCAATGAGTCGCACAGCCCCCCTGGCCCTGACTTTTCCGCTCCACGGCAGTCAACTGATCGAAGCCAGCGCCGGTACCGGCAAGACCTTCACCATCTCTGCCCTGTACCTGCGCCTTGTGCTGGGGCATGGCGGCGACCAAGGCTTCGGTCGCGAATTGCTGCCGCCACAGATTTTGGTGGTGACCTTCACCGACGCAGCTACCAAGGAACTACGCGAACGTATTCGTACGCGACTGGCAGAAGCTGCACGTTTCTTCCGTGGCGAGTTGCAAGGGGCCGATCTGTTGCTGCAACAGTTGCGTGACGATTATCCACAGGACGTATGGCCAGCCTGCGCCAACCGTCTGGATATAGCTGCGCAATGGATGGATGAGGCGGCGGTGTCGACCATTCACAGCTGGTGTCAGCGCATGTTGCGTGAGCATGCATTTGACAGCGGCAGCCTGTTCACCCAGACCTTGGAAACCGATCACAGCGAGTTGCTCGGCCAGGTCATGCGCGATTACTGGCGACGTTTTTGCTACAGCATGCACGGTGACGCCCTGGCCTGGGTGCGCAGTCACTGGGTCAGCCCTGATGCGTTGCTGCCTAGGGTGCGCTCGCTGTTTGGACGTCAACGTATTGAGAACAGCGCCGAGGAACCGCAAGCGCTGATCGATGCTGTACTGCAACAGCGCACTGAACAGTTGCGCAGCCTCAAGGCACCTTGGGTGCAATGGGCGGGGGAGCTGTTACAGATCTGTCGAGACGGCGTAGCGAACAAACAGGTGCATGGCAAGTTCATTCAGGCGCGCTTCTTCGAACCATGGTGCGAAAAGCTGGTGGCGTGGGCTGAAGACGTGCAGGCGCTGGAGCTTAACCTAGGCACCGGTTTCACCCGATTGACCCGCGCAGGCGTGGCAGAAGCCTGGAAAGGCGAGCCACCCACCCACCCGGCACTCCAGGCGATGGAGGCCCTGCAAGAGCAATTGAAAGCCTTGCCGACCCCCGACGCTTGCCTGTTGGAGCACGCCGCCGCCTGGGTTGGAGCACGTTTCGAACAGGAAAAGCGCCGTCGTGCGGAAATGGGCTTTGATGACATGCTCATACGTCTCGATCACGCCTTGCACGGCGATGCGGGTGAGCGTCTGGCAGGCTTGATCCGTGAGCAGTTCCCGGTGGCCTTGATCGATGAATTCCAGGACACCGATCCGGTTCAGTACCGGATTTTTCAGCGTATCTACCGGATTGAGGAAAACCTCAGCGACACCGGCCTGTTCATGATTGGTGACCCGAAGCAGGCGATCTACGCCTTCCGCGGTGCTGATATCTTCACTTACCTAGGGGCCCGCCGTGCTACCGCCGGGCGCCTGCACAGCCTGGACACCAACTACCGCTCCAGCCAGGACATGGTCGGCGCGGTCAATCATGTGTTCATGCAGGCTGAACTGCGTGAGCGGGGGCGCGGTGCCTTTCTGTTCCGCGACGGCGAAGACAACCCAGTGCCCTTTGTCGAGGTCAAGGCCAAAGGCCGCGGAGAGCGATTTCAGGTCGACGGGCAGGTGCTCGGCGCCCTGCATCTGTGGCAGCTGCAAAGCGATGAGCCCGTCTCCGGGGCGATCTACCGTCAGCAGCTTGCAGCCAGTTGCGCCAGTCAGATCGTCGCGCTGCTTAATGGCGGGCAACAGGGTCGCAGCGGATTTATGCAGGGAGACCAGAGGCTGCGTGGCTGTATGCCTTCAGACATCGCCATCCTTGTCCGTGATGGCCGCGAAGCGCAATTGATCCGCGCCGAACTGGCCGCCCGTGATGTACGTAGCGTGTACCTGTCAGACAAAGACTCGGTGTTCGCCGCCCAGGAAGCTCAGGACCTGCTGTCCTGGCTCAAGGCCTGTGCCGAGCCGGATGTCGAGCGCCTGCTCAAGGCGGCGCTGGCCAGTATCACCTTGAATCTTCCGCTGTCGGCCCTGGAACAGTTGAACCAGAACGAGCGTGTGTGGGAACGCTGGGTCATGCAGTTCCGTCAGTACCGGCTGATCTGGCGCAGCCAGGGGGTATTGCCGATGCTGCGTCGGCTTCTGCACGACTTCGATCTGCCGCAGGTATTGATGGCCCGCAGTGATGGCGAGCGGGTGCTGACCAACCTGCTGCACCTGGCCGAACTGCTACAGCAGGCGGCGACCGAACTGGACGGAGAACAGGCGCTGATCCGCCACCTCGGCGAGCACCTTGCCAGCGCCGGGCAAGCCGGTGAAGAGCAGATTCTGCGGCTGGAAAGTGATGAGCAACTGGTCAAGGTGGTCACCATTCACAAGTCCAAGGGCTTGGAGTACCCGCTGGTGTTCCTGCCGTTCATTTGCACCAGTAAACCGGTGGATGGCTCGCGCCTGCCGCTGGCCTGGCACGACAGTCAAGGTCAGGCCCAACTGACCCTGACTCCGCAAACCGAGCAAATCGCCTTGGCCGACGATGAGCGTCTGGCTGAAGACCTGCGCCTGCTCTACGTTGCCTTGACCCGCGCACAGCACGCCTGCTGGCTGGGTGTGGCCGACCTTAAACGTGGCACCGGCAAAACCTCACTGCTCCACCGTTCGGCGCTGGGCTATCTGCTCGGTGGCGGGGCGCCGCTGCCAGCTTCCAGCCAGTTGAGTGACTGGCTGCAGGCGCTGCAGGCCGGTTGCCCGGCGATTACCTGCCAGGTCAAACCTGAGCCTGACGAACAACGCTACAGTGCACCACGCAATCAGGCCGAGCTTCTGCCTGCACGACAGCCCAAACGTCGCGCGGCGGAAAATTGGTGGATCGCCTCCTACAGTGCGCTGCGTATTGGTGAGGAGTCGCTGACCCTGGCGGCAGACAGCTCGCAAGCACAGCAGTTGCTCGATGATGAGCGCCCCGACCCGCAGCAGTTGCGCGAAGTGATGCCCGGCAGCGGCGATATCCATCGTTTCCCGCGTGGTCCCAACCCCGGAACGTTCCTCCACGGCCTGCTCGAATGGGCGGGGCTGGAAGGTTTTGGCCAGGTGACGGCGAATGATGAGGCGCTCAAGCGCATGGTTGGCCAGCGTTGCAACCGGCGTGACTGGACGGGCTGGATTAACACCCTGAGCTTCTGGCTGCAGCAGTTGCTGGTGCAACCTATGGACCTGGCACCGGATAGTCCGGCAGTGGCCTTGAACCAGCTCAGCCAGTACCAGATCGAGATGGAATTCTGGTTTGCCAGCCACAAGGTCGATGTTGCTCAGCTTGATCGCCTGGTGGCCGAGCACACCCACCAAGGCGCAGCACGAATTGCTGCACAACCGGCCCAGCTCAACGGCATGTTCAAAGGTTTCATCGACCTTGCCTTTGAACATGACGGGCGCTATTACGTGGCTGACTACAAGTCTAACTGGCTTGGTCCTGACGATCAGTCCTACAGCGAACTGGCCATGGAGTCGGCCATTCTCAGCCACCGCTACGACCTGCAATATGTGCTGTACCTGTTGGCCATGCACCGTCAATTACGTGCACGGCTGCCGGATTACGATTACGACCAGCATGTGGGCGGCGCTGTGTTCATCTTTTTGCGTGGTGTGCATTCGGCCTCTGGCGGAGTGTTTTTTGTCAAGCCGCCACGGGAGTTGATCGAGCGCCTCGATGACCTGTTTCGCGGCCAGAGTGCTCCGCAACAACACGACCTGTTCCAGGGAGATGCACCATGAGCCGTACCCTCGTCGACCTGTTGCCGACACCCTTGGATGCCGGCCATCTGGCGGCACTTGCACCGTTGAGCAACAGTGCTGACTTGCTGGCCTTGCTCGATCGCTGGGTCGAACGTGGCTGGTTGCGCGCTCTGGACCGGGCCTTCGTCGGTTTTCTCGACGAGCGTGACCCGGGCGGCGATCCGCTGGTGCTATTGGCCGCAGCCTTGGCCAGCCACCAGTTGGGGCATGGGCATGTGTGCCTGGATTTAGGTGAGACCTTGGCCGAGCCGGACTTTGCCTTGTCGCTGCCACCCGAGGGCGATGTTCTGGCTGGCCCACTGTTGTTACCCTCACAGTTGCTTGAACGACTGGCGTTGGACACCTGGTTGCAACGTCTGGCCAGCAGCCGTCTGGTCGCCAATGGTGCGAGTGTTGAGCAGGCCTCGCGACCGTTGGTACTCAGCAGCCAGCGTTTGTACCTGCGTCGTTACTGGAGCTATGAACGGCAGATCGACAACGCCCTGCGCCAACGCCTGGAACAAGTTGAACCGACGCCCAGCGACCTGTCGGCGCGCTTGGCGCAGCTGTTTGCCGGTGGCAGCCAGCCGGGTCAGGTGGACTGGCAGAAACTTGCCTGCGCCTTGGCTACTCGGGGGGCCTTCAGCATCATTACCGGTGGTCCTGGTACCGGCAAGACCACCACCGTGGTGCGCTTGCTGGCTTTGCTCCAGGCCCCAGCGGTGGAGGCGGGGCGCCCTTTGCGTATTCGCTTGGCGGCCCCCACCGGCAAAGCGGCGGCACGACTTACCGAGTCCATCGGCCAGCAGGTTGAACGCCTGGCGGTTGACACCCCGGTGCGGGACAACATTCCCACCGATGTCTCCACGGTGCACCGCCTGCTCGGTAGCCGCCCGGGCTCGCGACATTTTCGCCATCATGCGGGTAATCCCTTGCCCCTGGATGTGCTGGTAGTCGATGAAGCGTCGATGATCGACCTGGAGATGATGGCCAACTTGCTCGCCGCGCTACCGCCTCACGCTCGCCTTGTGTTGCTGGGAGACAAGGATCAGTTGGCTTCGGTGGAGGCGGGTGCGGTGCTCGGTGACCTCTGCCGGGATGCCGAGGCCGGCCGTTATAGCGCTCAGACCCAGGCCTGGCTGGAGCAGGTCAGTGCTGAGACGCTGGTGGGCAGTGAGCTGCAGGCGGGCTCTGCCGAACAATATCCACTGGCGCAGCAGGTGGTGATGTTGCGTTTCTCCCGCCGCTTCGGCGAGACCAGTGGTATCGGGCGTTTGGCACGGCTGGTCAATCTGCAGGATGCCGAGCAGGCCCGTGCCTTGCTGCTACAAACCCAGGATGATGTATTCGGCCTGACCCTGCGCGGTGAGCAGGATCGCGCCCTCGACCGGCTGCTGCTCGACGGTCTTGGTCGCGGAGCCGAGGGGCCGCAGGGCTACCGCAGCTATTTGCAGGTCATTGGCCGGCAACGTCCGTCGCTGTCCACGCCAGCCGATGACCCGCGCTGGGAGGCGTGGGCCATGGCCGTGTTGCAGGGTTTTGAGACCTTCCAGTTGCTGTGCGCCGTGCGTAAAGGCCCGTGGGGTGTCGAAGGCTTGAATCAGCGGGTCGGTCGTGTGCTTGGCGCCGCCGGTCTGATCGATGTTGAGCAACCCTGGTATGAAGGCCGACCGGTACTGATGACCCGCAATGATTATGGGCTGGGCCTTATGAATGGCGACATCGGTATTGCCTTGCGCCTGCCCGATGAACAGCACCCTGGCCAGCAAGTGTTGCGGGTGGCCTTTGCTCGGAATGATGGCCGCGGTGGTGTACGCTTCGTGTTGCCCAGCCGTCTCAATGAGGTAGAAACTGTTTACGCCATGACTGTGCACAAATCTCAGGGTTCGGAATTCACCCATACTGCCCTGGTGTTGCCTGACGCTCTGAACCCGGTTTTGACCAAGGAATTGATCTATACCGGTATCACCCGGGCGAAAAGCTGTTTCACTTTGATAGAACCGCGACAAGGCATTTTCGAGGATGCGGTGCGGCGCAAGGTCAAGCGCATTTCCGGGTTGATGCTGGAGCAGGTATGAGCACGGCGATTCGGCCTTTTCCCGGATCGGCGGGGGCTTGCTCTCTCGCTGGGAAAACGGCCTCTGTGCTATCGTTGCGGCATCATTCCTCGGCGTTTTAAGAGATTTCCTTCATGAATGTGGCCGCCCCGACATCGGGACGTGTGATAAACCGGGGGCGCTTGTTACTGGCTGCGCTGCCGTTGTTTTTCGGCACGCTGGCCCATGCCGATACCTCGCCAACTTCGACCCTGGCCGAGCAACGATCCTCGGCGGTGACTCAAGTCGTACAGGGTATTCTCAGTTATGCGCGTTGGCCGGTGGAGCCTGCGCAACTGCGCCTGTGCCTGGTCGGGCCGACCGAGTATGCCGATGACCTGGTCAAAGGTACTACGCAGACCACAGGTCGTCCCGTGCTGGTGCGACGGTTGTTGGCCGCAGACCCGCGCATCGGCAATGAGTGCGACGCCGTTTATCTCGGTACATTGACCCCCAGCGAACGTAGCCAGTTGTTCAGCGCAATCAGCGGACACCCGGTATTGAGCATCAGCGAAGCTGATGACCCGTGCACGGTAGGCAGTGTGTTCTGCCTGCGGGTCAGCGACCGCCAGGTGGCGTTTGACGTCAACCTTGATTCGGTGGCGCGTAGCGGCGTACGCATTCATCCTTCGGTGCTGCAGTTGTCGCGGCGTCGGGCTGCGCAGCCATGATCGGATTCGGCTGGGGGCGCGAGCGCCCGACCTTGCGTGCCGTGCTTGGTCGTCGCCACTTGAGTGTGGCCTTACTGGCAGTGGGCCTGGCTGGTGTTGCCATTACCGTGCTCGGCGTGCTGGCGCTGCGGGTGTATGCCAACCACAACTTGCACTTGATTGCCCGCTCGATCAATTACACCGTTGAAGCTGCGGTGGTGTTCAACGACAGCAGCGCAGCTAATGAGGCACTGGCGCTGATTGCCTCCACCGAAGAGGTGGCTGACGTCAAGGTGTTTGACGACGGCGACCAGTTGCTCGCCCGCTGGCAGCGCAGCGATGACAGCTTGCTGGCCCGAATGGAGCAGCAGGTGGCCCGCAGTCTGCTCGAAGAGCCAATCGTCCTGCCGGTGTTGCATCAGGGCCAGCAGGTTGGTCGTATCGAATTGGTCGGGCAGGGCGGTAGCCTTGTGCGCTTTCTGCTCAGTGGCCTGGCCGGCATCATGCTGTGTACGGTGCTCAGTGCTGTGGGGGCGTTGTACCTGTCGCGGCGCATGTTTGGCGATATTGTCGGTCCGTTGCGCAGCCTGGCCACGGTGGCTCATGCCGCACGTCGCGAACGCAGTTTCGATCGCCGGGTGCCGCCAGCACAGATTGCGGAGCTCAATGAGTTGGGCAATGACTTCAATGCCCTGCTCGACGAGCTGGAAAGCTGGCGGAACCACCTGCAGAGCGAGAACGAAAGCCTTGCCCACCAAGCCAGTCATGACAGTCTGACCGGCTTGCCCAACCGGGCCTTTTTCGAAGGTCGGCTCAGCCGCACGCTGCGCAACGCCAATAAATACCAGGAACACATGGCGTTGCTGTTTCTCGACAGTGACAACTTCAAGGAAATCAACGACAGCCACGGCCATGCTGCGGGTGATGAAGTGCTGGTCAGTGTCGCCACGCGAGTGCGTGCGCAACTGCGCGAGAATGATCTGGTGGCGCGTTTGGGCGGTGACGAATTTGCCGTGTTGCTGGCGCCGTTGCACAGCCTGGAGGATGCCCAGCGCATTGCGGAAAAAATCATTGCCAGCATGCGCCTGCCGATACGTCTGGCCGAAGGGCAGAGCATCGTCACCTCATTGAGCGTTGGCATTGCTTACTTCCCGGATGACGGCCGCACGCCGTCCGAGCTGCTTAATGCCGCCGATGCGGCAATGTACCAGGCCAAGCGCAACACCCGTGGCCAATGGCAAATGGCAGAGACGGAACGCTCTGCCAATCAAGTAAAAAACAGGAGCTGAACCGTGATACACCTGAGTCGAAACCTGCGTACCCACTTTGTCTGCCTGGCCCTGCTATTGCTGGCGCTGAGCGGTTGCCAGAGTGTGCCGCCCAAGGGCCTGACGCCTGAACAGATTGCCGTGCTCAAGCAAGAAGGCTTTCGCCTGACCGATGAAGGCTGGGAGTTCGGCCTGTCGAGCAAGGTGTTGTTCGGCAGCGACCTGGACTCGCTCAATAGCGAGAGCCGGAGCATCGTCGAGCGCATCGGCAAATCACTATTGTCGGTAGACATCCAGCGCGTGCGGGTTGATGGCCATACCGATGCCTCCGGCAGGGCTGCTTACAACGAGCAGCTGTCACTGCGCCGGGCCAAGAGTGTGGCTAATGTTCTGACCTCTATCGGCATGCGTCCGGAGAACGTCGAAACCCGTGGACTGGGCAGCCGGGAACCGGTGGCCAGCAATGACACTCGCGAGGGGCGTATGGAAAACCGCCGGGTGGCGATCGTGGTTGCTTCCGACTAATTGGCGAATGTCATGCTGCGCGACTCGCCCATCAACAGCGGCGTGTTGCGCTCAGTCACCTCACGGATGTAATCCCACAACAGGGTAATCCGCTTCAGCTTACGCAGATCTTCCCGGCAGTACATCCAGAACTGCCGGGTAATCTCCACCTCCTCCGGCAGGATCGCCACCAGACGCGGATCTTGTGCGGCCAGAAAGCACGGCAGTATCGCCAACCCTCGACCTTGTTGCGCCGCCACGTATTGAGCGATAACGCTGGTGCTGCGCAGGTTGGCGCTGGCGGCAGGAATCAGGTTGGCCAGGTACAGCAGTTCTGAGCTGAAAGCCAAGTCGTCGACGTAACTGATGAACTGATGCCGGGCCAGGTCGCTGCTGCGCGTGATCGGCTCGTGGCTGTCCAGATACTCTTGAGTGGCGTACAGGCGCAGGCGATAGTCGCACAGTTTGCAGCAGACATAGGGGCCATGCTCCGGACGCTCCAGGGCTATGACGATATCGGCTTCGCGCTTGGACAGGCTGATGAAATGCGGCAGCGGCAGGATGTCCACTGAAATGGCCGGGTAGGCGTCGACGAAGTGGCTTAATTGTGGGGTGACGAAGAAGCTGCCAAAGCCTTCGGTGCAGCCCATGCGCACATGCCCGGAAAGCGCCACGCCAGACCCTGAAACCTGCTCGCAGGCCATGTGCAGGGTGCTTTCAATCGACTCGGCATAGCTGAGCAGGCGCGTGCCTTCGGCGGTCAGGACAAAGCCGTTGGTCCGCGATTTTTCGAACAACAAAGTGCCCAGCGCCACCTCCAGCGAACTGATCCGCCGCGACACGGTGGTGTAGTCCACACCCAAGCGCTTGGCCGCGCTGCTGGCCTTGCGGGTACGGGCCACTTCAAGAAAGAACTTCAGGTCATCCCAGTTCAAGGCGCCTAGGGAGGTGATGTTTTTTTGCATGTTGGTCCGGCTTTTATGTGCGTTCTTATTGGATCTTTGCACATCTATACTCCAAAACAAGCCCTAGACCCAAGCGCTTGTCGTGGCTGACCCGACGGCGTCGATCTCTCCCTAACAACAATTTCAGGAGAACGCACATGAACGCATCCCTCACTCCCGGCCAGACCAAGGTCGAGCAGGTCAAGCTGCTGATCGACGGCCAATGGGTCGAATCGAAAACCAGCGAATGGCGCGATGTGGTCAACCCGGCCACCCAGCAAGTGCTGGCTCGTGTGCCATTCGCCACAGCTGAAGAAGTCGATGCGGCCATCGCCGCTGGTCAACGTGCCTTCAAAACCTGGCGCGATACCCCGATCGGTGCACGCATGCGCATCATGCTCAAGCTGCAAGCACTGATCCGTGAGCATTCCAAGCGCATCGCTGTGGTTCTCAGCGCTGAGCAGGGCAAGACCATTGCTGACGCCGAAGGCGATATTTTCCGCGGCCTGGAAGTGGTTGAGCACGCGTGCAGCATCGGTACCCTGCAAATGGGCGAGTTCGCAGAAAACGTTGCAGGTGGTGTCGATACCTACACCCTGCGCCAGCCGATAGGTGTCTGCGCTGGTATCACGCCGTTCAACTTCCCGGCGATGATCCCGTTGTGGATGTTCCCGATGGCCATCGTCTGCGGCAACACCTTCGTCCTCAAACCGTCGGAGCAGGATCCACTGTCGACCATGCTGCTGGTGGAGCTGGCGCTGGAAGCCGGTGTCCCCGCTGGTGTACTGAACGTCGTACACGGCGGTAAGCAGGTAGTTGATGCGCTGTGCACCCACACCGACATCAAGGCAATCTCGTTCGTGGGCTCCACCGAAGTCGGTACCCACGTCTACAACCTCGCTGGCCAGCACGGCAAGCGCGTGCAGTCGATGATGGGCGCGAAGAACCACGCTGTGGTGCTGCCGGACGCCAACCGTACCCAGACCCTCAACGCCCTGGTCGGTGCAGGCTTCGGCGCGGCCGGCCAACGTTGCATGGCCACCTCGGTGGCAGTGCTGGTAGGCAAGGCCCGCGAGTGGCTGCCAGAGCTCAAGACGCTGGCAGCCAACCTCAAGGTCAACGCCGGCAATGAGCTGGGCACAGATGTCGGCCCGCTGATTTCCAAGCGTGCCAAAGAGCGTGTGCTGGGCCTGATCGAAAGCGGTATCAAGGAAGGCGCCAAACTCGAACTCGATGGTCGGGATGTCAGCGTGCCGGGCTACGAGCAAGGCAACTTCGTCGGGCCGACCCTGTTCTCCGGGGTGACCACCGACATGCAGATCTACACCCAGGAAATCTTTGGTCCGGTGCTGGTGGTGCTGGAGGTCGATACCCTTGACGAAGCCATCGCCTTGGTCAACCGCAACCCCTTCGGTAACGGCACAGGCCTGTTTACCCAGAGCGGTGCGGCGGCGCGCAAGTTCCAGAACGAAATCGATGTCGGTCAGGTCGGCATCAACATCCCGATTCCGGTGCCAGTGCCGTTCTTCAGCTTCACCGGCTCCCGTGGCTCCAAGCTTGGTGACTTGGGCCCGTATGGCAAGCAGGTAGTGCAGTTCTACACTCAGACCAAGACTGTCACCAGCCGCTGGTTCGATGACGACAGCGTCAACGACGGTGTGAACACCACCATCAGCCTGCGCTAAGGAGTTCATTATGCGTATCGCATTTATTGGCCTGGGCAACATGGGCGCACCAATGGCGCGCAACCTGATTAAGGCCGGCCATCAGCTGAATCTGTTCGATCTGAACAAGACTGTACTCGCCGAGCTTGCCGAGCTCGGTGGGCAGATCAGCACATCGCCGCGTGATGCCGCGCAGCAGAGTGAGCTGGTGATTACCATGCTGCCAGCCGCTGCTCATGTACGCGGCGTGTACCTGAGCGAGGACGGCGTGTTGGCCGGCGTACGTGCCGGTACGCCGGTGGTCGACTGCAGCACCATTGATCCGCAGACCGCGCGTGAAGTGTCGGCGGCGGCCGCCAAGCAGGGCGTGGACCTGGCCGATGCACCGGTTTCCGGTGGTACCGGTGGTGCCGCGGCAGGCACGCTGACCTTCATGGTTGGCGCCAGCGATGCACTGTTCGCCACCCTGCAGCCGGTGCTGGCACAAATGGGCCGTAACATTGTCCATTGCGGTGAAGTGGGTACTGGGCAGATCGCCAAAATCTGCAACAACCTGCTGCTGGGCATCTCGATGATTGGTGTATCCGAAGCCATGGCCCTGGGTAATGCCCTGGGCATCGATACCAAGGTGCTGGCGGGGATCATCAACAGCTCCACCGGGCGCTGCTGGAGCTCAGACACCTACAACCCTTGGCCCGGCATCATCGAAACCGCACCGGCTTCGCGTGGTTACACCGGTGGCTTTGGGGCCGAACTGATGCTCAAGGACCTGGGCCTGGCGACGGAAGCGGCGCGTCAGGCGCATCAGCCGGTGATCATGGGGGCCTTGGCGCAACAGTTGTATCAGACCATGAGCCTACGCGGTGATGGCGGCAAGGATTTTTCGGCGATTGTTGAGGGGTATCGCAAGCCGGAGTAACACGCATCGCCAGCAATGCTGGCTCCCACAGGTACTGCGCACACTTTAATTCTGTGGGAGCTGGCGTTGCCAGCGACGGATTGCAATCAGGCGAAAACGAAATACTTGCGCACCGTCTCCACCACTTCCCAGGTGCCTTTCATCCCCGGTTCGATGACGAACACATCTCCCGCTTTCAGATGCACCGGCTGCTCACCTTCCGGGGTGATCACACAGTAGCCGTCGAGGAAGTGGCAGTACTCCCATTTTTCATAGTGCACTGCAAACTTGCCCGGGGTGCAGATCCAGGTGCCCATGATCTTGCTGCCGTCGGCCGACACATACGCGTTGAGGTTGACCGTATGCGGGTCACCGCCAATGCGTTGCCACTTGGTCGCATCCAGCACGGGGGTAGGGCAGGTCTCGCGCAGTACGGTGATGAAGTCGGACATTTCAGGCTCCAGTGGATCGCTCAAAGGTCCATCACCATAGGAGCGATCGGCTGGGGGCAGTTGTCTGGTCTCGACCTTTGGTTGTCTGGACGCGCAAATCAGGGCTTATCCATCGAGGTGGTAGTGGTTATGCCCACCAGTAGCGCACGAAGTGGAAGAACACCGGCGCGGCGAAGCAGACCGAATCCATGCGGTCGAGCATGCCGCCGTGACCTTCGATCATATGCCCCCAGTCTTTCACCCCACGGTCACGCTTGATTGCCGACATGACCAGACCGCCGGCAAAGCCCATCAGGTTGACGGTCAAGGCCATCAGCGCCGCCTGCCAGAAGCTGAAGGGGGTGATCCAGCACAAGGTGGCGCCGATCAGGGTTGCCAGCGCCACGCCGCCGACCAGGCCTTCGACAGTCTTTGAAGGCGACAGATTAGGGGCGACCTTGTGCTTGCCGAATAGCTTGCCGCAGACGTACTGCAGCACATCGGAGATCTGCACCACGAGGATCAGCCAGGCGATCAGCAGCAGGTTGCGACCTTCGTATCCGGGGATATCCAGGGTCATAAGGGCCGGTACCGAGGACAGGCAATAGACCGCGATCATCAACCCCCACTGGACTTTCGATGCCCGCTCAAGGAAGCGCGTGGTGTCGCCGCCGAAGCTGGCCAGGATCGGCAGCAGCAGGAACAGGTAGACCGGGATGAAAATGCTGAACAGGCCGTACCAATCCATGGCAATCAATAGGTACTGCACCGGCAGGGCGACATAGAAGGCCGCCACCAACGCCGGGTAGTCGCTGCGTCGGGTCGGCGTCAGTGTGAGAAATTCGCGCAGGGCGTAGAACGACACGCAATAGAACAGCAGGATCACCCCGAGCTTGCCGAACAGGAAGGCCAGGCCGATGACCAGGACCATCATCCACCAGGCGTTGATCCGCGCATTGAGGTTGTCGATCACCGCATGGGGGGCCGGGCCCGCGCGCCATTTGAGCAGACGCCCGATCAAGCTGGCGAACAGCAGCAGGCCGCCGATGCCGGCGAACAGCGATAGTGTGTTGTTATCCATGTCAGGATTCCTTCGGAGCCAGGGCCAACAGGGCCTCGCGGGCCCGGTCGAGAAACGCGTGCTTGCTTTCATCGGCCAGCAACTGCAGGGGTTCGCCAAAGCTCAAGGTGCAGAGCAACGGCAAGGGCAGGGCACGCCCTTTGGGCATCACCCGATTGAGGTTGGCGATCCACACCGGGATCACTTCGACCTGCGGGTGGGCGCTGGCGAGGTGGAACAGACCACTCTTGAAGGCCAACAGCGGCTCGTCGCTGAGGTTGCGGGTGCCTTCGGGAAAGAAGATCAGCGAGTCGCCTTGGGCCAGCGCCTCCTGGACCGGTTGCAAAGGGCTGCTCTGGGCGTCGCTGTGTTGGCGATCGATCAGTACGCCATTGAACACGCGCTTGATCAGAAACTGGCGAATGCCCGGCTTTTGCCAGTAATCGGCACCGGCGACCGGGCGAGTGCGCTGGCGCAGGGGCTGTGGCAGTGACGCCCAGATCAGCACGAAGTCGCCGTGGCTGCTGTGGTTGGCGTAGTACAGCCGTTGCACCGGTTGCGGCGTGCAGCCCAGCCACAAGGCGCGGGCGCCCGTGATCAGGCGGGCGACCGAGGTGATGGCAAAGGCGGTGAGGGCGGCAAGCATGGCGAGGTCCTTATCCGGCGTAGTGAAGCAAGGGCAAAAGCACGATGGCGACCAGCGCGAGCATGGCCTGCACGGTGAAACACAGCACTTGCTGACGTAACAGGCGCATGGCCGCCCGGCTGCGCGTGGTCCAGTCGCGGTTGTCGACCTGGCTAGCCTTGAGGCCAAGGCTGAACAGCGCCTGATCCAGCGCCTGGGTGTGTTGCACTAGTTGCTCACCCCGGGTGGCCAGCTGAGCAAACAGATCGGCATCCAGTGCCACCCGGATGGCAAAGAACTTCTGCAGCAAACCTGCTAACAGCAGTAGGGCGCATAAGGCGGTACTGAACCAATGGGAGGGTGCTCCGATCAACAATGGCGCCAGGCCAAAAAACAGTGCTAGCAGGCTTATCCCGTCGGCCAGGCGCTCGACCTGATGACCACGTTTGAGCAGGCTGGCGACCACCGCCAGAGACGTTTGGCTGGTCACAGGCAAGGCTCCGTTTGCAGGCGTTCGATCACCTGCAGGTGCTGTGGATGCAGGACCACGCCAGGGCGTGCCTGGCTGATGCGTTGCTGGGCTTGTCGGGCATCGGTGCAGCGTCCGCTGAGCACCAGCCAGGCCGCTACGGCGCTGGCGCTGCGTGAGTAACCGAGGGCACAGCAGACCAGCACCGGGCCCTGTTTGCGCAGTTGTTCGATAGCCGTTGCCGCTTCCCGGCAGCGTTCGGCCGTGGGCACCACCAGATCGAGGCTGGGCAAGGCGCAGTACGCTTGGCCGGGGGCAACGGAGGCCGGCAGCTCGGCGCACAGGTCGACGATGGCGGCGAAGCGCGCGGCTTGATGCTTACCCGGAATCCGCCCGAGATACACGCCATCGCACACTTCATCAGCCTCGGGGTGATGACGCGTCCACCAGCGCGAGTTGAGCCAGGCGCCAATCAGGTAAGGTGCGAGCAGCCAGCGTGCGGCATAAGACAGCCGGCCATCGGCACCCTTCTGGAACCCTTCGGCGCCCAGTTGCGCATAGTTGAGCGCCACCACCAGTAGCGCGATTGCTGGCCATAACAGCCACAGGGCGACGTCCGCAAGATACACCGCCAGTCCGGTCAATAACGCAGCCCCTGCGGTGTAACGAAGAGCCAGGCGCCAGCGTTGTGGATCACGGGCAAGCGGTATAAAGCCCAGCACCGGCCGGCTTTCGAGTGGCCACAACCAGACACACAGCACCCCCACCAAGGCGCCAGTGGGCAGGTCGATAAAATGATGTTGCCAGGTGGTCAGCACCGACAGGCCGATCAGCGCCATCCAGCCATGCATCAGCACGCGGGGTAGCCAAGCGTGGACATGCCGGGCGAACATCGCCCAGATGATCACCAGCAAGGCTATGTGCAGCGATGGCGCTTGGTTGAACGGTTTGTCGAAGCCCATCAGCACATCGAACAGCCAACCGAATAGCCCATCTAGTGCCGGCCGCTCGACGGTGAAACGCAGCGGCCAAAGCAGAAAGCCAAGGATACAGATCACCTGCGCGCTGAGCAGGCGCAGGGCATGGCGGTCCATTTCCCGGCGGCACAGCGGCAGCAGAAACGACAGCCCGTAGAGCAAGTCGATCGACCAGTACGGGATGATGGTCCAGGGCCACAACGGGATGCTGCTTTCCCAGGCGAAGACCAGACTGCCGACGTCGCTGCGCCCTGCGGTGTAGCTGTTGGTCAGGCCATAGCTGAGGAAGAACAGCGGGCCAAGCAGCAGCAGCCAGAGCACACCACGCTTGATCAGGCCTGGTTCGCGCGAGGCGCTCATCCGGCGACCCGCTGGGCCAGGCTGACGCTGAAGATGCCCCACTGGTCGATACGCTGGCAGACCTTGCGAAAGCCTGCCGCTTCGACCAACTGATCCATCTCTACTTGGCTGCGGCGGCGCATTACCCAGGCTTGGCCGGCGCGGTGGCTAGTCAGGGCGCGGGCAATCATCTCCAACTGCGGGTGCCATGGTTGACCGGTGTACACCAGGTAACCGCCAGGCTCCACCGCCTGGGCCAGGCCACCGAGGGAGTTACTGACCATCTGGTTGCTGGCGAACAGTTCATACAGGCCCGAGACCACTGCCAGGGTCGGGCGGGGATCAAGGCTGGCGAGGCTCTGGGCATCGAAGGCATCGCCCTGAACGAAGCGGGCAATATCGGCCAAGCCCTTTTCGGCGATCAGCGCGCTGCCCTGTTGGACATTGAGTTCGCTGTAATCGCGCAGCAGGATTGACTCGGGGCGCTGCTCCAGGCCTTGCAACGCTTCGAGTATGTAGCGGCCATGGCCGGCGGCAATATCGACAATATCCACGGGCTTGTCCTGTTCGCGCAGGCGCTCAATGGCCAGGCGTAACAGTTCCTCGACATGCAGCTTGCGTTGGCGGATGCCGCGCCAGCCGATGGCATTGAGGTAGTTTTGGTCGATCATGCGACCGATCGGGCCCTTGCCGGTGGGCTGGTTGCGATAGATGTAGTCCAGGGTGCTGCCGGAGTCGAAGCCGGTATCGAAGCCCAGCTTGACCCCGTCCGACAAGCCTTTGCCGAGGCGCAACCCGGCGCGGGTAACGCGCCAATAGAGGTCAGCTGGCGAGTTGCGTGGCAGCGGTGCGGCCAGGCTTTCGGCCTCGGCGCAGCTAGCGCCAAGTTGGTCGGCATCGAGTAGAGAAGGGCGCTGCGGCGCCTGGCTGAAACAGTGCTCGATAAAGCGGCGGATCCGCATCAGGGCATGACCGCGGTCACGCTCGCCAAGGGTGTCGTGGAAGAACCCGGGGAGGACGTGCTTCTCTTTGTGCACGCTGCCCAGACGTTCGAAAAATTGCTCTTGGGGTTGGCGCTTGACGACGAAATCTGCGCCGGAAATAAGCAGCTGCGTTGGCACCTGGATCGCCTGTGCATCCGCCACTACGCGGTCGGCGGCTTCATACAGGCCAAGCAGCATGTTTACCGAAATCGGCCGACTGATTAGCGGGTCGCTTTCATACGAGGCGATGCGCTCGGGGTCGTGACTGAGCAGGCGCGGCTTGACGTAGCTATTGACGAAGAAGTTGCCGCGCCAGGCACGCATCAGTTTCAGCCCCGGGCGAGCGAACGGCACGTACAGTTTGACCTTGAAGGCCGGCGAGGCGAGGACCAGGCAACGTACCTTGGGTGCATAGTCATGGGCCCAGGTGGCGATCAACACGGCACCGACGCTTTGCGCCAGCACAGCCATGTCCTCTTCGGCAATGTCGTGCTCGCGGGCGATATGTTCGATGAAGGTCTGCACGTCGCGCACGCTGCAGGCGAAACTCGGGCTGTCGCCGCGGGCGCCGGGCGATTGGCCATGGCCTCGGGCATCCCAGGCGAAGAAGTCATGGCCGGGCAGTTCAAGCTCATCGACCAGATGGGCCATACGTCCACCGTGTTCGTGGCCGCGATGGAACAGCACCACGGCGCGGCGCGGCTGATCGCCAGCGATGCTGGCCGGCCAGTGGCGGTAATGCAGCTCGACACCGTCGTGGGTGGTAAAACGCAGGGATTGAGCGTTGCGCATGGCAAATATCCTTATCTGGCACAAAGAGCTTCAGCGGGTTTGCGCCAGACCGCGGCTGACCCGGTTGTAGAGGGTATAGAGCGAGAGCAGCAAGATCACCAGCAGCACGCCGTTGATCCAGATTGACGCCAACAGGCCGGTGGCAACGCCAGCACCGAGAACACCGAAGGCAAAGGCACGATCGCTCTTGCCCATGGGGCCGTCGTAGCGACGCTCAGCACCGACCAGCGGGCCCATGACGCCAGCGTATTCGCTGATTAGCGCGGCGAGCACAACGACCACCACCAGTGCCGGCGATACCCCTGGCAGCAGAGCAAAGGGCAGGTACAAGGCGCTGTCGGCGACCAGGTCGCAGAGTTCGTTGTAGTAAGCGCCGAGTTTCGATTGCTGGCCGAACTCACGGGCGAGCATGCCGTCAATGGCGTTGAGTGCCATACGCAGCAACATCCACACTGGCACCAGCGCGAACAGCCAAGTGATATGAGGAAGCCAGGTCAGCAGCAGGCCAAGCAACACGGAAATCACGGCGGCGCTCAGGGTCACCTGGTTGGCGGTCACGCCGCGTTGGTAAAGACGCTCGACCGTCGGGCGCAACAGCGCCTGGAAGCGGGGTTTGAGCTGGTAGATCGACGGCACGGTGAAACTCCCTTTACGACTCGGTTGGCGATCAGTGCAGCAACAGCTAGGTGCGCAGGGGCGATTGTCGGTGGATTGCAGTTGCTGGAGCAACAGCGCTAGCACTCAAACATTCCAGCAAGGCGCGCGCATGCCCGGGCAGGCTGGAAAAGTCACGACTGCACAGGCGCAACTGGCGCCTGGCCCAAGGCTCGCCCAGCGCCAGGCTGTGCAGCGCCAGTACACCTTGCCAGCGCTGCACGGCTGCCAGCGGCACGATGCCCAGGCCGGCACCATGGGCGACCATGCGGATCACCCCATCAAAACCGTCGGCGCGCACGCGTACCTGTAGGCGCTGCCCCAGGTGCAGCGCCTGTTCTTCAAGGTGCAGGGCCAAGGCACTGTCGGCTTGCAGGCCGACGTAGCCATGGCCGAGGGTGTCGGCAAAACGCAAGTTGGCATGGTAGGCCAGGGGATGCGTAGGGGGCATGATCAGCATCAGTGGATCGTCGCGAAACGACAAGGTCTGCAGGTGTTCGCTGGTCACAGCGCTGGAGATGATGCCGATATCCGCCACGCCTTGGGTAATGGCCTGGACGATACGCAGGCTTGGCAGTTCGTGGATGTCGATGTTGATGGACGGGTAGTGTTCGAGAAAACCGGCGAGCAGTTCCGGCAGGTATTCGGTCAGTGCTGCGGTGTTGCACAGTAACCGTACCTGGCCCTGCAGGCCTTGGGCATATTGCGCCAGGTCGAACTGCAGGCGTTCGACCTGCTGTGCAATCAGCCGCGCATGCTGCAACAACGCCTGCCCTGCGGGCGTGGCCTGGACACCTCGTCGGTTGCGTTCGAGCAGGGGCGTGCCCAGCGAACTTTCCATGGCGCGGATGCGTGCGCTGGCAGCCGGCAACGACAAGTGGCTGCGTTGGGCGCCGGCGGTGATGTTGCCGCAGTCCAGCGTGTGCTGGAACAAGCGCAGGTCAATCAGATCGAAATGCATCAGCCTCTGCCTGAGCAATAGTCTGGCTGAGTATATGGCAGATTTTCAGTCTGAGTGTCGAGGTGCAGGATAGCGCCATGACTACATTACTTGGCTTCTATCAGGACATTGGACCGGCGCTGTCGCTGCTGGTGATCGTTACGTTTATGCTGGCTGGCGCGGTCAAGGGTGTAATCGGCCTGGGCTTGCCGACCATTGCCATGGGCTTGCTCGGTCTGGCTATGTCGCCTGCGCAGGCTGCGGCGTTGCTGATTGTACCGTCGACCTTGACCAACCTCTGGCAATTGGCGGCCGGTGGACACTTGCGAGCCTTGCTGAAACGGTTGTGGCCCATGCAGGTCATGATTTTTATCGGGACCCTTTTGGGCAGCGTCTGGCTGGGCATCAACAGTGGCGAACTGGCGGCTCACGCGTTGGGGGCCGCGCTACTGGTGTATGCGCTGTACGGTCTGTTGGGGCGAGGCTTGAGCCTGGCGGCTGCGCAGGAGCGCTGGCTAGGACCGGTCTGTGGGCTGATTACCGGGGTGGTCACGGCTTGCACTGGGGTCTTCGTGATTCCAGCGGTGCCTTATCTACAGAGTCTGGGCCTGAATCGCGACGAAATGGTCCAGGCCTTGGGCCTGTCATTCACGGTATCGACCCTGGCCCTGGCGATCGGCCTGGCGGGCCAAGGCGCGCTGGGTGCGCAAGCCCTGGGCGCGTCTTTGCTGGTGCTGGCGCCGGCACTGCTGGGCATGTTTTGCGGTCAATGGCTGCGTCAACGCATCAGTGCCGCAGTGTTCAAGCGTTGCTTCTTTATTGGCCTGGCTCTGCTCGGCGCGCATCTATTGATCAACGGCTAGCCGAAGAGGGGCTAAGCATCTCGACCAACTGGATATCGAAGTCGCGTTCCAGGTAGTCCATGCGCGTTTCGAAGAACTGCTGCATGTGCGGCAAGGCAGAGTGCACATCCAGCGCGGCCTTGCTGGCCCAGATCTCGTAGAACACAAACAGGCTTGGATCTTCCTTGTCACGCAGCATGTGGTACTCGATGCAGCCCGGCTCCTGGCGGCTTGGCTCGACATAAGCGCGAAACAGCGCCTCGAAGGCTGCGGATTTTTCCGGATGGGTTTTGGCTTTGAGGATGAAACCGTACTGCTCGCTCATAAAGAAGTCTCTGAAAGGAGTGGTGAATCGATTCTAAGGCAACAATAAGGATTTGATTCGTGCTTTTCAGTCAAATGTATTTTGCCCCATTGTGGCTTTTTCCCCGCGACCCCGACCTCTACTCTGCCGCCATCAAATTCACTCGGTCACAGGCGGATAGGCCTCGGATCGAACCCAGATGAGGCACACCATGAAAAAGATCCTGCTGCTCAACGGTGGTAAGAAATTCGCCCACTCCGATGGTCGTCTGAACGAAACCTTGCACGAGGCCGCGCTGGCGTTTCTTGACCGCGCCGGTTTCGACGTCAAAACCACCTACATCGACGGTGGTTACGACAATGCTGAAGAAGTAGAAAAGTTTCTCTGGGCCGATGTTGTCATCTATCAGATGCCGGGTTGGTGGATGGGCGCACCGTGGACCGTCAAGCAGTACCTGGATGAAGTCTTCACCGCTGGCCACGGCAGCCTTTACGCCAACGACGGTCGCACCCGTTCCGATGCCTCGCAAAAGTACGGCAGCGGTGGTCTGATTCAAGGCAAGCAATATATGCTTTCGCTGACGTGGAACGCGCCACAGCAGGCTTTTGATGATCCGAGCGATTTCTTCGAAGGCAAGGGCGTGGATGCGGTGTACTTCCCGTTCCACAAGGCCAACCAGTTCCTTGGCATGACGGGTCTGCCGACCTACCTGGCCGTGGACGTGATGAAGCGCCCGAACGTCGAGGCTGCCGTGGCTGCCTACGAGCAACACCTGGCCGAGGTTTTCCAGGTCCAGGCCTGATGAAACCTTGCGCTGGCCACCGCAAGCGGATATCTATCACGGCTGTTGATCACCCCGGGGTACAACCGTGAAAGCCAGGTCCGATGAATTGCAGGTGTTCGTCTCGGTGATCGAGTGCGGCTCGATTTCCGCCGCCGCCGAGCAGGGTGGGCAGACGCCGTCGGCGATCAGTCGGACTCTGTCGCGCCTGGAAACCAAGCTCGGTACAACGCTGATCAACCGCACCACCCGGCGCATGGACCTGACAGAAGAAGGCCGTTTTTTCTTCGAACGGGCCAAGTCGATCCTGCAGCAGATGGACGAGCTCGAAGAACATTTGTCGGTGCACCACCAGACACCGTCCGGGCGTCTGCGTATCAATGCCGCGCTGCCGTTCATGCTGCATGCCATCGTGCCCTGGATCGCTGAATTTCGTGCGTTGTATCCGCAGATTCAGCTGGAGCTCAACACCAGTGACCTGATCATTGACCTGATCGAACAAAGCACCGATGTTGCCATCCGCATCGGTGAGTTGGCCGACTCCAGTCTGCATGCCCGATCGCTTGGTTGCAGCCCGCTGAACGTCTTGGCCAGTCCCGAGTATCTAGCCCGCTATGGCATCCCCGAGCGGGTCGAAGACTTGCATACGCATTCACTGCTGGGCTTTACCCAGACCGAAACCCTCAATCATTGGCCGTTGCGCCATGCCGAGGGTGATCGACTATTGATTCACCCGAGTCTGTCGGCCTCCAGCGGCGAAACCTTGCGCGAACTGGCTTTAGCCGGTGAGGGCATCGTCTGCCTCTCGCATTTTATGACCCATGAAGACATTCGTAGTGCTCGCCTGCAGGTAATTCTGCCCGAGTACAACAGTGGCTATCGCCAGCCGATCAATGCGGTGTACTACCGCAACACTCAACTGGCTTTACGCATCCAGTGCTTTCTTGATTTCATTCAGAACAAACTGTCGATCTACGCTTGTTGAGGTCTCCGGCTGCGACAGAATTTACCTGTACGCGGCGAATTTTCCTGCGGTGTTTGATTAGTTTTCGGACATAAGCCTTAATGGCTGTTCAACGAAAACAACACCAAGGAAGCTCTCATGCGCGTTGTGATGTTCCAAGCCCTGGGCCTGAGTGCCGCGATAGTCGCCAGTTCATCGGCTTACGCTGTGACCCTGGAAGGTGGCGCGGTGGCTGCGCCCGATCAATATGCTGCACAGGTAGCTGCCGATGTAATGAAAAAAGGCGGTAACGCAGTAGACGCCGCAGTCGCCACCGCCTTCACCCTGGCTGTGACCTACCCCGAAGCCGGTAATATTGGCGGTGGTGGTTTCATGACCCTGTACATGGACGGCAAACCTTACTTCCTCGACTACCGAGAAACGGCGCCCAAGGCCGCCAGCCGCAATATGTACCTGGATGAAAAAGGCGAGATCATCGAAAACCTGAGCCTGGTCGGCGCCCGCGCTGCCGGTGTGCCGGGTACGGTCATGGGCTTGTGGGAGGCGCATCAGAAGTTCGGCAAGCTGCCGTGGGCCGAGCTGATCACCCCGGCGGTAGGCTATGCGAAGAACGGTTTCAAAATCGCCGCCAAGCAGTACCAGTACCGCGAAGATGCCTTGGGTCTGTTCAAAGACAGTACCAACTTCAATGACTACTTCGGCAGCATGAAAGTCGGCGAGACGTTCAAGCAGCCAGAGCTGGCGCAAACCCTGGAGCGCATCGCCGACAAGGGCGTCAGCGAGTTCTACCAGGGCAAGACAGCCGATCTGCTGGTGGCGCAGATGCAGGCTGACAAGGGCCTGATCAGCAAAGACGACCTCAAGGATTACAAAGCGGTATGGCGCGAGCCGATGGGCATCGAGTGGCGTGGCAATATGGTCTATACCGCACCGCTGCCAAGCTCGGGTGGTGTGGCACTGGCGCAACTGCTGGGCATCAAGGAAAACCGCGCTGCTGATTTCAAAGGCGTTGATCTGAACTCCGCGCGCTATATCCACTTGCTGGCGGAAATCGAAAAGCGCGTGTTCGCTGACCGTGCCGACTACCTAGGGGACCCTGCGTTCTCCAAGGTGCCGGTGGATAAGCTGATCGCCAAGGATTACCTGGCCAAGCGCGCCCAAGAGGTCAATCCGACCGCTATCTCGGAAACCGAGAAAGTCCGCCCGGGCCTTGAACCACATCAGACCACGCACTTCTCCATCGTCGACAAACAGGGTAACGCGGTCAGCAACACCTACACCCTGAACTGGGACTACGGCAGTGGCGTTGTGGTTAAAGGCGCAGGTTTCCTGCTCAACGATGAGATGGACGATTTCAGTTCCAAGCCGGGTGTGGCCAACGCCTTCGGTGTGGTGGGTGGCGATGCCAACGCCATTGAGCCAGGCAAACGCATGCTCTCGTCCATGGCCCCGACCCTGGTTACCCGTGATGGTCAGGTCACCCTGGTACTGGGTACTCCAGGCGGTTCGCGGATCTTCACCTCGATCTTCCAGGTGCTGAACAACCTGTACGACTACAACCTGCCACTGGAAAAAGCCGTGGCGGCGCAGCGGGTTCATCACCAGTTGCTACCTAAGGACACCATCTATTTCGATGCTTATGCACCGCTCGAAGGCAAGGTTGCCGAGGAACTGAAGAAGATGGGCTACACCCTGGAAGATCAGGGTTGGGAGATGGGCGATATCCAGGCGATCCGCGTGAAGGGCACGGCGCTGGAAACGGCTTCCGATCCACGTGGGCGTGGGGTAGGGCAGGTCGTTAAGTAAGTGTGAGCTTATCGCCGGCAAGACCGGCTCCCACAAGGGATCAGCTCAAGTGCTGAAACCTGTGGGAGCCGGTCTTGCCGGCGATGGCTGCAAAGCAGCCCAGGCTTTCAGTGCATCACACGCGGAAGTGGCTGACCATGGTCTGCAACTGGTTACCCAACCGCGCCAGCTCAACACTGGAAGCGGCCGTCTCGTCGCTGGCCGCCGCGGTCTGTTCCGACACATCGCGGACATTGATGATGCTACGGCTGATCTGTTCGGCCACCGCGCTCTGCTGTTCCGCTGCCGCGGCAATCTGCTGGTTCATCGACTGAATGTTCGACACCGTGCGCGTGATGCTTTCCAGCGAGGCGCCCGCCTTGCGCGTCAGTTCGACGCTGCTGTCGGTCAGGTTGCGGCTACCGAGCATCACATTGGCCACCTGCTGGGTACCACTTTGCAGGCCGGCGACCAACTCTTCGATCTCTTCGGTGGACTTCTGCGTACGCTGGGCCAGGCCGCGAACTTCATCGGCAACCACGGCAAACCCACGTCCGGCTTCACCGGCACGGGCCGCTTCAATGGCGGCATTCAAGGCCAGCAGGTTGGTCTGCTCGGCCACCGATTTGATCACGTCCATGACGCTGCCGATTTTCTGGCTCTCCTGCTGCAACAGGCCCATCGCCTCGGTGGAGCGGTGGACTTCCTCGGCCAGGCGTTCGATCTGGCTGATCGCTTCGGCAACCACTTGGTCACCGGCACGTGCTTGCGAATCGGCGTCGGTGGCGGCCGATGAGGCGTGCTCGGCGTTGCGTGCAACTTCTTGCACGGTGGCGGCCATTTCGTGCATGGCGGTGGCGACCTGGTCGGTCTCGACTTTCTGGCTGTTGACCCCGGCGCTGGTTTCCTCGGTCACTGCTGACAGTTCTTCGGCGGCACTGGCGATCTGGGTGACGCCATCGCGAATGCCGCTGATCAGTTCGCGCAGGGTGCTACCCATGCGCTGGATGCCCAGTTGCAGTACGCCGAGTTCGTCGCGGCGAGTCACGCGCAGGTTGTGGGTCAGGTCGCCAGCGGCGATCTTTTCCACGACGCTCAGGGTTTCGCGCAGTGGACGGGTGATCTGGCGGGTGATGATCACGGCCGCCAGTACACCGACCAGCAAGGCCAGCAGTGTTGCGGTGAGCTGCAGGGTGCGGGCCTGGGCGCTTTCGCTGTCGCGGCGTTCGAGCTGGATCATGTACAGCGCGTCGCTGGTCTTGACGATGGTGGCGCCTTGTACGGTCATCTCTTCGCGGGCCACGGCGATAGCCGCGGTGGCATCACGGAACTGGCGCACGGCGTCGCGATACGCCAGCACGGCGCTTTCAAATTGCTTGATGCGTGTCGCTTCGCTCGGCATCTGACGGTTTAGGCTGGCAATTTCAGCCAGTGCACCATCCAGCTGGCGCAGAGCCAACTGTTCGGTTTCGCTGCTGATGTCAGCAATGTAGCTGCGTACAGCCAGACGTACCTGGAACAACTGCTCCTTGGCTTGGGTAACGGTGCGGAACTGCTCCAGACGGCTGGCATCACCTTCGGGCAAGGCAAGAATGTCGGCGTTTATCGCGTCGATCAATTCGATCGCACGCGAGGCTGCCAGGTTCATCGAATCCCGGGCGGCCAGGCTGGTCTTGTAGCCGGCGCGCATCTTGTTGATTGAAACTTGATACTCGCTGATGGTCTGGCCCAGGTCCTGGAGCAACTTGACGTTCTCTGGGCTCTTGAAGCTCTTAAGCAACTTTTGCTGTTGTTCGCTGAAGGCATTGAGTTTGACCTGTACATTGCCCGCGGTGGCATCGTCACCGCCGGTCAGCATGTACTGCAGGCGGGTGATGCGCAGGTTGGTCAGGTCACTGTTGAGCTGGGTAATGTCGCTCATCCAGTTACTGCGGTTGATCAACCCACCCATGCTGTTCCAGCCGGTCAGGGCCAGTAGGCTGGTGAGCAGCAGCACCAGGCCGAAGCCCAGGCCGAGTTTCAGGTTGATGCTGATGTTGGCGAACCAGCTATTCATGCAATCCCTCTAGGAACGTTGTTCTTCATGATCCGTATCGCTGGAAGGTTGTTTTTGTTGATGGCCAGCCGATGTTCTGAGCAGGGTTTATCGGCGGTTTGCGCTGGAGCTGAAACGCTTTTTCAGCAAAATTGATCAGCGGTCGGTAACAGGGCTTTTCCGCAGCCAGCCAGAGGGGGCTGCTGGCCACGGATCAGCCTGGTTGGCGGCTCAGAGCGAGCGTGTGCCGAAGGTGTCGCACTGGTTGATATCGCCCTTGGCAAAACCGGTCTTGAACCAGCGCTGGCGCTGTTGCGAGGTGCCGTGGGTAAAGGAGTCCGGGACCACTCTACCTTGACCCTGCTGCTGCAGGCGGTCGTCACCGATGGCATTGGCGGCGTTCAGCGCTTCGTCGATATCGCCAGGCTCCAGCCAGTTCAGGCGCTTTTGCGCCTGATAGGCCCAGACTCCAGCCAGGCAGTCGGCCTGTAGTTCCTGGCGCACCAATAAGCCGTTGTCACCTTCCATGCGTTCACCGCGCTGACGCGCTGCCTGGACTTTGGCAGAGACGCCAAGCAGGGTCTGCACATGGTGGCCGACTTCGTGGGCAATCACATAGGCCTGGGCGAAGTCGCCGGCGGCGGAAAAGCGTTGTTCCATTTCGCGGAAGAAACTCATGTCCAGGTAGACTTTTTGGTCGGCCGGGCAATAGAACGGGCCGACGGCCGAGGAGGCGAAGCCGCAGGCCGAGTTGATCTGGCCACTGAACAGGATCAGGTTGGGGTCTTTGTACTGGCGGCCGGCCTGGGCAAAGATAGCCTTCCAGGTGTCTTCGGTGTCACCGAGGATCGAGGCAACGAACTCGGCCTGCTCATCATTGGCCGGGGGGGCCTTGCCGGTGCCGGTGGTGACCGGCGCCGTCTGTTGCTGATCCATCTGCCCAGTCAGTTGGCCAAGGATCTGCAATGGGTCCTGGCCGGTGATCCAGCCAATGCCGACGATCAACAGGATCGCACCTATGCTCAGGCCCTTGCCACCGCCGAAGCGCATGCCGCCACCACCCTCGCCACGGGCATCGACCACATTGTCGCTACGCCTGCCTTTTCGCCATTGCATGAGTGCTCTCCCGAGCTTGGAAACACGAGCTCAAAGATTAGTTCACCGGACGTCGCTCTGTCAGATTCCTGCTCCTTTCATAACCATTTGGTTATGTATAGGCAGGTACTTTTCAATGTTCTTCTGTGCCTTCATGCCGGAAACTGCAAGCTCGCCTGCCACGCCCAGGCGCTCCAATAATTCCAAGACAGGAGAACGGCATGTCTGCGCAAGACAACAGTCGCTTCGCTATCCGTGATCGCAACTGGCATCCGAAAGCCTTCACCCCGGATTACAAAACCTCTATCGCCCGTTCGCCGAGTCAGGCGCTGGTGAGCATTCCCCAGTCGATCAGCGAAAGCACCGGTCCCGACTTCTCGCACTTGAAGTTCGGCCAGCATGACCACGACCTACTGCTCAACTTCAACAACGGTGGGCTGCCGATCGGTGAACGCATCGTCCTCGCCGGGCGCGTCTGTGATCAGTACGGCAAGCCCATCCCACATACCTTGGTGGAAATCTGGCAGGCCAACGCTGGTGGCCGTTACCGTCATAAGAATGACCGCTACCTGGCACCGCTGGACCCGAACTTTGGTGGTGTGGGCCGTGCATTGACCGACAGCGAGGGCTATTACAGCTTCCGTACCATCAAGCCTGGTCCTTACCCATGGCGTAACGGCCCCAACGATTGGCGCCCGGCGCACATCCATGTGTCGATCAGTGGTCCGTCGATTGCTACCCGGCTGATCACCCAGCTGTACTTCGAAGGCGACCCGTTGATCCCGATGTGCCCGATCGTCAAGTCGATTGCCAACCCAGATGCCGTGCAGAGCCTGATCGCCCGCCTGGACATGAGCAACGCCAATCCTATGGATTGCCTGGCCTATCGCTTCGACATCGTCCTGCGCGGGCAGCGCAAGACTCACTTCGAAAACTGCTGAGGAGGTTTCCCATGCCTATCGAACTGCTGCCGGAAACGCCTTCACAGACCGCCGGCCCTTATGTACACATCGGCTTGGCCCTGGAGGCTGCCGGTAACCCGACCCGCGACCAGGAAATCTGGAGCCGCATGGCCCAGGCCGATGCGCCGGGCGAACATATTCTGGTGTTTGGTAACGTCTACGACGGCAACGGCCATTTGGTCCGCGACTCGTTTCTGGAGTTCTGGCAGGCCGATCACAACGGTGACTATCAAGACGACTTCAACCTGGAAAAGCCATTCAACAGTTTCGGCCGTACTGCCACCACCTTCGACGCTGGTGAGTGGACGCTGCACACCATTAAACCGGGTGTGGTCAACAATGCTGCTGGTGTACCGATGGCACCGCACATCAACGTCAGCCTGTTTGCCCGTGGCATCAACATCCACCTGCAGACCCGCTTGTACTTCGACGATGAAGCCGCGGCCAATGCCAAGTGCCCGGTGCTCAACCTGATCGAGCAACCCCAGCGTCGTGAGACCTTGGTGGCGACTCGCTGTGAAGTAAATGGCAAACTGGCCTACCGCTTTGATATCCGTATTCAGGGTGAAGGTGAGACGGTGTTTTTCGATTTCTGAGGTTGAACCCATCGCTGGCAACGCCAGCTCCCACAGTGATGGCCTCAACGTTGTGGGAACCGGTCTTGTCGGCGAACGGCCACGTTGTGGCCCCAAGGCTATGCCTTCATTCGTACTCCGTTACCCCGGCAATATGCCGCCCCGCGATATACCCAAAGGTCGCCGCCGGCCCCAGATTGATCCCACCTGCCGGGTAATGTCCACCCATGATGCTGGCCATATCGGTACCCGCCGCATACAAGCCGACAATGGGTTGGCGCTGGCTGTCCAGAACCTGGGCGTGTTCATTGGTCTTGAGCCCGGCGAAGGTGCCAAAGCAACCCGGCTCGACCTTCACCGCATAGAACGGTCCTTGCTCAATCGGCGCTACGCAGGGATTCGGCCAGTGCAAGGCATCGCCTTGTTTTCGGTTGTACAGGGTGGAGCCGCGACCGAATTGCGGGTCTTCACCGTTATGAGCATGGCGGTTGTATTCGGCAACCGTGGCGCTCAAGCCTTGAGGATCAATCCCGCAGACCCGCGCCAGGGCTTCGATACTATTGGCGGTTTTCAGGTAGCCGGAATTGATGAGCGGTTGCACCGGTAGCGGAAACGGCCGTGAGATACCCAGGCCATAACGGCGTTGGAAGGCATGGCTGCAGATCAGCCAGGATTCGACCTTTTCGCCTGGTGCTTGGGCAACCATGGCGCTGACATAATCGTAGTAACCGTCGGCTTCATTGACGAAGCGCTTGCCATCCGCCAGCACGCCAATGATGCCGGGCTTGCCGCGTTCGATGATGTGCGGGAAATGGCCGGTGCTGCCATCGCTGTGGGGCACCCGCGATACCGGTGCCCAGGCCACGGGGCTGTGCAGGTCATCGGCGACCTGGCCACCGACGCTTTCACCCAAACGCAAGCCGTCACCGTTGGCGCCCAGCGGCGGCAGGGCCAGGTGCTCGTGGCCAGTGGGCGTGCGCGGGAACAGCGCTTTGCGCCGTTCGATGTCATTAGCAAAACCACCGGCCGCCAGGACCACAGCCTTGCGGGCATGAATGTTGATCGGGCCGCGCGCGGTCTCGATCAATGCACCGCTGACGCGACCTTGCTCCTGGAGCAGGTGCTTGGCGGGTGCTGATTCCCACAGCAGTACACCGAGGTTTTGCGCCGACTTGGCCAGCCGTGCCACGAGGGCTACGCCGTTGACCAGTTGCATGGCCCGGCCATACCTGGCCAGATCGAGCAGGTGACGGCTGAACCGCCTGCTTACATGCAGCAGCGAGCGCCATGACCGGGTCAAGGTCAGGAAGGCCCCCAGGTCCTTGCCAGCCATGATAGGCATGCCCATGAACGAGGTTTCGCGCATAGTCTTACGCAGGCGCTTGAGCAGTTTGCCGGCCTTGCGCCCGTCATAAGGTGCGGCGATGACCGAGCGTCCACCAGTGCCGGCACCGGGAGTATTGCCATGGATGTCGGCAATGCCATTGCCGTCGGCAAACTGCAGAGCAGTGTGGCGCTCGAAGAACGACACCATGTTCGGCGCCGCTTCAAGGAATGCGTCGATCATCTGCGCGTCGAAACGCTCGCCCAGTTCATGCTCCAGGTAGGTGCGTGGTTGCGAACGATCTTCGATTATTCCCGCGCGCTGGGCCAATGGGTTGCACGGTACCCACATCCAGCCACCGGACCAAGCGGTGGCACCGCCGAATACCGGGTCCTTTTCTACCACGATGACTTTCTGACCATGCCAGGCAGCTGTCACCGCTGCGGCTAGCCCGGCGGCACCGGAACCGATGACCAGTACATCGCAGTCCACGCGTTCGGAGGGGGAGGTGTCGACAGGCATGGGCAGTATCTCCTCGAAGAACCAACAGGTTTTGTTATATTCTGGAACTTGATTCCACATTCTATGTTTTCACGTAACCCCGGGCCAAGCCGTAACAGCACAAAGTGGGCGAAGATCGGACAGTGATTTGCGCTTTCACCGGGGCTCTTTAGAATCGGCACAAATTTCAGGGACCATGACCATGGCCGGCAGTCAGATCGAACGCGCATTCAGCCTCCTCGAACGCCTTACCAGCGAACCGCGCGGGCTGCCCCTGCAGTCCCTGGCCGAAGAGCTGGAAATACCCAAAAGCGCCACACACCGCATGCTCGCCGAGCTGATGCGTCTGGGTTATGTACGCCAGAATCCGGAGAGCAGCCGCTACCACCTGAGCACTCGCCTGGTGGCCATGGGTTTCCGTTACCTGGCCAGCAGCGGTGCCGATGTCGTCCAACCGATCCTCGACCAGTTAGCCCAGCAGACCGGTGAGCTGGTGCGCCTAGGGGTGATCGAAGGCGACCGTCAGACCTGGATCGCTAAGGCGCAGGGCGCCCGCTCGGGCCTGCGTTACGACCCCGACATGGGCCGCGATGCTCCCCTGTTTTACACCGCCTCCGGGCATGCCTGGCTTTCCAGCTTGAGCGATGCCCAGGCGTTGTTGCTGGTCGAGCGCCAGGGTATCGCCAAGCGTGAGGACTTCGGCCCCAATGCGCCGGCGTCCAATGCCCAGTTGCTGGAGCGTCTGCGAATTGCCCGTGAACATGGCTATGCCTGGGTAGTGGAAAGCTCGGCAGTCGGTACCTCGGCGCTGGCAGCAGTGGTGCGTCATCCGCTGGACGGGCACGCGGTGGGGGTGCTCAGCGTTGCCGGGCCCAGTGCACGGATGAGCGAGGCACGCATGCATGAGCTGGCGCCAGTGCTGCTGGCGGCGGCGGCTGAGCTGTCGGCGGCCAGCCCGGCGTCGGAGCTGTTCGTCTAGAACCATCTTAGGTTCCAGCTTTCACAAAAAAGCAGCCAAGACAGGCTGTTTTTTTGCTTGCATTGAAATTGGAACTGGGTTCTAAATATTTCAAGACCCACTTCCGAGATAACAATAATGAGCCAACGTGTGATGTCCCTCGCTGCCCTGACAGTACTTGAGCTGTCGCCGGTGGAGATGATCGAAGTCGCCGCCCGGGCAGGTTATAGCCACGTCGGACTGCGCCTGGAACCGGCGACGCCAGAGGAACATCACTTCCCGCTGGTCGCGGATGCCGGACTACGTCGCCAGACTGCCGCGCGTTTGCGCGACACCGGCATCCAGGTACTGGATGTGGAGATCCTGCGGCTCAAGCCTGAAACCTGTGTGGCCGACTTTGAGCCCCTACTGGCCGTGGGCGCCGAGTTCGGTGCCAGTGAACTGCTGGTGGCCGGCAACGATGCCGATGAACAACGCCTGACGGAAAACTTCGCGGCCCTCTGCGATCTGGCAGGCCAGTACAGTTTGCATCCGCATCTGGAGTTCATGCCCTGGACCGATGCAAAGAACCTCACGCAGGCGTTACGTATTGTCGAGCAAGCCGGGCGTGGCAACGGCTGCGTGCTGGTCGATGCCTTCCATTTCGACCGCTCGGCATCGTCTCTGGAGGACCTTGGCAAGGTTGCTCGGTCGCGTCTGCGTTATGCTCAGCTGTGCGATGTCGCCGGTCCCCGCCCTGACGACATGGCCGATATCTTGCGGCAAGCCCGTAATGAGCGGCGTTTCCCTGGTGACGGTGATTGCGATTTGGTAGGGCTGCTACGCAGTTTGCCGTCGTCGATTCCCTTAAGCCTGGAGATTCCTACCCGGCAATTGTATGAACAGGGTGTTAGCGCCTTGCAGCGGGCACAGATGGCCCTGGACAAGACCCAACAGCTGCTCTTGCAGCATTAACCTACGAGCCGATCTCATGCCCCGTCCCACCGCACTCAACGATGCCAGCCAGCCACTGCGGGGCATTTTGCTGGTGGTGCTGGCGACGTTCCTGTTTGCCAGCCATGACGCTCTGTCCAAATACCTGGCCGGCTTTTATCCGATTCTTTGGGTCGTGTGGGCGCGCTATTTGGTGCACACCCTGTTGATGATGGCGATCTTCCTGCCGCAGTCCGGATTACGCGTATTGCGCACTCGTCGGCCAGGACTGCAGGCGTTGCGCGCACTCTGTCTGCTGGGAACCAGCCTGCTGTTCACCACGGCCTTGCAATATATTCCGCTGGCCGAGGCGACGGCGGTCAACTTCCTTGCGCCGTTGCTGGTGACGGCGCTGTCGTTGCCGCTGCTGGGGGAGAAAGTGACCCGTGGTCAGTGGGTGGCGGTATTGGTCAGTTTTGTTGGGGTGACGGTGATCATCCATCCTGGCGGTGCGTTGTTCACTCCAGCCGTGCTGCTGCCATTCGGTTCCGCGCTGTGTTTTTGTTTCTACCAGTTGCTTACCCGTAAGCTCAGCGGTATCGACAGCCCGACCACCAGTAACTTCTTCACCGGTGTACTCAACACCCTGGTGATGAGTGCCGTCGTACCGATGTTCTGGCAGATCCCAAGCTTGGTGCATGGCCTGATGGCCGTAGCGCTGGGTACCTGTGGGATGACCGCACACCTGTTCCTGACCCAGGCTTTCCGCCATGCGCCACCGGCCATGCTGGCGCCGTTCAGTTACTGTCAGATCGTGTTTGCCGGGATACTTGGCTTGGTGCTGTTCGGACACAGCCCGGACATGGCCGGGCTGGTCGGTATTGCCTTGATCTGCCTGAGCGGTCTGGGTGCCGCCTGGTTGCAGCGGCGTCGTTAGGCTTCGACTTTCGGCACCTTGCGTGGAGCCATCAAGTACATCCAGATCAGGGCGATGAAATACATGGCCGGGATCATGGTGAACAGCAAGGTGTAGTTGTTGTTAGTCGTAGTGAGGATGTAGCCGACCAACTGGGTCATGAACATCCCGCCGATGGCGGCGCACATGCCGCCAAAACCGAACACCGTGCTCATCATGTGCTTGGGGGTGTAGTCCATCACAAGGCTCCAGATGTTGGCGGTCCAGGCCTGGTGCGCGGCGATCGCCAGGGAAATGGCCAGCACGGCGATCCATAAACTGCTGGCGCCTGCGGCAAAGATCACGCTGATGATGGTCAATGCAAACAGCAGCATCGACAGCAGGCGAGCCTTGACCGGCGCCATGCCACGGCCGATCAGAAACGACGAAAGTATGCCGCCGCCGACGCTGCCGAAGTCAGCACTGAGGTAGATGACGATCAGCGGGATGCCCATTTGAGTCACGCTGATACCCAGGCTGTATTGCTGATTGAGAAACGGTGGCAGCCAGTACAGGTAGAACCAGAACACCGGCGCGGTCATCGAATAGGCCAAGGCGAAGGCCCAGGTGCCGCGCATGCGCAGGATACGTGAGAAGGGCACGCGGGCCTGCTCTGGCTCCTTCTCGCTCTGCACATAGGCCAGTTCTGCTTTGCTGACCGTGGGATGGTCTTCCGGATTGAAATACTTCAGGCCCCAGAAGACGACCCACACCAGGCCCAGAAAGCCCATGCCCATGAACGCGGCCTGCCAACCCCAGACGGTGAGGATCAGTGGCAACAGCATGGGGGTAAACATAGCTCCGACGTTGGTGCCGGCATTGAAGATGCCGGTAGCGACTGCGCGTTCGCCTGCCGGGAACCACAGCCGAGTAGTCTTGACGCAGGCAGGGTAGTTGGCCGCTTCGGTCAGGCCGAGGATGAATCGGCAGACCATGAAGCCAACGGCTGAAGTCGCCAGACCATGGGCGCCGGTGGCCAGACTCCAGAGCAGCACCGCGCAGAAGAACACGCGCTTGACGCCGATACGGTCGATCAACCGGCCCTGGAGGACGAAGCCGATGGCATAGCCGACCTGAAACCAGAAGTTGATGTTGGCGTAATCCATCGCCGTCCAGCTCATTTCCTTGGCCAGGATCGGCTGCATGACGCCTAGTGCGGCGCGGTCGATGTAGTTCAAGGTGGTGGCGAAGAACACCAGGGCAAGCATGACCCAACGGGTCTTGCCGACAGCCATGGCGCCACGGATCTTGTCGCCAATGCCAGCGTGCGGAGTACTGGCCAGCGGCTGGGCAATGCGGGTGCTGTGCGAATGGATCATGGGAGGGTTACCCGTATTTTTATGTTTATGGGTCAAGCCTTGGGTGACGCAACGCTAAGGACGCCGGGGTGCTTGGCGGTCGATTGAATCGGCAGGGGTCGAGGAGCTTTTGACTCGACGAGCAACACTGCCCCGTGTCGAAATGGTGCGCCTGTGGTCAAAAAAGGGTCAATTCGTTGAACGCTATTATGGGCGATAATCGAACACAAAACTAACCAGTTAGTACCTTTTTAATTGAGCAAAAAGTGTTCACCGCCAATAATCGCAGCATCCGGGTTTTGCCTGCCCATCGGAGCCATAAAAATGCAGCGTTCGATTGCCACTGTGTCCTTGAGCGGTACCTTGCCTGAAAAACTCGAAGCCATTGCTGCGGCGGGCTTCGATGGGGTCGAGATCTTTGAGAATGACCTTCTTTACTACGCCGGCAGCCCGCGAGAAATTCGCCAACGCTGCGCCGACCTAGGGCTGGCAATCACACTGTTTCAGCCGTTCCGCGACTTCGAAGGCTGCCGTCGTGATCGCCTGGCGCGCAACCTCGATCGTGCCGAGCGCAAGTTCGACTTGATGCAGGAGCTGGGCACCGATCTGGTGCTGGTGTGCAGTAACGTCGCAGTTGACTCGCTGGGTGAGCGCCAGGTGCTGGTCGACGATCTGCGCTTGCTGGCCGAGCGCGCTGGGGCGCGCGATTTGCGCATCGGTTACGAGGCGTTGGCCTGGGGGCGGCATGTCAACACCTGGGAACAGGTCTGGGATATCGTCCAGGCGGCAGATCATCCAAATCTTGGGATGATCCTCGATAGTTTTCATACCTTGTCACTTAAAGGCGATCCGCGCGCTATCGCTCAAGTTCCAGGCGACAAGATCTTCTTCGTGCAGATGGCTGATGCGCCGCTGCTGGCCATGGATGTGCTGGAATGGAGCCGGCACTTTCGCTGCTTCCCAGGGCAGGGTGAATTCGACCTCGCAGGCTTTTTAGCGCCGATTCTGGCCAGCGGTTACCGCGGGCCGTTATCACTGGAAATTTTCAACGATGGTTTCCGCGCCGCGCCACCACGAGCCAACGCCGCCGATGGCTTGCGTTCGCTGCTGTACCTTGAGGAGAAAACCCGTCAACGGCTGGAGCAGCAAGGTCAGGTATTGGATGACGCGTTGTTCGCTCCTCCGGCGGCCAGTGCCTACGACGGCATCGAGTTTCTTGAGTTCGCCGTGGACGATGCTCTCGGGGCCAAGTTGGGAAATTGGCTGGAGCGCCTGGGCTTCAACCGTGCAGGCGCGCACCGTTCGAAGAATGTCAGCTTGTTGCGCCAGGGTGATATCAACCTGATTCTCAATGCTGAACCCTATTCCTTTGCCCACAACTTTTTTGAAAGCCATGGTCCGTCCTTGTGTGCCACGGCCATTCGGGTCAAGGATAGCGCCCAGGCCCTGGCTCGCGCCGTGGCATTCCATGGCCAGCCCTACCGTGGTCTGGTCGGGCCCAACGAGCGTGAATTGGCAGCGGTGCGTGCGCCGGATGGCAGCCTGATCTATCTGGTTGATCAGGACGCTGAAGGCCGGACCATTTACGACACCGATTTCAGCGTAGTGCAAACCTCGGGTAACAGCCTGGGCCTCAAACGCATTGATCATATGGCCTTGGCCTTGCCGGCCGATGGTCTGGACAGTTGGGCGCTGTTTTACAAAAGCCTGCTGGACTTCACTGCCGATGACGAGGTGGTGTTGCCAGACCCCTATGGGTTGGTAAAGAGCCGCGCCCTGCGTAGCCGTTGCAGCTCGATTCGCCTGCCGTTGAACATTTCGGAAAACCGCAACACAGCCATCGCCCATGCGCTGTCGCATTATCGTGGCTCAGGCGTGCATCACATCGCCTTCGAGTGCGACGACATCTTTGCGGCGGTCAAGCAGGCCAAAGAGTCTGGGGTGGCCCTGCTCGACATTCCGCTTAACTATTACGACGACCTGGCCGCACGCTTTGATTTTAACGACGAGTTCCTTAGCGAACTGGCCTACTACAACGTGCTTTATGACCGTGATGCTCAAGGTGGCGAGCTGTTTCATGTGTACACCGAGCCATTCGAGGAGCGCTTTTTCTTCGAGGTCTTGCAGCGGCGTAACGGTTACAGCGGTTATGGTGCAGCCAACGTTGCGGTACGTCTGGCGGCCATGGCCAAGGCGCGTGCAGGTGCTCCGGCGCAGGCCCGTTTGTAGCCGCGGGGCAGGCAGGCTTTCTTCCTTATCCCCCGGGGCTCATAATCACCGGGTTAACCGTTGGCCACGAGTCCCGTATGACAACTACTCCAGCACTCTGCGCTGCCCCTGAAACGGTGCGCAAGGGTCGCAAGAACAACCCGGAAAAGACCCGCGAGAACATTCTTCAGGCGGCAATCAGCGAGTTCGTCCAGCAGGGGCTTGCAGGTGCCCGGGTGGATGCCATCGCCGAGCGCACCCAGACCTCCAAGCGCATGATCTACTACTACTTCAACAGCAAGGAGCAGTTGTACGTCGAGGTATTGGAGAAACTCTACGGTGATATCCGCAATACCGAGAGCAGCCTGCACCTGGCTGAGCTTGAACCGCGCCAGGGCATTCGGCGGTTGGTGGAATTTACCTTTGACCACCATGACCGTAACGTCGACTTCGTGCGTATCGTTTGCAACGAGAACATGCACCACGGCGAGTACGTAAAGCGCTCCTCGGCCATTCGCTCAATGAATAAGACTGTGCTTACCGCGCTGGATGAGATTCTGCGTCGCGGGGCGGCTGAAGGCGTGTTCCGTCAGGGGCTAGAAGCGCTGGATGTGCACTTGTTGATCAGTTCGTTCTGCTTCTATCGGGTGTCGAATCGCAACACCTTTGGCGAGATCTTTCAGGTCGATTTCGAGGATGCGGCGCTCAAGGCGCGGCACCGCGAGATGATTTGCGAGTCGGTGTTGAAGTTCTTGCAGGCCTGATCATGGTGTCGTCGCCGCTGCCGTCAGGCTGCGGCGGCGACACACGTCAGTTAGAGGCTGTTCAGCCGCCCATATGATTGAAGTGCGCAAGCATCCGTACTGCATCTGGTTTTAGGCCGCTGAACAATTCGAACGCCTTCACCGCCTGAAATACGGCCATGTTTGAACCATCCAGCGTGCGGCAGCCCAGGGCCCGGGCTTCACGCAACAGTTCGGTTTCCAGCGGGAAATAGACAATTTCTGCCACCCACAGATCGGCTCTGAGCAATGCCTTGGGCACCGGCATGCCCGGCAGTTTGGCCATGCCCATGGGCGTGGTGTTGACCAGCCCGTCAGCTTCACCCAGAGCGCAGGCCAAATCATGGCCGACACGCGCCAGGGCACCACTGAAATGTGCATTGAGGTTATCCACCAGCGCCTGCGCCCGCGCCACTTCGACATCGAATACAGTCAACTGACCAACCCCTTCCGCAAGCATCGCATGGGCCACAGCCGCGCCAGCACCACCGGCCCCCATCTGTACGACCCGACGCCGCGGTGCTTCGACCAGACCACGGCGAAAGCCTTCGGCGAAACCCAGGCAGTCAGTGTTATGTCCGATGCGCTTGCCGTCCTTGAGCACCACGGTATTGACTGCGCCAATGCCGCGGGCTTCAGGAGACAACTCATCAAGCAGCGGCAGGATCGCCTGTTTACACGGGAAGGTGATATTCAGGCCGGTGAAACCCATGGACTCTGCGGCGGTGAGTAATTGTTCCAAAGCGCTGCTATCGAGCTTCAGTTGATCCAGATCGATCAGCCGGTACAGATAATTCAAACCCTGGGCGTGGCCTTCGTGCTCATGCAATGCCGGGGTACGCGAGGCCTGGATGCCTGCGCCGATCAGCCCGGCGAGAATGCCGGAAGAGGGGGCCGGATTCATGGGGAAACTCCATTGTTGTTCTTGGAAATAGGTTTCCATTGAAAATGTACCGTTTGGTTAACTTGGTCAATCGGCGAACACCCCCTTGGCGGCTTTTCTGTGCGCTGATCGCACAGCCTGTGCTACACCTGTTGCTTGCACTTGACCACGGAAGGAGAGATGGCAATGCCCCTGAACGACCCACAGTTGCTAGGTGAGACTTGGCCAGGCTTGGCGAATCTGACCCAGTCGATATTTTCCGGTCTTGGTGGCCAGGGTTTTCGCAACAGTTTTCGGTTTGATCGCTCACCAGCGACCTGTCTGCTGTTGATCGACGGGTTGGGCTGGAACCTATTGCAGGCTTACGCCAGGCACGCGCCATTTCTCGCCTCGTTGATGCAGGATGATGCACATTTTCGTGTGGGCTTCCCGGCCACCACTGCCACCAGTCTGGCCTCGGTTACATCAGGCTTAGGCAGTGGCGCCCATGGCATTGTCGGCTGCAGTTTTGCACTGGACCCACACACCGAGTTGTCGCCGTTGGTGTGGACCACCGCCGCATTGCAAAGTGAGACAGAACCCGGTGCTGCACCGGCGCCAGAATCTTTCATCGTGCCAGACGATGCCTGGAGCCTGGCCAGTAAGCAAGGCATAGCCATCAGTACGGTCATGCTTGGACGGTTTGCCAATTCAGCCTTCAGCAAGGCTATCTACAAGGCGGGGCAGATCCTTCCGGCACCGGCCTACGAGGCATATCCCGAACTGATCAAAGCGGCGTTGGACAGGCCCGAGGCGGCCTTCTGCTTTGCTTATTTCGGCGACCTGGACTTTGCCGGCCATCTGTTCGGCCCAGGTTCAGAAGGCTGGATCAAACAATTGGAAATTGCCGATCAGTTGGCCCGTGCCATTGCTCAGGTGCTGCCTGAAAGGGTCCAACTGATGGTGATTGCCGACCATGGCATGGTGGCGCTAGACAGCGAGCAGGTGCGTGATTTCGACCTCGATCCAGTTCTGCAGGAGGGAGTGCGGGCGATTGCCGGTGATATTCGTGCACGTTACCTGTACATCCACGAGCACCAGCAAGACCGTGTACACGAGCGTTGGCAGAACCGCTTAGGGGATGCTTACAACGTCTGGAGCAAGTCTCAGGCAATTGCCGCAGGACTGTTTGGTGATGTGCTATTGAGCCAGGCCGAAGCACGAATTGGCGACCTGATCGTGGTGCCCACCGGCGCTGGCGGGCTTATTCGGAGTGCGGTGGAAAAACACCCCAGCCAATGGCGTGGTCATCATGGTGCATTGACCGATGACGACCAGAAGGTGCCGTTGTTAGTGTGTTCGGGGCTGGGCTGAAGGCGCCTGACACGGGACAAGCCCGTGTCGTGAAGGACATTCAGAACTTCAGCTTTTGGCCGGTACCAGATCGTATTTGTCGCTCTGGTATTGGAACAACAGGCAATCAGCTTCGGCAGTGCAACCGCTTTCATGCACTCGATTAGCCGGTAGCTTGTAGTACGAGCCGGCCGGGAACTCGGTGCGCACTTTATCAATGACCGCATAGAACGTGCCTTTCAAGACCACGGTCGGCAAGCTTTTGCTGTGGGTGTGCAGGCCGTTGTCGGTGCCCGCCTTGAAGGTAACAAAGGCCGAGTAGTCACCGTTGCCGAAGATGTCCTCGTCGGTGTTGGCGTAAGTCACTGCGCCATTGGTGTTAGGCACTACCTGCCACTTTAGATCGGCGTAGGGCAGTGAGATCAAGGCTTCGGGTTTGCTTTCAGCGTGAGCGGCAGCAGAAAGGGTGATGGCGACCAGGGTCAGACTGGCCAGGGTCGTTTTCAAAGCATTCATGGGAAGCACCTTCGTTGAGTGGAGTACACGAAGGTTAACTGGGAGGTCTGTGCAGAAATACGGCAGGAATTGCCCATGGCTTGTGCTTTTTTTGCACTAATGGCCCCAGCGCGGCCGCTGATAGTAGGCTTGAACATAGTCCAATAGCGCGCGAACCTTCGGTGCTAGGTAGCGGCTGTGAGGGTAGAGCGCATACAGCGTACGTGACGGTTGCTGACAGTCTGGGAGTAACTGCACCAGACGCCCATCTTTCACGGCATCATCGACGATAAAACGATCAAAGCTGGCGATGCCCAGCCCGCCGATGGCAGCGGCTCGTAAGGCCATCGGTGAGTTGGCGCTGACACGGCTGGGCATCACCATCTCACGTTGACTGCCCGATGGCTCGGTAAGTTGCAGGCGCTGTGGCTGCGCTAGGCGGTTGTAGCTCAGCAGCGGATGCTCACCCAGATTATCGGCGTTGATGGGGTTAGGTAACCGCCTGAGGTAGGACGGGGCGGCGACCAGAATGACTTCGCTGGGTGCCAGCTTTCGTGCAACCAAACTCGAATCTGGCAGATGATCAGTAACCCGCAGGCACAGATCGATGTTCTCTTCGAGCATGTCAACGAATCGGTCTGTGCAACACAGCTCGATGCGTATTTGCGCATAGCGTTCAACGAAGCCCGGTAGCCAGTGCCCCAGTTCCAGCTCGCCAAAGGCACTGGAGACGCTCAGGCGTAAGGTACCGGAAGGTTGCTGCTGGTGCTCGGAGAGCTCCAGGGTCATGGCATCCATCTGGTCAAGAATTTGTACGCAGTGGCGGTAGAACATCGTGCCTGCCTCAGTCAACTGCAGGCGCCGGGTAGTACGGTGGAGGAGTTGGCTGCCTAGTTGGCGTTCGAGATTCTTGACCTGACGTGACAACACGGTATGGGATTGGCCAGTCAGGACGGCTGCAGCGCTGAAACTGCCGTGGTCAACCACACGGCGAAAGGTCTGCATGGCGCTGAATTGGTCCATCGGGGACGATGCTCCTTGAGATTTTCAGCCCGTCACAGGCGCTTGGGGCGACGCCTGTGACGTTCAGTTCAACGCCGAACCAGTAACACGCCACTTTCCATATGGTGGGTATACGGAAACTGGTCGAATAATGCGCAGCGCTCGATACGATGCGTATCGTGCAACTGGGCGATGTTCGCCGCCAGCGTTTCCGGGTTGCAAGAGATGTACAGGATGTTGTCGAAACGCCGGGTCAGCTCGCAGGTGTCCGGATCCATGCCTGCACGCGGTGGGTCGACGAAGACGCTGCCAAACTGGTAGCTCTTCAGGTCAATCCCTTCCAGTCGGCGGAACGGGCGCACTTCATTCAGTGCTTCGGTCAACTCTTCGGCGGACAGCCGCACCAGGCGCACGTTATCCACAGCGTTGTCATCGAGGTTATGCAGGGCAGCGTTGACCGATGTCTTGCTGATCTCGGTGGCCAGCACCTTGCGTACCCGAGTAGCCAACGGCAGAGTGAAATTGCCGTTACCGCAGTAGAGCTCCAGCAGGTCGTCCTGACGCTCTCCCAGAGCCTCATAGGCCCAGTTGAGCATCTTTTGGTTCACTGCACCGTTAGGCTGAGTAAAGGCGCCTTCTGGTTGGCGGTAGCGGAAGGTACGTCCGGCAATCTGCAGTTCTTCCACTGCATAGTCGCGGCCGATCACCACACGCTTGCCTTTGGAGCGACCGATGATGCTCACGTCCAGGTCTTTGGCCAACTGCTGCGCAGCGGCTTCCCAATGCTCGTCCAGTGGACGGTGGTAGCACAGGGTGATCATCGCATCGCCCGCCAAGGTGGTCAGGAACTCGACCTGGAACAACTTGAAGCTCAGCGCTGAGCTGGCTTGCCAGGCGGCCTTGAGTTGCGGCATCAGTTGATTGATGCGCAGGCTTGCGATGGGAAAGTCTTCGATCAGAATCGGCGTGTGTTTCTCGCCCGGGGCGAACATTGCGTAGAAGCGCTGTTCGTTCTCACGCCACAGCCGGAACTCGGCACGCAGGCGGTAGTGCTCACGTGGCGAGTCGAACAGCGCAGGATCCGGGGCATCGAAAGGCGCCAACAGCTCACGCAGGCGTGCAGCCTTGGCGTCGAGCTGTTGGGTGTAGGTCGAAGGGTCGAAGACAGCACTCATGCGTTGTACCAACCCAACTTGATGACGAACAGGATCGACAGGATCACCAGCGCCGGGTTCAGGTCACCGCGGCGGCCGGAGATCAGTTTGATCGCGGTCCAGGAAATGAAACCGAAAGCGATGCCGTTGGCGATCGAGTAGGTCAGCGGCATCGCCAGGGCAGTGATCACTACCGGGGCGGCTTCGGTGACGTCGTCCCAGTTTATTTCAGCCAGGCCCGAGGCCATCAACACGGCGACGAACAGCAGCGCTGGCGCAGTGGCGAAGGCTGGCACGCTACCGGCCAGCGGCGCAAAGAACAGCGCCAGCAGGAACAGGATGGCAACCACGATTGCGGTCAGGCCAGTGCGCCCACCAGCACTCACGCCTGCTGCCGATTCGATGTAGCTGGTGGTGGTCGAGGTGCCCAGCAGGGAACCGGCCATCGCAGCGGTACTGTCGGCGATCAGGGCGCGGCCCATCTTCGGCATATGGCCGTCCTTGCGCATCAGGCCGGCACGTTTGGCCACGCCGATGAGGGTGCCGGAGTTGTCGAACAGGTCAACGAACAGGAAGGCGAAGATCACGCTGATCAGACCGACATCCAGGGCACCCTTGATGTCCAGCTGCAGGAAGGTTGGGGCCAGCGACGGTGGCATCGAGACCACGCCGGCGAATGGAGTAAAGCCCAGGCCGATCGAGGCGACGGTCACCACCAGGATGCCGATCAGGACCGCACCACGTACTTTCAGCGCTTCCAGGGCAACAATCAGGAAGAAGCCCAGGGTGGCGAGGATCGGTGCGGGTTGCTTGAGGTCGCCCAGGCCCACCAGGGTCGCTTGGTTATCCACAACGATACCGGCATTGTGCAGGGCAATCAGCGCCAGGAACAGGCCGATACCGGCAGCGATGGCCGAGCGCAGTGGCAACGGAATGCTGTTGACGATCCATTCACGGATGCGAAAGATCGACAGCAGGAAGAACAACACGGCCGAAATGAATACCGCGCCCAGAGCCACCTGCCAGGTGTGGCCCATATGCAGGACCACGGTGTAGGTGAAGAAGGCGTTGAGGCCCATGCCGGGTGCCAGGGCAATCGGGTAGTTGGCGATCAGGCCCATGGTCGTCGAGCCGATGGCCGCTGCCAAGCAGGTGGCGACGAACAGCGCGCCCTTGTCCATGCCGGTTTCGCCGAGAATGCTCGGGTTGACGAACAGGATATAGGCCATGGCCAGGAAGGTGGTCACGCCCGCGAGTATTTCGGTGCGGACATTGGTGTTGTGTGCCTTTAGTTGAAACAGCCTTTCCAGCATGCCTGCTCCCCGTGGCGCGCCCCGGCGCCGTGAATGTATCGACCCCCTCAGCAAAGCACAGACCGTACCAGACGGCTTGTGGAATTTGATTGGGTCGGAAAAAAGCCGCGCATCATACCAGCATGCTCGGCGAGCGGTAATTAATGTCGCGATACACTGCAGATATCGACAGATTCCGTGTCGATGCCTTCATTGATCCCTATGCGAGACCTAGCAGTGCAGTTGACTGACTACCGCGACCTGAGCCAGACGCAGCGCGACCAGCTGATAGACATCGAGGTGCACCCCGAGCAACGGCGTTTTGCCGGGGACATTTCCAGTGCGCTGTATATCTTGCTGAGTGTCGACAGTGATGACATGCGTGGTGTGGTGGTGTTGCTGGACAGCGTACCGCAGGCGTTCCTGCTGCTTCAGCGCGGCGCGTTTCTGTCGGCCTGGGCCGAGGCTGATGCAGCCATGCTGAGCGCTTTGCAGGTTGATCGACGACAACAAGGGCAAGGGCTGGGGCGATTTTGCATGACCGCCTTGCCGAGCCTGGTGCGCACTGTGTGGCCAGATGTAGGGCGTCTTCAGTTGTCAGTGGATCTGGACAACCATGCGGCCCTTGCTTTTTACCAGGCCACAGGCTGGACCTACACGGGTGATGGATACCGCGCCCGCAGGGGCTTCGAGCGTCAGATGACCCTGCTGCTGTGAGCGACTACGCTCTAAGGCATATCCCGGCGGAGAGCAGTTCATGACCCATAGAGCCCTGATCGTAGTCGCCGAAGGCGTGGATGCCCTGCAGAGCGCGATTCTGATCGACGTGCTGCGACGCGCTGAAATAGAGGTAGTCGTTGCCAGTATCGAGGGCCGCCGTATGCTGACCTGTGCCCGCGGCATGCGCTTGACCGCCGACGGTATGTTGGTCGACATACTGGCCCAGCCATTCGACCTGATTGTGTTGCCGGGTGGTGAACAGGCCGCCAAGCACATGGCTGCCCATCAGCCGCTGGCGCAACGGCTCGCAGAGCAGGCCAAGAGAGGCGGTTTTTTTGCTGCCATTGCCGAGTCTCCCGCGCTGGCGTTGCAGGCCTTTGGCGTACTGCGCCAGCGGCGCATGACCTGTCACCCGGACGTCAGCCAGTTGCTATCCGGATGCAGTTTTGTTGATCAGCCGGTGGTGGTGGATGGCAATTGCATCACCGCGCAAAGCTCGGGAGCGGCGTTGGAGTTCGCCTTGATGCTGGTAGAGCAGGTGGCGGGCCGGACGGTGCGTAACCGGGTGGCAGGGCAGTTGAGGGTCTGACCGTGAAAAGGTCAGTCCCGCAGCCGACTGTGCATATGATCGCGTCCCGCCAAGCTCGGAAACAGCTTGATCCACACCCCGGTCACCACCAGCGTCCCCACCCCGCCCAGCACCACCGCCGGTACCGTACCAAACCAATGGGCGGTCACCCCTGACTCGAACTCACCCAGCTGGTTGGAGGCGCCGATGAATAACCCATTCACGGCGCTGACCCGGCCGCGCATCTCATCCGGGGTTTCCAGCTGCACGAAAGCGCCGCGAATTACCATACTGATCATGTCGGCTGCTCCCAGCACCGCCAGCACCGCCAGCGAGAACCAGAACGATGTCGACAAGCCAAAGGCAATCGTCGCTACGCCAAAGATGGCCACTGCGGTGAACATCACCCGTCCCACCTTGCGCTCCACCGGGAAGCGCGCCAGCCATAGCGACATCAACAACGCCCCCACCGCTGGCGCCGAACGCAACAATCCCAGGCCCCAAGGGCCGGTAAGCAAGATGTCTTTGGCAAACACTGGCAACAGTGCCGTGGCGCCGCCCAGCAGTACCGCGAACAAGTCCAGGGAAATGGCGCCGAGGATGTCCGGGCGGCTGCGGATAAAGCGGATTCCGGCCAGTAGCGACTCCAGGCTGGCGCGCCCCTGTTGCGGGCGCTGGGGACGTACGCTAAGGCTCAGGGTCAACAGGCAGGCGATCACGTACAACAACACGGTCGGTGCGTAGACCCAGATACTGCCGAACGCATAAAGAAATCCGCCAACCGCCGGCGCAACAATGGTTGCCGCTTGCATGGCCGAGGCTGAGGCCGCCACTGCACGGGGGAACAGCGCGGCGGGCACCACGTTAGGCAGCAGCGCTTGGGTCGCGGGCATTTCGAAGGAGCGAGTGCTGCCCAATAGGAAGGCGAGGATGAAGATCAATTCGCGGCTGACATTGCTGGTGCTGCTGGCGATTACCAAGGCCAGGGCGATCAGGGCCTGAGCACTCTGGCACAGGGCGGCGACGCGGCGCCGATCATAGCGGTCGGCGACGTGCCCAGTGTGCAGCATGAACAGCACCCGCGGGGCGAACTCCACAAGACCGACCAAGCCAAGATCGAGGACGTTGCCGGTCAACTGATACAGGTGCCAGCCGATGGCCACGGTGAGCATCTGGAAGCCGCTGGCGGTGCAGACACGCGCCAGCCAGAACGCAAGGAAAGGGCGGTGGTGGCGCAACAGCAGCGGCGGATGTTCTGACATCGGCGAAACAGAGCCTCAGCGAGGGAAGCGGGACAGCAGGTTACCACCAGTTTGTAACTGCAGGTTACAAAGAGCGTGAGCATTGCCCTGTCGGTGCACTGTTTTGGGGCACATAAAACAGTGCACAACTGCTCTGCGGCAATGAACCACACAACTGCACAGGCCTTTCAGGACTATCCTTTCAGGCAGCCGTTGATCTGGATCAATAGTTTCATTTGCAACGGTGGGCCAGACGGCCGAATTCCCTGCGTTGTGAAGTTTTTAGAACAATTCCAACTAGCCACACTCAACTACCGTGGGGGCAGTTGGCGCCAAGGCCCATCGCCTGACGCCGGAATACCTGACAGAGGAAGCACTATGTTCGGATTAGAGGCTCTAGATCTCGCCCGAATTCAGTTCGCGTTTACCGTGTCCTTTCACATCCTGTTCCCGGCCATCACCATTGGTCTGGCGAGTTACCTGGCGGTGCTCGAAGGCTTGTGGCTAAAAACCAACAACAGTGTCTACCGTGACCTTTACCATTTCTGGTCGAAGATCTTTGCCGTCAACTTCGGCATGGGTGTGGTATCCGGGTTGGTCATGGCCTATCAATTCGGCACCAACTGGAGCAAATTCTCCGATTTTGCCGGCTCCATCACCGGGCCGCTACTGACCTATGAAGTGCTCACAGCCTTCTTCCTTGAGGCGGGCTTTCTCGGCGTCATGCTGTTTGGCTGGAACCGTGTCGGTCGTGGCCTGCACTTCTTCGCCACAGTCATGGTGGCCATCGGTACGATCATTTCGACCTTCTGGATTCTGGCCTCCAACAGTTGGATGCAGACCCCGCAAGGCTACGAGATCGTCAACGGCGTGGTGATTCCGGTGGACTGGTTCGCGGTAATCTTCAACCCGTCGTTCCCGTACCGACTGGCGCACATGGCCACTGCCGCATTTGTGGCCACCGCGTTCTTCGTCGGCGCCTCGGCTGCCTGGCACCTGCTGCGTGGCCGGGATAACCCGGCAATCCGCAAGATGCTCTCGATGGCGATGTGGATGGCCCTGATCGTCGCGCCAATCCAGGCGGTGATTGGTGACTTCCATGGCTTGAACACGCTCAAGCACCAGCCGGTGAAAATTGCCGCGATCGAAGGCCACTGGGAAAACGTGCCAGGTGAGGCGACGCCGTTAATCCTCTTCGGCATTCCCGACATGGAAGCCGAAACCACTCGTTACAAGCTGGAAATTCCAGCGCTGGGCAGCCTCATCCTGACCCACAGCCTGGACAAGCAAGTCCCGGCAATGAAGGAATTCCCGAAGGAAGACCGGCCAAATTCCACCGTGGTGTTCTGGTCGTTCCGGGTCATGGTGGGCCTGGGGATGCTGATGATCTTGGTGGGTCTGTGGAGCCTATGGCTGCGCAAGGGTGACAAGCTCTACAGCTCGCGGCCGTTCCTTTACCTGACCCTGTGGATGGGGCCGTCCGGCCTGATCGCGATTCTCGCAGGTTGGTTCACCACTGAGATCGGTCGCCAGCCTTGGGTGGTCTACGGCCTTATGCGCACTGCCGACGGGGTTTCGAATCACAGCTACACCCAGCTGGGCGTGACCCTGGTGATGTTCGTGGTGGTCTATTTCGCTCTGTTCGGTGCGGGCCTGGGCTACATGATGCGCCTGGTACGCAAGGGGCCAAAAACGGGTGAAGGTGATGAAACCAACCCTGGTGGTCCTGGCCAGAAACGCACGCCAGCGCGGCCGCTGTCGGCTGCTGATGACGATCATGATGATGGCGAGCACGCCAGCCTGAGCAAGGGGAACTGAATCATGGGTATTGATCTTCCACTGATCTGGGCCGTGATCATCATTTTCGGCATCATGATGTACGTGGTCATGGACGGCTTCGACCTGGGGATTGGCATTCTCTTCCCCTTCGTCAAGGCTGAGCAGGACCGTGACGTGATGATGAACACCGTCGCACCGGTCTGGGACGGCAACGAAACCTGGTTGGTACTTGGTGGCGCTGCACTGTTCGGTGCTTTCCCGCTGGCCTATGCGGTAGTGCTGTCTGCGTTATACCTGCCGTTGATGCTGATGCTGATTGGGCTGATCTTCCGCGGCGTGGCCTTCGAGTTTCGCTTCAAGGCCAAGGCCGACAAGCGTCATCTTTGGGACAAGGCGTTCATCGGTGGCTCACTGGCTGCCACCTTCTTCCAGGGTGTGGCGCTGGGCGCCTTTATCGAAGGCTTCAAGGTAGTCGACCGCAGCTATGCCGGTGGCTCCCTGGACTGGCTGACACCGTTTAGCTTGTTCTGCGGCCTGGGCTTGATCGTTGCCTACGCCTTGCTTGGCTGCACCTGGCTGATCATGAAAACCGAAGGCAAGTTGCAACTGCAAATGCATGACTTGGCCCGTCCGTTGGCCTTGGTGTTGCTGGCGGTTACCGGCATTGTCAGCATCTGGACGCCGTTGGCGCATCCCGACATCGCCACGCGTTGGTTTAGCCTGCCGAATCTGTTCTGGTTCCTGCCCGTGCCGATTCTTGTGCTGGTGACGCTTTACGGATTACTGCGGGCCGTTGCACGCAATGCACACTACACGCCGTTCCTGTTGACGCTGGTGCTGATCTTCCTCGGCTACAGCGGCCTGGGTATCAGTCTGTGGCCAAACATCATCCCGCCATCGATCTCGATCTGGGATGCGGCGGCGCCACCACAGAGCCAGGGTTTTATGCTGGTGGGGACGTTGTTTATCATCCCGTTCATTCTTGGTTACACCTTCTGGAGTTATTACGTGTTCCGCGGCAAGGTGACCCACGAAGATGGCTACCACTAGGAGGGCTTGGACATGACTGGCAAACCAACCTTCGATGAAGAGAAAAAACCGCTCTGGAAACGGCTGGGCTGGCTGGTGGTGATCTGGGCCGGGAGCGTGGTGGCCCTGGGGATTGTTGCCTGGCTGATGCGCATGTTTATGGCTGCAGCCGGTCTGAGCACCCACTAAAAAGTATTTCCCATCCCGCCTTGCGCGGATTTACAGCCCTTCGCAGCTTCGGTTGCGAAGGGTTTTTTTTGGAGAGGATTTTACGGTTTTGGCTGATCCATTCGATGTGCTGAGGCGTTGCTCTGACTTTGTGGGAGCTGACCTTGCCAGCGATGCAGACACCGCGTAGCAACTGGCACTGCATCGATCCCATCGCCGGCAAGACCGGCTCCCACAAACCATCAGCAGCCACACCGCATTGAATGGGTAAGCCCACGTCTAGGCCAAGGTCATCGTCCCCGACAATTCGTGAAGCCCTTTTTGCCTTGCCCCGCGATATTTTTACTTGCGCGCCTTGAGTACGACGAACTTCGGCGTCGCCGCCACTTGCTCTACTCCACGGAACAAACGGGCCAGCTTGCTGTGGTACCCCAGATGACGATTGCCGACGATGTACAGTGCGCCACCCACGACCAACGCTTCGCGGGCTTGCTGGAACATGCGCCAGGCGAGGAAGTCTCCGACCACCTGCTGCTGATGGAAGGGTGGATTGCACAGCACGACGTCCAGGGACTGTGAGGGCTGGGCCGCAAGCCCATCGTCAGCGCGTATGTTGACTTGACGGTCACCCAGCGCCGCTTGCCAGTTCTCCAAGGCTGATTGGGTGGCCATGTAGGACTCATCGATCAGGGTGTAATGTGCCTGGGGATTACTCAAGGCGCTGATAATCGCCAATACACCGTTACCGCAACCCAGATCGGCAACCCGCGCCGACCCGAGGTTATTTGGCAGGTGTGGCAGGAATGCACGGGTACCAATGTCCAGTCCCTCACGGCAGAACACGTTGGCGTGGTTGAGCAGTTCCAGGTGTGGCGTGTCCAGCTGATAACGGGTCGGGTAGGGTGAGCTGGCGGCGGGCTTTGGCTTGAAGGTGGCGATCAGCAGTCGGGCCTTTTTCTTTGCGAGCGAGGCCTGGACCGGGCCAATGTACTTTTCCAGCAAGTCCCCGGCAGCACGGGGCAGGTGCTTGATCATTGCCCCGGCAATCACCTGGGCACCGGGTACCAGATGAGCCTGCAAGCGAATCAGTTGTTCTTCAAGCAGGGCCAGAGTCTTGGGTACACGCACCAGCACCCGGTCGAAGGCACCCTGCCAGTGAAGATTGGCCGGAATGAACGGCACCGCGTCGAACGCCAGGCCGTTGCGCACCAGGTTTTTCTCCAATGCCAGGCGTGCCAGATGTGAATCGCCACTGCTGATGACGTGCAAATGGCGGCTCAGGCTGATGGCCAGTGCACCAAAGCTATCGTTGAGCACCATCACCCGTGCGCTCGTGCTTGGCGCTTGGTCGGCCAGGTGTTCGAGCAGGTACTCGTCGGCCGCATCGAAGGCTTGCAAGGGATCATTGGCTTGCTCGGGCTGGCGAAGCAGTTCGAGTTCGGCGAAGGGGCTGGTTAACAAAGGCATGGACTAAGGCTCTGGGGCATGGTCACACCGCGCACTCGGCGGCGCTTTACAGGAACGTGATTCTACAGGGCTTTGCCAACCAAGGGGTTACCCCAGCAGTCCGCTCATGGCGGCAATTGCAATGGCGCCGGCTTTGTTGCTGGAGTTCATCTTGGTGATGATGCTGCGGATATGGAAATTGACCGTGCTTCGCGACAGCGTAAGGATGCAGGCAATGTCAGCCGCAGTCTTGCCAGCGGCAGACCATTTCAGTACTTCAGTTTCACGGGTGGAGAGTCGGACTGAGAGGGAGGGGGTGGGTGCTTGTCTCTCAACTAGCAGCGTGTGTATCAGGTTGCACAACCAGATGGTTTGCCCGGCGCAATTGTAGAATTCAGGGGTATCAACGGGGGTATGGCTGCGAATCACGGTCAAGATGCTTTCGTTGTGCTGCAAGTCGTGTGCTGATTGGCTCCAGCCAAATCGTAGCCCATGCAGTTGGGCATGCTCCCAGAGCTCCGGCGTCTCTCGGAAGACCTGATCCTGCCAGAGGATGGGCTCTAATGAAATATGGCAATGGGCGACGATTGGGTCGACGCTGACGTAATTGCGAGCCTGGTATCGCTCGTTCCAGGCCGTGGGATAGGTGTTGAAGGTATGGATGTGTGATTTCTGTTGGGGGATGTGGATGCGAAGGGTGAATGAAAAGTATTCCATTCCAAGTTGTTCCACCAAGGATGCCGCCGAGTGAAACATCCGCTGATCATTGGTTTCACTCATCAGTTGTTGAAGCTGCTCTTCCTTCCAGTGGGGCATGGCAATGGTCTCCCTGAAGTGGATCCGAAATGGCAGTGTAGGAAATATCCTAGTGCTTCGCTGGGTCATTTCGTTACAAGCGAATGAATTTTTCGACCGGTTGGTTCTTTGAAATCACTACAAACCAACGGTGTTTATCCGGGTGCGTTTGCGCGACACTGGGCGTATCTGTTTTATGGAGTAAGTCATGACTGCCAGCGCTGAAAAGTTCACCCGCCAGACGTTGCTCGACGTCCAGCCGCTGACCCCCAGCCTGTTCAGCCTGCGTACCACGCGTGATCCGGGGTTCCGTTTTCGTTCCGGCCAGTTCGCCCGCCTGGGGGTAACGAAGGCCGATGGCAGTGTGGTGTGGCGCGCCTATTCGATGGTTTCGTCGCCGTATGACGAGTACCTGGATTTCTTTTCTATTGTGGTACCGGGCGGTGAGTTCACCAGTGAGCTGAGTCGCTTGAGCGAAGGCGACAACTTGCTGATCGATCGGCAGGCCTTCGGCTTTCTGACCCTGGATCGCTTTGTCGATGGTCGCGATCTGTGGTTGCTGGCCACTGGGACTGGCATTGCACCCTTCGTGTCGATCCTGCAGGACTTCGAAGCCTGGGAACGTTTTGACTCGATCAAGCTGGTGTACTCGGTGCGTGAGGCGAAAGAGCTGGCCTACCTGGACCTGATCGCCGGCCTTGAGCAGCGCGAATACCTGGCGCACTATGCGGGCAAGTTGCAGTTCATTCCGGTGGTTACCCGGGAGCCGCACCCTGGCGCCCTCACTGAGCGCATCACCACCCTGATCGAAAATGGCGAGTTGGAACAGGCTGCCGGATTGGCACTGACGCCGGAGCATTCGCGAGTGATGCTGTGTGGCAATCCACAAATGATTGATGACACACGCCAGGTGCTCAAACAGCGCGGTTTGAACTTGAGCCTGAGCCGCCGGCCTGGACAGGTGGCGGTGGAAAACTACTGGTAAATCCAGCAGTGGAAGAAACGGCGCCCTGGAGCGCCGTTTCTGTTCTTGAATTCAGGGTTGCCGATTCTGCGTCTTGAGCAAGTCGCGGATCTCGGTGAGCAGCTCTTCTTCCTTGGTGGGCACTGGCGGCAGGGTTGGCGCTTCTGCTTCTTCACGTTTCAGACGATTGATCGCTTTGACACCCATGAAGATCGCGAAGGCGACGATGATGAAGTCAAGAATGGTCTGAATGAACTTGCCGTAAGCTAGCACCACTGCCGGAATATCACCTTCGGCAGCTTTGAGGGTGACGGCCAGGTCACTGAAGTCGACACCGCCGATCAGCATACCGATCGGTGGCATGATCACATCACCTACAAAGGATGTAACGATTTTGCCAAAGGCCGCGCCGATGATGATACCGACGGCCATGTCGACCACATTCCCTTTGACCGCGAAGGCCTTGAATTCATTGAGCACGCCCATGGTTTATTCCTTGTAACAGATGAGGTTGGTAAACGCAGTGTAAATCAGCTGCGCGCTTCATGCTCCGCGCCGCTATTACAGACTGTGGTTATATCGAATAGTTTTGTCGTTTTCTGTGGCAGTCCGGGTCACACAGGTCGGCTATTATGGTCCCTTTTTCTCGAGGACTGTCTCCCATGGCCAAGGCCAAGCGCATGTACGGCTGCACCGAGTGCGGCGCGACCTTTCCGAAATGGGCTGGGCAGTGCGGCGAGTGCGGTGCCTGGAACACCCTGGTCGAGACCGTGCTGGAAAGTGGCGCAGCCGCAGCACCCAGCGGCCGTACGGGTTGGGCCGGACAGCAGGCACAGATCAAGACCCTGGCTGAAGTCAGCGTCGAAGAGATTCCGCGCTTTACCACCGCCAGCGCCGAGCTGGACAGGGTGTTGGGTGGTGGTCTGGTCGACGGTTCGGTGGTGTTGATCGGTGGCGATCCCGGTATCGGCAAGTCGACCATTCTGTTGCAGACCCTGTGTGCCATCGCCACGCGCATGCCAGCGTTGTATGTCACTGGTGAAGAATCCCAGCAGCAGGTGGCGATGCGTGCCCGGCGCCTGGGCCTGCCCCAGGACCAACTGCGGGTGATGACTGAGACCTGCATCGAGGCGATCATCGCCACTGCGCGAGTGGAAAAGCCCAAGGTCATGGTCATCGACTCAATCCAGACCATCTTCACTGAGCAACTGCAATCGGCACCCGGCGGCGTATCCCAGGTGCGCGAAAGTGCGGCCCTGCTGGTGCGCTATGCCAAGCAGAGTGGGACGGCGATCTTCCTCGTCGGTCATGTCACCAAGGAAGGCGCGCTGGCGGGGCCACGGGTGCTTGAGCACATGGTCGATACTGTCTTGTATTTCGAGGGCGAGTCCGATGGCCGCCTGCGTTTGCTGCGAGCGGTAAAGAACCGCTTTGGTGCGGTCAACGAATTGGGCGTGTTCGGCATGACCGACCGCGGCCTGAAGGAAGTCTCCAACCCTTCGGCAATCTTTCTGACGCGTGCCCAGGAAGAGGTCCCCGGCAGCGTGGTCATGGCTACCTGGGAAGGTACCCGACCGATGCTGGTGGAAGTCCAGGCCCTGGTTGACGACAGCCATTTGTCCAATCCGCGCCGGGTGACCCTGGGCCTGGATCAGAACCGTCTGGCAATGCTCTTGGCGGTACTCCACCGCCATGGCGGGATTCCCACCCATGATCAGGATGTATTCCTTAACGTAGTAGGTGGGGTCAAGGTGCTCGAAACCGCGTCCGACCTGGCGCTGATGGCGGCGATCATGTCCAGCCTGCGCAACCGTCCGCTGGACAATGGCTTGCTGGTGTTCGGCGAGGTTGGCCTGTCGGGGGAAGTACGACCGGTGCCCAGTGGCCAGGAGCGCTTGAAAGAGGCAGCCAAGCATGGCTTCAAGCGCGCCATCGTGCCCAAGGGCAATGCGCCCAAAGAAGCCCCGCCCGGCCTTCAAGTCATTGCTGTGACACGCCTGGAGCAGGCGCTGGACGCATTGTTCGAATAGTTGCCACGGCCGAAAAACAAAAAGGGCCGGTGATGCGCACCGGCCCTGCTTCAATTGCCTTGGGGTCGATCAATGCTCTGAAACGGTCTCTCGTCGCATGGGGGGTTCACCGTGCTCACCTTCGCCCATTACAGGTACTTCCTTGCCCTCAGCATTGAACAGCTTGCCATCCTCGAAGTAATCACCGTCACGCAGCGCGGAAATATCCGAGTAATGGATGGTGCGTTCGTAGGCAGCGGCGAACACTGACTGTTGGTCGGAGTTGCCAGCGGTGAAGTGGTTGAACACCAGGTTCAGGACAATGGCCATGATCGCTGCCGAGCTGATGCCGGAGTGGAAGATGGTCTCAAACCAGTTGGGGAATTGCGCGTAGAAGTTCGGTGCGGCAATCGGGATCATGCCGAAGCCCAGGGAGGCGGCGACGATGATCAGGTTGACGTTGTTCTTGTAGCTGACCTTGGACAGGGTACGGATACCGCTGGCGGCGACGGTGCCGAACAGAACGATACCGGCACCACCAAGTACCGAGGTCGGTACCGCAGCAATCACCCGGCCCATGATCGGCAGAAGACCGAGGACCACCAGAATCACTCCGCCGGTGGCTACCACGTAGCGGCTTTTCACCCCGGTCACGGCGACCAGGCCGACGTTCTGCGCGAAGGCGCTCTGGGTGAAAGAGCCGAAGATCGGCGCCAGGATGCTCGAGGCCATGTCGGCACGCAGGCCATTGCCCAGGCGCTTGGAGTCGACCTTGGTGTCGATGATTTCACCGACAGCGAGAATGTCTGCCGAGGTTTCCACCAATGTCACCATGATCACGATGCACATCGACAGAATCGCAGCGATGTGGAAGGTGGGCATACCGAAGTGGAACGGCGTCGGGAAAGCTACCAACGGACCTTCGAGTACCTTACTGAAGTCAGCCATGCCCAGCGACCAGGCGATCAGGGTACCGATGACCATGGCCAGCAGGATCGACAGGCGTGAGATGGTCGCGCTGCCCAGTTTGCTCAGCACCAGCACGATGACAAACGTCAGTGCCGCCAGGCCAATGTTGGCCATGCTGCCGAAGTCCGGTGCCTTGCTGTTGCCACCCATTACCCAACGCGCAGCGACGGGCATCAGGGTCAGGCCGATGGTGGTGATGACGATACCGGTCACCAGCGGCGGGAAGTACTTGGTGATCCGTGAGAACACCGGCGTGATCAGAAACCCGAGGAAAGACGCCGCCATGACCGCACCCAGAACACCAGGCAAACCGCCACCGCCTTCACTGCTGAGGATAGCGCCCATAGTCGCCACACCGGCAAACGAGACACCTTGCACCAGCGGCAGTTGGCAGCCGAAGAAGGGCAGGCCGAGGGTTTGCAACAGGGTTGCCAGACCACCGGCAAACAGCGATGCGGCGATCAGCAGGCCGATTTCCGCCGGTGTCAGTCCAGCTGCCTGACCGAGGATCAGGGGTACGGCAACAATACCGCCATACATGGTCAGAACGTGTTGCAGGCCGTACGCCAGGTTGGCACCTAGGCCCAGATTCTCGTCTTCGGGACGTGGGGCTGAAGACGTGCTAGAGGAGGACGTATTCATGGGGCGGGTCTCTGTTTTATTGTTGTGGCGCTACTGTAGACAAGTCCTACCCGAGAAGGCCAGAGGAATTGTATACAATATTTTGATTACGTAGGAACAGTCCTACCATGGTTGTGGATTAATGGCTGAATGCAGTTTCTGTTCCAACAGCGCAACACGAGCACCACAGGGCCTCTTGCAGGCACTGTGGTCTCGGGATTAAAGCTGTCTGATTGGACAGGAAAGGTAATCGCAGGCAGATAGGTAGGAAGCTAAGAGTTCCTAAACTTCGATCAGTTCGTGGAACTCGCGCTCCAGTTCAGTGCGATCGGCCAGGTTTAGCTCGATAAGGCGGCACAAGTGCTCAAGCGAGTGCAGGTCAATGTGCTGGCAGATAAAGCCTAACTGCTGATCATCGACATGCCGCAGCTGAACCTGCATCAGCACTTGGGCATCGGCATTCAGATGGATTACGGCGTCAAACAGTTGCTCAGGATCGGCGTTCCAGGGTTCGGGGGATTCGATCAATATGCCCTTCAGGGAAATATCCAGCAGGTTAACTGGCCAGCGTTGCTCGCCCTGCACCAGTTCGGTAGGCGCATCGAAGGGAACACGTTTGAAGCGTCGACGTTCTAGGTGGTCGCTCATGTTCAGGCACTCCGGGGTTCTTCCTGACTATAGCTCAGCACTTGCCAATGCCCGCACAAGGGCGCATAACGAGGTTTGTTCAGCCCCCGTTGAAGGCTCTAGACCAACGTGGGGGGTGGTCTTTCCTGTCAGGATCGCTAGACTCGAAAGGCTGTCTTTTATCCACTAGCTGGAAGCAAACCATGAACAACAATAATAGCCTGCTACGCCACATTCCGTGGCTGGTGCTGGCAGTCATAGGAGCCTGTGCGCTGGGTGTGGTTGCCCTGCGCCGTGGCGAGGCCATCAACGCCTTGTGGATCGTCGTCGCTTCGGTGGCCATCTACTTGGTCGCCTACCGCTACTACAGCCTGTTTATCGCCACCAAGGTGATGCAGCTGGACCCGCGTCGGGCCACCCCGGCGGTGCTTAACAATGATGGTCTGGACTATGTCCCGACCAACAAACACATCCTTTTCGGTCACCACTTTGCCGCTATCGCTGGCGCCGGTCCGCTGGTCGGTCCTGTACTGGCGGCGCAGATGGGCTACCTGCCCGGCACACTCTGGCTGATTGCCGGTGTGGTGCTGGCCGGTGCGGTGCAGGATTTCATGGTCCTGTTCCTCTCCACCCGCCGCAACGGTCGCTCGCTGGGTGACATGGTTCGTGAGGAAATGGGCCGGATTCCGGGCACTATCGCCCTGTTCGGTTGTTTCCTGATCATGATCATCATCCTCGCGGTGTTGGCGCTGATCGTGGTCAAGGCCCTGGCTGAGAGCCCTTGGGGCATGTTCACGGTGATGGCGACCATCCCGATCGCGATGTTCATGGGTATCTACATGCGCTACATCCGCCCGGGCCGTATCGGCGAGATTTCGCTGATGGGCGTGGTGCTGCTGTTGCTGTCGATCTGGCTGGGGGGCCAGGTTGCCGCAGATCCGGTCTGGGGCCCGGCATTCACCTTCACCGGTGTGCAAATCACCTGGATGCTAGTCGGCTACGGCTTTGTTGCTGCAGTTCTGCCGGTCTGGCTGGTGCTGGCACCACGTGACTACCTGTCGACCTTCCTCAAGATCGGCACCATCGTTGGTCTGGCCATCGGTATCCTGATCATCGCCCCTGAGCTGAAAATGCCGGCGTTGACCCAGTTCACCGACGGTACCGGCCCGGTCTGGAAAGGCACTCTGTTCCCGTTCCTGTTCATCACCATCGCCTGTGGCGCGGTGTCGGGCTTCCATGCGCTGATCTCCTCGGGCACCACGCCCAAGCTGCTGGATAACGAAACCAACGCCCGTTACATCGGTTACGGCGGCATGTTGATGGAATCGTTCGTGGCGATCATGGCCATGGTTGCCGCCTCGGTGATTGAGCCTGGCGTGTACTTCGCCATGAACAGCCCGGCGGCAGTGGTCGGCTCCGACGTCGTTTCGGTAGCACAGACCGTCAGCAGCTGGGGTTTTGCGATTACCCCGGATGCCCTGGAGGCGGTGGCCAAAGACATTGGTGAGCACACCATCCTCGCCCGTGCCGGTGGCGCACCGACCTTGGCGGTCGGTATTGCGCAGATTCTTCACCAGGTGCTGCCAGGTGAGAACACCATGGCCTTCTGGTATCACTTCGCGATTCTGTTCGAAGCGCTGTTCATCCTCACCGCAGTGGATGCCGGTACCCGTGCTGGGCGCTTTATGCTTCAGGACCTGCTAGGTAGCTTCGTGCCAGCGCTCAAGCGTACCGAGTCGTGGGGTGCCAACCTGCTCGCTACCGCCGGTTGCGTAGCCCTTTGGGGTTACCTGCTGTATCAAGGTGTGATCGATCCGTTGGGGGGCATCAACACCTTGTGGCCGCTGTTCGGTATCTCTAACCAGATGCTCGCCGGTATCGCGCTGATGCTCGGCACCGTGGTGCTGATCAAGATGAAGCGCCAGCGCTACATGTGGGTCACCTTGCTGCCAGCGGTATGGCTGCTTATCTGCACCACTACTGCAGGTTTCATCAAGCTGTTCGACCCGAACCCGGCGGTCGGCTTCCTGGCTCTGGCCAACAAGTACAGCACTGCGCTCGACGCTGGACAGGTACTGGCCCCGGCCAAGGACATCGGCCAGATGCAGCATGTGATCTTCAACGCCTATACCAACGCTGGTCTGACCATCCTGTTCCTGTTCGTGGTCTTCAGTATCTTGTTCTTTGCCCTCAAGGTCGGTATTGCCGCCCTGGGTAAAAAAGAGCGGACTGACAAAGAATCCCCGTTCCAGGCATTGCCGGATGCGTAACCGAAGAGGAATGCAGTAATGTTCAACGATCTCGGTCGACTGGGTAAGTACCTGGGGCAGGCAGCCCGCCTGATGGTCGGCATGCCCGACTACGACAACTACGTCGAGCATATGCAGACCAAACACCCGGACAAGCCGGTGATGAGCTACGAGGCGTTCTTCCGCGAGCGCCAAGAAGCACGTTACGGTGGCAAGGGTGGGCCCAAGTGCTGTTGAAAAACGGCGACTGATGGCATGTGACAAACCTGTGGGAGTCCGGTACGCCGGGCTCCCACAGTTATTTTCAGAACAGGAGATTTCCGATTGCACGCGCCCATTCCCGTAACAGTACTCAGCGGTTTTCTGGGAGCCGGCAAGACCACCTTGCTGCGCCATCTACTCAAGGCCGAGCATGGCCTAAAGATCGCTGTGATCGAAAACGAATTCAGTGATGCCGGCATTGACAGCCAATTGTTGGGTGACGAGCCGGTGCAGGTCATGACCTTGGCCAATGGCTGTGTCTGCTGCAGCATTCATGGCGACCTGACCCGCGCCCTGTTCCTGCTACTTGAGCGCCTGGACGCTGGCGAAATTGCTTTCGACCGCCTGGTGATCGAGTGCACCGGCCTTGCCGACCCGGCGCCGGTAGCGCAGACCTTCTTTATCGACGAGGAATTGCGTGAACGCTACATCCTCGACGGCATCATCACCCTGGTCGATGCGGCGCATGCCGAACAGCACTTGGCGCAAGCCATTGCACAGGCTCAGGTGGGGTTTGCTGATCGTCTATTGGTGAGTAAAACCGATCTGGTTGATAGCGACAGTTTCCAAGCGCTGAGCGAGCGGCTGGGGAGAATCAACCGCCGGGCGCCAATCCGGGTAGTGGATCACGGCAAGATCGATTTGGCTGAGATGCTCGACGTGCGTGGTTTCAACCTCAATGCTGATCTTGGGGGCGGTCTGAGCCTGCGTCCGGTCAGTCAGGCAGTCACCCCGGATCGCATCTCCAGCCTGGTGCTGCGCACCGATACTCCGCTGGATATCGATCGGCTCAGCGACTTCATGAATCAGTTGCTGGAAGATCATGGCAAGCAGCTGTTGCGCTATAAGGGAGTGCTCAATATCGCTGGGGAAGATCGGCGCTTGGTGTTCCAGGGCGTATTGAAACTCTATGGTTTTGACTGGGATACCGAGTGGGCCGAGGGGGAGGTACGCGAGAGCGTGATGGTCTTTATCGCCGATGAACTGCCGGAGGCGAAGATTCGGGCGGGGTTCGAGGCGTTGAGTTGATCTGCTACAGGTGAACCCCGGCTTGGCCGGGGTTCTTTTTGTGGACATTGTACTTTCACGCCTCATTTATGGGGGGAAGAAGGCCGCACCTTCCACACGTCCGGCAGCGAGCTGCGTCGAAGTCGTGAAAAATCTTTAGCCGCCCCCGATTCAAATTTCATAGGGGCTGCTGAGCCAGGGAACGCTGCGTTCCAGAACCTTCAATGTCCATACCGTCGATAGATCGCCTCGGGTTTTGAGGTACTCATACGGCGAGTTCGAACGCCGTCCCTTCGAGACGCTCAAGCCGTTGTGGGTCAGTGTGATCTGATGCTCATCACCTGCCAGGTCGCTCAGACTGACGATTTGGCCTTCAGAGCTCCTCAACGCGAAGGCGCTGGGATCGTTCTGGTCAGTCGATACCACGCCAAGGTGGGAGTGGTCATGGACCCATACACCCTTGCCGAAGTGGTCGCCTGGCTCCCGGACGTACAGGCGATAGCCAGCAGGCGTTTGGCGAAAATAGAACAGCATCGGTTTTTTGCTAATGCCAGCCTGGCAGCTGAGCATGTGTGAATCGTTGCGAACGGTGCTGGCAAGCTGGGGCAAGACCCCCGCGCCACCTAGTCTGTTGACCCAGGCGGCCTTGCCAATGAGGGTGTCTAGCGTGTTAATGGGCTGATCGTTCAGCCATAACGTGGCGAGAAATGATTGTTGCTTGTGCGTAAGCATCTTGACGTAGTCTCAACATGGGCGCCTGTGTGGTCTAAGCGCGGGATTTCAGACTATGTCTATCGACGTACCTTGTGCGCAGGGAATGCCCATACCGTCAAGGCAACAAAAAGCCCGGCACAAGGCCAGGCTTTTTTCACATCAGTGAGCTGCGATCAGTTGCCGTAAACCGGCAGCTTGGCGCAGATGGCCTTGACCTTCTCACGAACGGCGTCGATCACCGCTTCGTTGTTCAGGTCAGCCAGGATGTCGCAGATCCAGCCAGCCAGTTCTTTACATTCTGCTTCTTTGAAACCACGGGTGGTCACAGCCGGGGTGCCGAAGCGCAGGCCGGAGGTGACGAACGGGGAACGTGGGTCGTTGGGTACCGAGTTCTTGTTGACGGTGATGAAGGCCTTGCCCAGCGCGGCGTCGGCATCTTTACCGGAGATTTCCTGCTTGATCAGCGACAGCAGGAACAGGTGGTTCTCAGTACCACCGGAGACCACGTCAAAGCCGCGCTCGATGAACACGCCAGCCATGGCCTGGGCGTTTTTCACCACTTGCTGCTGGTAAGCCTTGAACTCAGGCTGCAGGGCTTCCTTGAAGCAGATTGCCTTGGCGGCAATGACGTGCTCCAGCGGGCCGCCTTGGGCGCCTGGGAATACAGCTGAGTTCAGCTTCTTCTCGATCTCGGCGTTGGCGCGGGCGAGGATCAGGCCGCCACGTGGGCCACGCAGGGTCTTGTGGGTGGTGGTAGTAACGACGTCAGCGAATGGCACTGGGTTCGGGTACACGCCTGCAGCGACCAGGCCGGCAACGTGGGCCATGTCGACGAACAGGTAAGCACCGACCTTGTCGGCGATTTCGCGGAAGCGTGGGAAATCCAGAATCTGCGAGTAGGCAGAGAAACCGGCAACGATCATCTTCGGCTTGTGTTCAACAGCCAGGCGCTCGACTTCGTCGTAGTCGATCAGGCCGTTGGCGTCGATACCGTACTGGACAGCGTTGTACAGTTTGCCCGAGGAGCTGACGTTGGCGCCGTGGGTCAGGTGACCACCGTGGGCCAGGCTCATGCCCAGGATGGTGTCACCGGCCGACAGCAGGGCCAGGTAAACAGCAGCGTTAGCTTGCGAGCCAGCGTGCGGCTGGACGTTGGCGTAGTCGGCGCCAAACAGTTCCTTGGCGCGGTCGATGGCCAGTTGCTCGACCACGTCGACGTATTCGCAGCCGCCGTAGTAGCGCTTGCCTGGGTAACCTTCGGCGTATTTGTTGGTCAGAACCGAGCCCTGGGCTTCCATGACAGCCGGGCTGGTGTAGTTTTCCGACGCAATCAGCTCGATGTGCTCTTCCTGGCGCTGAGCTTCTTGCTCCATGGCGGCAAAGAGATCGGCGTCGTACTTGGCAATGGTCAAATCACGGCTGAACATGGCGGTCCTCAAGGATCGTGCTGAAATAGGCGGGCATTCTACCTCATCAGCTTTTGTCTGGCATATGAAAGGGCATCATGTCGCAGACAAATGGGGCTCATGAGCGACAAGCTGCAAGCTTCTAGCACCAAGCTAAAGGCCGGTAACGCGGCGCTTCTCTCTTGCCGCTTGCAGCCTACTCAAACATGAACAAGGTTTCGTTGCTGAACTGCGCCTCGAACTGGCTGGCCGGCATCGGTCGCCCGAACAGGTAGCCCTGTACCTCGTCACAGCCGTGCTCACGAAGGAACTCCAGTTGCTCATGGGTTTCCACACCTTCGGCAATCACCGCCAGGTTCAGGCTGTGGGCCATGGCGATGATCGCCCGGGCGATCTGCGCGTCCTGTTCGCCTTCGGGCAAGCCGTCGACGAAGGTGCGGTCGATCTTCAGCACATCGATGGGGAACTGCTTGAGGTAGTTGAGCGACGAGTAACCGGTGCCGAAATCATCAACGGCAATGCTCAGGCCGAGTTTCTTCAGGCTGTCGAGGATCACCATGGCCTCGTTGACTTCACGCATCAGGATACTCTCGGTCAGTTCCAGCTCCAGGCATGCCGGCGGCAGACCGGTGTCCTTGAGGATCGTGGCGATACGCGTGCCCAGCTGGCCATCGGAGAACTGCCGGGCCGAGATGTTCACCGAAACCTTGGGTACCCGCACCTTGGTTTGATGCCAGGTTTTGAGCTGGCGGCAGGCTTCCTTGAGTACCCAGTCGCCGACATCCACCACCAGCCCCAGTTCTTCGATCACCGGGATAAAGTCGCCCGGCGGCACCAGACCGCGACGAGGATGGCGCCAGCGCAGCAGGGCTTCGGCACCGGTCAGGCGCTTGCCGTCGCCGCTGAACTGCGGTTGGTAATAAAGAATGAACTCGTTCTGTTCCAGGGCATGACGCAGGTCGCTTTCCAGTTCCAGACGTTCCAAGGCACTGGCGTTCATGTCAGCCTGGTAGAACTGGAAATTGTTCTTGCCACGTTCCTTGGCGTGGTACATGGCCGTGTCGGCGTTCTTCATCAGTTGACTGAGCTCGCTGCCGTCTTGCGGGCTCAGGGCAATGCCGATACTGGCGGTGACGAAGAACTCGCGGTTTTCCAAGACGAATGGCCGCACCAGGCTCGCGAGAATTTGCTCGGCGACATGGATGGCGCGGTTCAGGGCCATTTCCCGCGTCGCCCGTGGTTGCAGCAGCAGGGTGAACTCGTCACCGCCCATGCGCGCCACGGTGTCGTCATCATCAACACAATCGAGCAGGCGCTCGGCCATGTCCTTGAGCATACGGTCACCGGCGGCATGCCCAAGCGAGTCGTTGATCGGTTTGAAACGGTCCAGGTCGAGGAACATCAGCACCACCCAGGCCTTTTGCCGTTCGGCCTGTTGCAGCGCGGTGTGCAGACGATCCTGGAACAATGTGCGGTTGGGCAGGTGGGTCAGGGCGTCGTAGTAGGCCAGGCGGTGAATACGTTGCTCACTGGCCTTGCGTTCGCTGATGTCGGTGAAAAAGCACACGTAGCTGGCCAGGTCGCCTTCGTCATCAAGCACCGCAGTGATACCGACCCACGCGGGGTAGTGTTCGCCGTTACGCCGTTTGAGCCACACTTCACCTTCCCAGGTGCCGCGCTGGCTGAGCTGCTTGAGCACATAGCGCAAATGAGCTTCCTGGTGTTCGTCGACAGTGAGCATGCCCGGCAACTGATCGAGCACATCGGCCACCGCGTGGCCACTGACTCGGCTGAAGGCTTCGTTGGCCTGAACGATATAACCGGCAGGGTCGGTGATGAGGATGGCCGACGTCGAGTGTTCGAAAACCGTGGCGGCCATGCGCAAGTCTTTTTCGGCGCGGCGCTGTTGGCTGATGTCGCGACCGACACCGAGGATACCTTCGAAGCGTTCATGGTCGTCCCAGACCAGCACCAGACGCAATTCAATCGGAATCTTGCGCCCATCGGCGCGCAGGCAGTCGAACAGAAACAGCTGATTGGGCAGCTGTGTGCGCAGTTGCTCCAATTGTTCGGGGTTGCCCAAGGCACGATTGACTCGTTCGATCAGGGCGTAAATGCCGGTCAACTGCGCGGGATTGGCGATGGTCGAGTGCCAGCCGTTGTCAAAGATCCAGCTGACTTCATAGCCCAGCACTGTTTGCACGGAGGGGCTGACATAGTTGAGCTGCAAATGACTGTCGGTGGAGAAGATCACGTCGCTGATGCTTTCGGCGAGCATGCGGTAGCGCTGTTCGCTGTCGCGTAGCGATTCGCTGGCTTCGATTTGATCGGTGACGTCCTTGCCTACGCCGATAATCCGGGTGACAACGCCTTGGCCGTCGCGGGTCAGTGCTTGTTCGCGGATATCGAAGCGCCGCCAGCGTTGATCGAGGTGGCGGAAGCGCAGCTGACAATGCAGCTGTTCGGCACAATCAGAGCTGAGCAACTTTTGCCGGTTGTGCCGATACAGTTGAGCGTCGTCCGGGTGCAGTAGAATTTCCCAGAATCGCTCGCCCATTTGTGCCAGTTGCGTGCGGTCGTAACCCAGGGTCTGGCCCAGGTTGCGGTTACTGAAGATCATTCGCTGGCTTTGTACATCCTGCACGTAGAGCTGGTCAGGCACAGTGCGCACGACGTTCGACCAGAAACTTTCGCGCTCAAGCAATGACAGCTCCACCTGCTTGCGGCTGGTGATGTCGCTGATGCTGAGAATGACCGCTTCGTAATCGCGACGATGCTCGGGGAATTTCACCATCAGCCAGAGGTGCAGGTCCTGGCCCTCGACAATCGGCAGGCGCACTTCCAGCTCCAGCTGTTGCTGATTGTCCAGAATCGCTTCAAGCAGTTGCACACCGATGCCATCTGTACCGGCATCAGTGCCCTGCACCAGTCGCTGCCAAGCCTGATTGCAGCAGTTGACCCCGAGTAGTTGCAGGGCCACCTGGTTGACCTCGGTCACTTTCAATTCTTGCAGCAACGTGTGCAGCAGCGACTGGTCGAAAGCCAGGCGCTGCTGCAAGGCTTGGCGACTGCGCAGGCGATGGCGTTCAAATTGAGTGGATAATCCGGAAAGATCCAGCACGCACAGGGCAACGCCGGTACCTTCGAAAATATCGTGATAGCGCCGACGGCTCTCATGCAGCATGCGATGGCGACGACGCATGTTGATCAACGCGAGCAGGGGAATCAGGGCACAAAACAGGCCGAGCACGCATTTACCGATCAATGCAGGCAGCAGTTGTTGGCGAGCCAGCCCAGCGTCGAACAAGCCACGAAGCTGCCAGGTACTGTTGTCGAGGAACGCCAGCATAACGCTTTGCAAGGGTTCGTCACTGCCTGGAGCGGGTTGATGGCGATTAATGACCTCACCGGTACGGCTGTTTTCAAGGAGCCACAACGGGTGGTTGGGGCGGTCCAGGTGCGACGTCAGTTCGCTGTAGTACGCCGAGCTCAGGCGCAACAGCCAGTAGCCCGAGGCGTCGCCAGGCTGGCGCAGCAACAGGTAAATATGCTGATTGTCAGCGGTATTGCTGTAGTAGAAGTTGCGGCCCTGGTTCAACTGCACCAACGTTTCAAGGGCACTGCGATCCGGCGTCTGGCCGAGACTGTCGACGATGACATCGCCATGTGCGTCGATCCAGGCCAGGCTTTGCAAGGTCGGCATCCGTTCCTGTAGCCGCGCCAGTAACTCAGGCAGTTGCGCAGGGCCTGGCGACGAACGGTAAGGCTGAACAATAGTGTGGGCGACCTGCGCCTTGAGCGACATGTTCAAGGCCAAGTGGTCGGCCAGCTCGGCACTGGCATCGACGCTGTTTTGGTATTGATCGGCCTGGGTGTGGCGGTACTGGTCGAGCAGTTGCCAGAGCAGCAAGCCCAGAAGCAGCAGGACCAATACGGCCAGCGCGCTTTTCAGTGAACCACGCAATGCAGAGCCGGGCGCGTTGGACGGTTTGCGCAGGGATGTCGGCTGGATGAGATTGGTCAAGCGATGATCCTGCGGTATGGCTGGATGGCAGGTTTTGAGCTGCTGGTTGGCATAGGCCGCGGTCCTGGCGGCTACTCGGGCCTCGCACTATAAGCCCGACGCCCAGAGGGCGGCTAGCATGCCCGCAATTATGGCAAAGTGCCAGCCCTGTTCGTCGGCGGTTTGCCCAACAAGGCGCATTGCGGTAGCTTTGGCCCTTTCCAGGGGGCTGTGGCTCCCTTCATCTGTTTCGCGCTCATTTTTCGTCTCTGACGCTAGGTTTTTCCATGGCTCAATATGTCTACACCATGCATCGGCTGGGCAAAGTTGTCCCGCCGAAGCGGGAAATTTTGAAGAACATCTCCCTGTCGTTTTTCCCCGGCGCCAAGATCGGCGTGCTCGGCCTGAACGGCTCGGGTAAATCCACCTTGCTCAAAATCATGGCCGGCGTCGACAAAGAGTTCGACGGCGAAGCCCGTCCGATGCCGGACCTGAACATCGGCTACCTGCCACAGGAACCGCAGCTGGACCCGACCAAGACCGTGCGTGAAGTGGTCGAAGAAGCGGTGAGCGTAATCAAGGATGCCCAGGCGCGCCTGGACGAGGTTTACGCCGCTTACGCCGAACCTGATGCCGATTTCGACAAGCTGGCCGCTGAACAGGCCAAGCTGGAAGCGATCCTGCAGGCCAGCGACGGTCACAACTTGGAACGTCAACTGGAAGTCGCCGCCGACGCCCTGCGTCTGCCAGCCTGGGACGCCAAGGTCGAACACCTGTCCGGTGGTGAAAAGCGCCGTGTGGCCCTGTGCCGCCTGCTGCTGTCGGCTCCCGACATGCTCCTGCTCGACGAACCCACCAACCACCTGGATGCCGACTCTGTCGCTTGGCTGGAACACTTCCTCCACGACTTCCCGGGCACCGTAGTAGCGATCACCCACGACCGTTACTTCCTCGACAACGTCGCGGGCTGGATCCTCGAACTCGACCGCGGCGCTGGTATTCCATACGAAGGCAACTATTCGGGTTGGCTGGAAGCCAAGTCCGATCGACTGGCCCAGGAATCCAAGCAGCAGTCGGCCCATGAAAAGGCCATGAAGGAAGAGCTGGAGTGGGTGCGCAAAGGCGCCAAGGCCCGTCAGTCCAAATCCAAGGCTCGTCTGCAACGCTTCGAAGAGATGCAGTCGCAGGAATTCCAGAAGCGCAGCGAAACCAATGAGATCTACATCCCGGCCGGTCCGCGCCTGGGTGACAAGGTCATTGAATTCAAGAACGTCACTAAGGGTTACGGCGATCGCGTGTTGATCGACAACCTGTCGTTCAGCATGCCAAAAGGTGCCATCGTCGGTGTTATCGGCGGTAACGGTGCGGGTAAGTCGACCTTGTTCCGCATGCTGATGGGCAAGGAACAGCCGGACTCGGGCAGCATCGAGATCGGTGAAACCGTGCAACTGGCCTGTGTTGACCAGAGCCGTGAAGACCTGGACGGCAGCAAGACCGTGTTCCAGCAAATCTCCGATGGTTCCGACCAACTGCGTATCGGCACCTACGAGATTCCGTCGCGTACCTACGTTGGCCGCTTCAACTTCAAAGGTGGCGACCAGCAGAAGTTCGTCAAGGACCTCTCCGGGGGTGAGCGCGGCCGTCTGCACCTGGCACTGACCCTAAAAGAGGGTGGCAACGTCCTGCTGCTCGACGAACCGTCCAACGACCTCGACGTAGAAACCCTGCGTTCGCTGGAAGAAGCCCTGCTGGACTTCCCGGGTGCGGCCATCGTGATCTCTCACGATCGCTGGTTCCTGGACCGTGTGGCCACCCACATCCTGGCTTACGAAGATGATTCGCAAGCGGTGTTCTTCGAAGGTAACTACACCGAGTACGAAGCTGATCGCAAGAAGCGTCTCGGCGAAGCCGCTGCCCAGCCGCATCGGGTACGGCACAAAAAACTGGCATAACCTTCACGGTTTTGCACAAAAACGGGACCTTCGGGTCCCGTTTTTTTCGCCTTTAAATGTATACACTTATACAAATGCACCATTTAATTTCATAAAAACGACATGTCGCCCTGTTCCGGTGCGAGTGGTTCTTGGTAAAGTCGGAAAAAAACCAATAAGTCCAACTCTCTCTGGTGAATGTCTCCATGATCGAATCTGTCGAAGATTTCCTCGCGCGCCTGAAACAACGCGACCCGGCCCAGCCTGAATTCCATCAGGCAGTCGAAGAAGTGTTGCGCAGCCTCTGGCCTTTCCTTGAGGCCAACCCTCATTATCTTCAGGCCGGCATTCTCGAACGTATGGTTGAGCCTGAGCGCGCGATCCTGTTCCGTGTGTCGTGGGTCGATGATGCGGGCAAGGTCCAGGTCAACCGCGGCTACCGTATACAGATGAGCAGCGCCATCGGCCCGTACAAGGGCGGTCTGCGTTTCCATCCCTCGGTGAACCTGGGTGTGCTCAAGTTCCTGGCCTTCGAGCAAGTGTTCAAGAACTCCCTGACCTCGCTGCCCATGGGCGGCGGCAAAGGCGGCTCGGACTTCGATCCGAAGGGCAAGAGTGATGCTGAAGTCATGCGCTTCTGCCAGGCCTTCATGAGCGAGTTGTACCGTCACATCGGTGCGGACCTGGACGTACCAGCCGGTGATATCGGCGTTGGTGCTCGCGAAATCGGCTTCATGTTTGGCCAGTACAAGCGTCTGGCCAATCAGTTCACTTCGGTACTGACCGGCAAGGGCATGACCTACGGCGGCAGCCTGATTCGCCCTGAAGCCACTGGCTACGGTTGCGTATACTTCGCCGAAGAAATGCTCAAGCGTCAGGACCTGCGCATTGACGGTCGCCGCGTGGCGATCTCCGGCTCCGGCAACGTCGCCCAGTACGCTGCACGCAAGGTCATGGACCTGGGCGGCAAGGTGATCTCGCTGTCCGACTCCGAAGGCACCCTGTTCTGCGAAGCCGGCATGACCGATGAGCAGTGGGATGCACTGATGGAACTGAAGAACGTCAAGCGTGGCCGCATCAGCGAGTTGGCTGAGCGTTTCGGCCTGGAGTTCCGCAAAGGTCAGACGCCATGGAGCCTGGCGTGCGATATCGCCTTGCCGTGTGCAACCCAGAACGAACTCAATGGCGAAGACGCCCGTACCTTGCTGCGCAACGGCTGCATCTGCGTAGCTGAAGGCGCCAACATGCCGACCACCCTCGATGCTGTGGATATCTTTATCGAGGCCGGCATCCTCTTCGCACCGGGTAAGGCGTCCAACGCCGGTGGTGTCGCGGTGAGCGGTCTGGAAATGTCGCAGAACGCCATGCGCCTGCTGTGGACTGCCGGTGAAGTGGACAGCAAGCTGCACAACATCATGCAGTCGATCCACCACGCCTGTGTGCACTACGGCGAAGAGAACGGCCGGATCAACTACGTCAAAGGCGCCAACATCGCCGGCTTCGTCAAAGTCGCCGATGCCATGCTGGCGCAGGGCGTGGTTTAAGGCTCTGGGGTAATGGCGACGATCTCGATCGACAGATCCCCTGCCGGTCGTCGCCACAGCACTTCGTCACCGGGCGCAGCACCCAGCAGGGCGCGGCCCAAGGGTGATCCCCAATTGATCAGGCCCTTGCTGGCATCGGCCTGATCTTCACCCACCAGTTGCACATCATGCTGCTGGTTCTGTTCATCGATAAAAATCACCCGACTGCCAATCTGCACTTTATCCACCGCGCTTGCCTTGGGCACAACCTGGGCGCTCTGGACGCGGGCAGTGAAGTAACGCAGGTCACGCTCCGCGTCGGCCAGACGTTGCTTGTCGGCGTGTTCGCCTTGAACCTGCAGTTCGTTGCGCAGCGCATTCAGCGCATGGACCCGTTGTTGCAATTGGGCCAGGCCTAGGGCGGTGACATAGTTGGGCTGTTCGCTGACCTTGCGCTCCACCGGCTGGTCGGCCTGGTCGGCAGCTTGGTCTTCGTTGACGAATGCTCGGCTCATGATGGCCTCCTTTCACAGGAGACCATGCTTGCACATCACGCGTTGCATTGGCTGTCTGCGTGCGACCTATTTACGTCGATAGGCGCGCGCGGCATCGCGGTCCTTTTCTTGCTGCCATTGCTCATCGCGTTCATCCCAATGGTGTGCACGATAATCCTGCAGGTCCTGGTTTTCCTGCATCGCCTGACACTGGCGCAAGCCATCGTCCCAGCCGGTTTCGTACTGTGGATTGTGCAAGTAGCGGGAGACATCCTTACGAAAATCCCCGGCCATCACTCCGGCAGCCTGACGACCGCTGCTGCAGCCGTCCTCAAAGCCGTCGGCATAGGCCGGGGGATAGCCTTGATTGATCAACTGCTCGTGGGTTGGTTGGCAACCTGTGAGCAAGACTATTATCCACACCGCCACCCAGTAACGCCGCATGTCCAGACTCTCCGATTGTCAAGGAGAGTCTATGGGAGGATTTGTCGTTGCCGCGTCAAAACGGTGTGACTGCGGTATTGGGGTAAATAGCCCCATGGAGTGGACTCAGTAGTGATACCACTTCAATTCCAGCATCACCTCATTCTGCGCCCTCGCCAGTTGGCTGAAGTCGCGCCTGGCACTGAGCCTCAACCCCAGGTCACGGGACAGTTCCCACTGCTGATTCAAGCTCAGGCTACGGCGTACTTCGCCATTGGTGAAGTAATCACCCTTGGCCTCCAGGCTTAGGGTACCGAGTGGATTGCGCCACAGCAGGCCGGTGTTGAAGCCGGCAGCCGGGGAGATGAACTCGGCAAAGTCATTGTTGTGTTCGACGCGCACCGTACCCAGGGCGAAACCGAGCATGTCGTCAGCCAGTTGCCAGGTGCCGCCCGCGCCGCCATTGACGTGACTGACCAGCACTTCGTCCTCATGCTTGCCCAGCACCCGCTCAAGGCCGCCAGTAACCTGCCAAGACCAAGGCTGCAGCAGATCGTTGCGCGGTGTCAGCGAGCGGATGGTGGCCAGGTCAAAGCGCTGCACCTGCCAGTCGTTGTTTTCGTACTGGCGCACCTTTAGCTGGAGGATCTCGATCTGGGCACCCAGCGGGAAACCGTAGGCGTTGTCGTTGAGGTCGTGGTAGGCCATGCGCAGCCCGTATTCAGCAAAGGCGCGATCCTCGCGGGTGCCCGCGCCCAGCTGCCAGGTGCGCGACTGGTGGCCGTCCTCGGGCAGCCCCGGGCGCTCGATGTCCAGCGCTGGTGGTGGATTGCGGTTGATTGCCCGCAGCAATTCGAAGCTGCGCTTGGTGCGCGCCGGATCGCGTTCCCGGCCATTGGCCCGGTAGCGTTCAAGGCGATACGCAGCGTCTTGCACCAGTGCTTGGCGATCGCGGGGCAGGGCGGTGAATTCGGGATTTTGCAGGTAAGCGGTATCGGCACTGACCGCCAGTACTTGTTGCTGCTCATCAGTGCTGAGCGGCTTGGCGCGCTCCAGCAGTTCACGCTCGCGCGATGGGCGATAGTCGATTCGCTCCACCAGGCCGGACTGCTTGACCGCCTTGACCGTGTCGGTGGGGATTGCGGTCAGCGGGAACTGTGAGGTCAGGTCCAGGCTCGGGCGAGCCACCTGGAGCAATTCGAGCAGGCGGTAGGAGCAGTTTTCATCGAAGAAGAAATAGTCGAACTGGATCTGCTTGAGTTCCCAGATATGTTCGACCATGCGCCCGGTTTCCTCCGGTGTCAGGTTCAGTCGGTATTCCCACAGGTCGCGGTTTTCCAGGCTGCGGTACTCGGAGAGTTTTTCCTGATAAGGCACCAGGGCAAACAGGCCCGGATAGCCGCCCATCAGGCCTTTCCAGGCATAAAGGATGCTGTTGTCGTTGCCTTCGATGTAGGCACCGAAGTTGATCGCATAGCTGAGCAGGGCGGTGTCGTTGCTTTGCACGTCAGCCTGGTCGATGCGCAACAGGGTGTGACCGAACATCGACGAAGGGCTGTTGAGGTAGGCTGCGGGGAAGATCATCACCGCGCTATGCGGCGAGACGTCCTTGTACCACTGGGTGAATTCCTTGCAGTCCGGTGCGGGCAGGTCATCGAGCTGCAGTTGTTCGCGCAGCCAGCGCGTTCGCGCCGGGAATACACACTGGGCATGTTTATCGCCGAGACTGGCCGGCGCATAAAGCGCGCGAACAGTGGCGCGTAACTCTTGATCGGGATGGTGGGCACCGTCTTCGGCGAGGAAAAAGCGCCGATCATCGACATAGCTGCGCCAGCCACCGAGCTTGGCCGTTTCATAGTGACCCAGGGAAATCCAATAGTGGTCAGCAGCCAGTTGCGCCAGACGCGGGTCATCGAACGAGGGAGCAGCATGCAGCGGGGCGCAGGCACAGAGCGCCAGGTAGGCAAGGCGTTTGAGCATGTCGGGCAACTAAGTCTGAATGATGCCGATAGAGGCAGGAAACAACCCGCCCCGGTCAGGGGCGGGTGGGCCGAGCTTAAGCCTGGGTTGCGTATTTTGCCAGGCGTGGATCGCTTTTCAGCACCGCCAGGGTGTTGGTATGGACATCTTCGGCAGTCACATCCGCCGTCTTGAAGATTTCCTGGAAGTGTTGGTGAGTGACAGCGGCAAAGTGCGCACGGTCTTCTGGAGCGACACCGAGCACTACAGCATAGGTGGTCAGCGCTTCACCTTTGCCCATGGCCATGTCTTCGGAAAGCTCGTTCATCATGCCGTTCATGGCGAACCAGGATTTACCACCGTAGGTCAGCGCCGAGTTGGTCGAGCAGCCATTGGTGCCTGAGGTCATGCCGAAGGTGGCGTTGCCGGAGGTGCCGTTGGTGGTGGAGGCGAGGAAGTGAGCAGGGGTGCCGCGTTGGCCCTCGAACAGCATGTTGCCCCAGCCGCAGTCCGGTCCGCCAGGGGCCTGAGCCATGGCATTGAGTGATACCGCGGTGAACAGAGTACCCAGAAGAATCCGTTTCATAGCGTTTGTTCTCTTTCTAGTCGTACATACCAAAGGTCAGGGTTGTCTGGCTTGGCTTCGGGAGCGTTTACCAGGGGCGGGTCGGTTGTTTACCCAGCCGCGCAGTAATGGAGTTTAGGCACGATCTAAGGGTTCCGTGATTTATTGCCAAAAATTGCTTGAGAATATTGACGTGGATCGGGTTTTCGACCCTGCGAAGTATTGTGCCGATGAGCCTTGCAACACGCGTGCAGGCGGCGCCAGAATGCCGTCATCTGCCCCGCCGAAGTAAGGAAGCCCGATGCCCGATCCTGTTGCTGCGAGCCTGCGTCTTGCGCCAGAAGCCTTGACCCGGCCGTTTTCCGCCGAACAGTTCGCCTTTTCCACCACCAATGATCTGGAGCCTTTTCGCGGTGTGCTTGGCCAGGAACGTGCTGTCGAAGCGCTGCAGTTCGGCGTCGCCATGCCGCGTCCTGGGTACAACGTATTTGTCATGGGCGAGCCCGGTACAGGGCGTTTCTCGTTCGTCAAACGTTACCTCAAGGCCGAAGGCAAGCGCCTGCAGACGCCGTCGGACTGGGTCTACGTCAATAACTTCGACGAACCACGTGAGCCGCGGGCACTGGAACTGCCACCCGGCAGCGCCGGTGCTTTCATCAGCGACATTGGCGGCCTGATCGACAACCTGCTGGCAACGTTTCCGGCGGTGTTTGAACACCCGTCCTACCAGCAGAAGAAGAGTGCCATCGACCGTGCCTTCAACCAGCGTTATGACCGCGCCCTGGATGTGATTGAACGCGCCTCGCTGGAAAAAGACGTCGCCCTGTACCGCGACAGCAGCAACGTTGCATTTACTCCAATGGCCGATGGCAAGGCACTGGATGAGGCGGAGTTTGCCCAGTTGCCGGAAGCCGACCGCGAACGCTTCCACGACGACATCGCCGCCCTGGAGGAGCGTCTCAACGAAGAGTTGGCCAGTCTGCCGCAGTGGAAGCGTGAGTCGAACAATCAACTGCGTCAGTTGAATGAGGAAACCATCACCCTGGCGCTTCAGCCGCTGCTGGCACCGCTGTCTGAAAAGTACGCAGAAAATGCTGCGGTCTGCGCCTACTTGCAGGGCATGCAGGTTTACCTGCTACGCACAGTGGTCGAGCAACTGGTCGATGACAGCAAGACCGACGCCCAGGCGCGCAAACTGCTTGAGGAGCAATACGCACCAAGCCTGGTCGTCGGCCATCACGTAAGTGGTGGTGCGCCGGTAGTGTTTGAGCCGCACCCAACCTATGACAATCTGTTTGGTCGGATTGAATACAGCACCGACCAGGGCGCGCTTTACACCACCTACCGTCAGTTGCGCCCCGGCGCCTTGCACCGGGCCAATGGTGGTTTCCTGATTCTTGAAGCAGAGAAGATGCTCGGCGAGCCTTTTGTCTGGGATGCGCTCAAGCGTGCCTTGCAATCGCGCAAGCTGAAGATGGAGTCACCGCTGGGTGAATACGGCCGCCTGGCCACCGTCACCCTCAATCCGCAAATGATCCCGCTGAACATTAAAGTGGTGATCATCGGCTCGCGTCAGTTGTATTACGCCCTGCAAGATCATGATCCGGACTTCCAGGAAATGTTCCGGGTACTGGTCGACTTCGACGAAGACATCCCCATGGTCGACGAAAGCCTGGAGCAGTTCGCCCAGTTGCTCAAGACCCGCACCAGCGAGGAGGGTATGGCGCCTTTGAGCGCAGATGCCGTGGCTCGCCTGGCAACCTACAGCGCACGCCTGGCCGAACACCAGGGGCGCTTGTCGGCGCGTATCGGCGACTTGTTCCAGCTGGTCAGCGAGGCGGACTTCATTCGTCACCTGGCCAACGATGAGATGACCGATGTTGGCCATATCGAACGGGCACTCAAGGCCAAGGCCACCCGCACAGGTCGAGTTTCGGCGCGGATTCTCGACGACATGCTCGCCGGAATCATCCTCATCGACACCGAAGGGGCTGCAGTCGGCAAGTGCAATGGCCTGACCGTGCTGGAAGTTGGTGACTCGGCCTTCGGGATACCTGCGCGGATCTCTGCAACGGTGTACCCCGGTGGCAGTGGCATCGTCGACATCGAGCGTGAGGTCAACCTCGGCCAGCCGATTCACTCCAAGGGGGTGATGATCCTCACCGGATACCTGGGCAGTCGCTATGCCCAGGAGTTCCCTCTGGCGATTTCGGCGAGTATTGCCCTGGAACAGTCCTACGGTTACGTGGACGGTGACAGTGCCTCGCTGGGTGAGGCTTGCACGTTGATCTCGGCCTTGTCGAAAACTCCGCTCAAGCAGTGTTTCGCCATCACTGGTTCGATCAACCAGTTTGGTGAAGTACAGGCGGTCGGAGGGGTCAACGAGAAGATCGAAGGCTTCTTCCGGCTCTGTGAGGCGCGAGGCCTGACGGGTGAGCAGGGCGCGATCATTCCGAAAGCTAACGTCGCCACCCTGATGCTCGATGAACGGGTGCTGCAGGCGGTGCGGGCCGGGATGTTCCACGTCTATGCCGTGAGTCAGGCGGACGAGGCGTTGAGCCTGCTGGTCGGCGAGCCGGCCGGTGAGCCGGATGAAGAGGGTGAATTTCCTGAGGGTAGTGTCAACGCCCGCGTGGTCGAGCGCTTGCGGGTCATCGCCGAGATGATCAGTGAAGAAGACCTCAAAGAGGCCGAGAAAGAACAGGCCGAGCAAGCCTTGGCCCAAGTAAAACCGACCTGAGTCAAATTATCGGCGCCGCAGCGACCATGACCGCTCGGCGCCGGTTTTTCCACGCGACAGTAGATTTCTTCTATTCTTCACTTCAGGGATTGTAGTCATTACAGGAACGAAACAGCCTTGCCTGTAAGGCTGAACAAGGGTTTTACCGAGGATCGTCGCCATGCCGCGCAGCCTCAGCCTCACTCGCCAATGCCTGGGCCTGGTGACCCGCATTGAATGCAGTATTCGCCCACTGGCCGGTGACAACGGCATGTGGACCCTCCTGTTCGCCGCCGGTATGGCTGGCGAGCAACCGTCTGCGATCAAGGCCCAAGGGCCGTTTCATGGACCCTTTGTGGCTGAGTCGGTACTCGACGCGATTGTCGATAGCCTAACCCTGCACGGTTACCAAGTGGCTGATGACCCGCAGATCTGGTGCGTGCATCTGCAAGCCCAGCTTCGTCGGATCAATGGTGAACGTGTACATCACGTCGGTGATTTCCAGTTCCATCCGGAAACCTGAAGCGTTCATCCGGACTCACCTGCACCATGCCCAACACAGCCCCTGTGGCAGCGTGCCACGGGCTTTTTCTGTCATGCCTGGCTGTTATACTCGCGCTCGCTTTTTTCGCCACCTGACGAGTTTTCAATGGAACGTATTATCGAAAATGCGATGTATGCCTCGCGCTGGCTGCTCGCCCCGATCTATTTTGGTCTGTCGTTGGGCCTGCTGGCGCTGGCACTGAAGTTCTTTCAGGAGATCTTCCACGTCCTGCCCAACGTCTTCGCCCTGGCTGAAGCCGACCTGATCCTGGTGCTGCTGTCGCTGATCGACATGGCTCTGGTCGGTGGCTTGCTGGTGATGGTGATGATCTCCGGTTACGAGAACTTCGTCTCGCAACTGGATATCGACGAAGACAAAGAGAAGCTCAGCTGGTTGGGCAAGATGGACTCATCTTCGCTGAAGATGAAAGTCGCTGCCTCCATCGTGGCGATTTCCTCGATCCATCTGCTGCGGGTGTTCATGGATGCGCGCAACATCGAGACTGAGTACTTGATGTGGTACGTGATCATCCATATGACTTTCGTGGTCTCAGCCTTTGCCATGGGCTACCTGGACAAGGTCACCAAGCACTGATCGACCGCTGGTGCAGTAATCTGCCGCCCGTCCGTTGCAAAACGGACGGGCGGTTGCGTTTTGGCTTGTGCTTTGGTCGTGGTTGTACAAAAAATGAACCGTCACTCGAAGTGCCAGTCACGAGGTATCGCAATGAACCTTCAACAACTGAACACCGAGGCCAAGGCCGGTCATGTCGAAGAACTCAACCTGATAGCCATCGAGGGCGGAGATTTCATTCTTGAGGCCCGGGTTAAAGGTCATGCCCATCCACTCTCAGATGCACGTGGCGAGCGCCTGAAAGTCCATTCAGTGGTCGATGCGCAGCGCCTGCTCAATGGCTTGCCTGCCGTGCCGGTACACCTGGTGCACTGGTCGATGGATGACGAGATGTGCGGAGGCAGTAGCACCGGTGATGGCGACCTGAAAATACCGATGCCCCGGCGTTCTGCCTGGTAGCTGAACTGCCACGCCGCAGTGTGCTAGGCTGCTCGCCCTTTTCATAAAGGGCGCGGTTGTCATGCGCCCTGCTGCGGAGCAAGCAAATGTCCGAAATCAATCTGTCTACCGACGAAACTCGCGTCAGCTACGGTATTGGCCGTCAGCTGGGTGGCCAACTGCGTGACAACCCGCCACCGGGCGTGAGCCTGGACGCCATCCTGGCCGGTCTGACCGACGCCTTCAATGGTCAGGCCAGCCGCGTTAGCGAAGAAGACCTGTCGGCCAGCTTCAAGGTCATCCGCGAAATCATGCAGGCTGAAGCTGCAGCCAAGGCTGAAGCCGCTGCTGGCGAAGGTAAGGCCTTCCTGGTTGAAAACGCCAAGCGTGACGGCATCACCACCCTGGCCTCGGGTCTGCAATTTGAAGTGCTGACCGCAGGTGAAGGCGCCAAGCCTAGCCGTGACGACACCGTTCGCACTCACTACCATGGCACCCTGATCGACGGCACCGTGTTCGACAGCTCCTACGAGCGTGGCCAGCCAGCAGAGTTCCCGGTTGGCGGCGTGATCGCTGGCTGGACCGAAGCCCTGCAACTGATGAACGCCGGTAGCAAATGGCGCCTGTACGTTCCGAGCGAGCTGGCCTACGGCGCTCAGGGCGTTGGCAGCATCCCGCCGCACAGCGTTCTGGTGTTCGACGTCGAGCTGCTCGACGTACTGTAAGGCCCTCATCGCCGGCAAGGCTGGCTCCCAACAAAGATTGCACTGATCTGAAGATCAACGGGGTCTCTGTGGGAGCTGGCTTTGCCAGCGATGCCTTTTCAGTTCCATTCGGCCCCACCACCTGGGCGCAACGCCCGCGCATAGCAGAACAGGAACAGGTTCCTCACCAGTTCCTTGAGCACAATAGGCTCGCTCGAATTCAAACCATTGAGGTCCAGGTCACCCTGGTCGCGCAGCTCGTCCAGTGCTTCTTCTTCAAGCACGGCACAGACTTCACCGGTTTCCCGATGCAGGATGCGCAAGTACGGATGGGGGCGGTCAAGCCAGGCGTCGATCAGATAAGTCATGGCTATTCTCCTTGGAAGCGTCCAATGAGAATAATTCTTATTATCAAAATAGCAAGGGGCTATTGGCAAAAAATTGCCCAATGGTGCAGCGAGGTGGTTCGAGGCTGATTGCCAGCCCCGAAACCATGGGCATTCAGACCTTGCGGACGAATTCCGATTTCAGCTTCATCGGGCCGATGCCGTCGATCTTGCAATCGATATCGTGGTCGCCATCGCACAAGCGGATGTTCTTGACCTTGGTGCCGACCTTGACCACCAGCGAGGTGCCCTTGACCTTCAGGTCTTTGATCACGGTAATGGTGTCGCCGTCCTGCAGGACGTTGCCTACCGAATCCTTCTTGACCGCTTCATCGCTCACTACCTCGGCGTCACCGGCGGCGGACCACTCATGGGCGCACTCAGGGCAGATCAGCTGAGTGCCGTCTTCGTAGGTGTATTCGGAGTTGCATTTAGGGCAGGGTGGCAAAGTGCTCACTAGGGTTCCTCAAGACGTACAGGTACAAAACCTACATTGTATAGGGTTTTGTCCGTCAGAGGTTAATCGGGCCCATCGAGCGATGGGCCGCGGGGCAGGATCAGTGGGTACGGGCGACGGCGAATTCGCTCAGTTCTACCAGCGCATCGCGGTATTCGCTGGCTGGTAGCACGTTCAGGCAGGCGATGGCGCGGGCCACGTAGTCGCGAGCCAGTTGTGCGGTGTAGTCCAGGGAACCGGAGGCCTCGACTGCAGCACGGATGCTTTCGAGGTCTTCGATGCCGCCTTTCTGAATCGCCTGACGCACCAGCGCAGCTTGTTCGGCGGTGCCTTCGCGCATGGTGTAGATGAGTGGCAGGGTTGGCTTGCCTTCGGCCAGATCGTCACCGACGTTCTTGCCCAGGGTCGCTGCATCGCCCTTGTAGTCGAGCAGGTCGTCGACTAGCTGGAAGGCTACGCCCAGGTGATCACCGAAGGTGCGCAGGGCTTCACTCTGCTCAGGGGTAGCCTGGGCGAGGGCGGCAGCGCTGTGGGTCGAGGCCTCGAACAGCATCGCAGTCTTGCCGCGGATGACGTCCATGTAGACTTCTTCGGTGGTGCTGGCGTCGCGAACCTTGGACAGCTGCAGGACTTCGCCTTCGGCGATGACCCGGGTGGCCTTGGACAGGATCTGCATGACGGGCATCGAGCCCAGCTCGACCATCATCTCGAACGAGCGCGAATAGAGAAAGTCACCGACCAGCACGCTCGGCGCGTTGCCCCACAGGGCATTGGCCGTGGAGCGGCCGCGGCGCATGCCAGACATGTCGACGACATCGTCGTGCAGCAGGGTGGCGGTGTGCAGGAACTCGATGGTGGCAGCCAACAGGCGCACGTCGTCGCCTTCGCGACCAAGGGCCTTGCCACACAGCAGCACCAACAGCGGGCGCAAGCGCTTGCCACCGGCTGAAGTGATGTAGTCGCCGATTTTCGATACCAGCGGTACACGCGAAGTCAGCTGTTTCTTGATAATCTCGTCAACGGCGCTGAAGTCGTCCGCTACCGCGCGGTAGAAAGCTTGGGGTTGCATCGGCCACAGGTGCTCCATAAAGGTTGCGCGGCATGCTAGGTCGCGGGTCCCGGCGTGTCAAGGCGCGGTCCCGGCAGGCTAGGGTCGGGACTTGCAAGGGGCGGGCGCGTTGCGTACAATCGCGCACCCTGAACTTCCTGGGCAGCACCTGCCTTACGCAATTGCACTGGGCCGTTCCAGCCCTATGCAGCCATGCCAGCCAATACTCTTCCTATAAAGAGCTGGGTGAGCAGGATTATCGGAGAAATACCATGTACGCAGTAATTGTTACCGGTGGCAAGCAGTACAAAGTCGCCGAAGGTGAATACCTGAAAATCGAAAAACTGGAAATCGCCACTGGCGAATCCGTGACTTTCGACCGCGTTCTGTTGGTTGCCAATGGCGACGACGTGAACATCGGCGCTCCAGTCGTTGCTGGTGCTAAAGTTGTCGCTGAAGTGATCTCCCAAGGTCGTCACGACAAAGTGCGCATCATTAAGTTCCGCCGCCGTAAGCACCACATGAAGCGTATGGGCCACCGCCAGTGGTTCACCGAAATCAAGATCACCGGTATTTCGGCGTAATCGCCTAAATCCCCATTTCTGGAGAATTGAACCATGGCACACAAAAAAGCTGGTGGTAGTACCCGTAACGGTCGCGACTCAGAAGCCAAACGCCTTGGCGTGAAGATGTATGGCGGCCAGGCTATCGTTCCTGGCAACATCATCGTGCGTCAGCGCGGCACCCAGTTCCACGCTGGCTACGGCGTTGGCATGGGCAAGGATCACACCCTGTTCGCCAAGATCGAGGGTAAGATCAAGTTTGAAGTAAAAGGCGCCTTCGGTCGTCGTTACGTGAGCATCGTCGCGGCCTGATCGCGTTGACGCTGGAAAAGCCCTGTCTCGCGACGGGGCTTTTTCGTTTGTGGGGTGAGTCTCTTGCAAAACTGTTTGTATGGGCTGCCGGCGTGGGTTGTTACTGTCGTGACGGGGCCGCCGCGCTCACTTTTGCAAGAGCCTTATGTCTTTGTGTCACTCAGCTCGTCCAGCTGACGAGAGGCGATTTTTATGAAGTTTGTTGACGAAGTATCGATCCGGGTCAAAGCCGGTGATGGCGGTAACGGTTGCATGAGCTTCCGCCGCGAAAAATTCATTGAGAACGGTGGTCCTAACGGCGGTGACGGTGGCGACGGTGGTTCGGTGTTCATGGTGGCCGACGAGAACCTCAATACCCTGGTCGACTACCGCTACACCCGTCACTTCGAAGCCCAGCGCGGCTCCAACGGCGGCAGCACCGACTGCACCGGCAAGAAGGGCGACGACCTGATTCTGCGCGTCCCGGTCGGCACCACCGTGATCGACTCCGCGACCCAGGAAGTCATCGGCGACCTGGTCAAGCCTGGGCAGAAGCTGATGGTGGTTCAGGGCGGCTGGCACGGCCTGGGCAACACCCGCTTCAAATCCAGTACCAACCGTGCACCACGCCAGACCACGCCGGGCAAGCCAGGCGAACAGCGTGACCTGAAACTGGAAATGAAAGTGCTGGCCGACGTCGGCCTGCTGGGCTTGCCGAACGCTGGCAAGAGTACCTTCATCCGTTCGGTTTCGGCCGCCAAGCCGAAAGTCGCCGACTACCCGTTCACCACCCTGGTGCCAAACCTGGGTGTGGTCAGCGTCGACCGTTGGAAGAGCTTCGTTATCGCCGACATTCCCGGCCTGATCGAAGGCGCCTCTGACGGTGCGGGTCTGGGTATCCGTTTCCTCAAGCACCTGGCGCGTACCCGTCTGTTGCTGCACCTCGTCGACCTCGCACCGCTGGATGAAAGTAGCAGTGCCGATGCCGCCGAAGTCATCGTCAATGAGCTGACCCGGTTCAGCCCGTCGCTGGCCGAGCGTGATCGTTGGTTGGTCCTGAACAAGACCGACATGCTGATGGACGATGAGCGTGACGAGCGCGTCAAGGAAGTGGTCGAGCGTCTGCAGTGGGAAGGTCCGGTCTACGTGATCTCGGCCATCTCCAAGCAGGGCACCGAGCAGCTCAGCCGCGACATCATGCGTTACCTCGAAGACCGCGCCGACCGTCTGGCCAACGACCCGGCTTACGCCGAAGAGCTGGCAGACCTCGATCAGCGCATCGAAGACGAAGCCCGTGCCCAGCTGCAAGCCCTGGACGATGCCCGCGCCCTGCGCCGCAGTGGCGTCAAGAGCGTGCATGACATCGGCGACGACGATGACGACGATTGGGATGATGACGACGAAGACGGTCCGGAAATCATTTACGTGCGCGACTGATTCGTTGCAGTACACTAAACGCCGCTCTCTGGAGCGGCGTTTTAGTATCTAAAGATCTCTATAGGTTGGAAGAAGATGCGGAGCAAGGTGACGGGTGCGCAGCGCTGGGTAGTGAAGATCGGCAGTGCCCTGCTGACAGCAGATGGCAAGGGCCTGGATCGCGCGGCCATGGGTGTCTGGGTCGAGCAGATGGTGGCGTTGCATGAGGCTGGTGTTGAATTGGTGCTGGTGTCGTCCGGGGCGGTTGCCGCCGGGATGAGCCGCCTGGGATGGGCCAAGCGACCGAGTGCGATGAACGAGCTGCAGGCTGCAGCATCGATCGGCCAGATGGGCCTGGTGCAGGCCTGGGAGTCGAGCTTTGCCGAGCATGGCCGGCACACGGCGCAGATTCTGCTGACCCACGATGACCTCTCCGACCGCAAGCGTTACCTCAATGCGCGCAGCACCTTGCGCACCTTGGTCGAGCTGGGCGTCGTGCCGGTAATCAACGAGAACGACACGGTGGTCACCGACGAAATCCGTTTCGGTGACAACGACACCCTGGCCGCGCTGGTCGCCAACCTGGTCGAAGCCGACCTGTTGGTGATCCTCACCGACCGCGACGGCATGTTCGATGCCGACCCGCGCAACAACCCTGATGCGCAACTGATCTACGAAGCCCGTGCCGATGATCCGAGCCTGGATGCCGTGGCCGGTGGTACCGGTGGTGCGCTGGGTCGTGGCGGCATGCAGACCAAGCTGCGCGCTGCACGCCTGGCAGCGCGTTCCGGAGCGCACACCATCATCGTCGGTGGTCGTCTGGAGCGCGTGCTGGATCGCCTCAAGGCTGGCGAGCGCTTGGGTACCCTATTGTCGCCTGAGCGCGGCATGCTGGCTGCGCGCAAGCAGTGGCTGGCCGGGCATCTGCAGACCCGTGGCACCCTGGTGCTCGACGACGGTGCGGTGAAGGCCTTGCGCCAAGCCAACAAGAGCCTGCTGCCGGTTGGGGTCAAGACTGTGCAGGGCAGCTTCCGCCGCGGCGAAATGGTTGTCTGCGTCGGTCCCGATGGTTTGGAAGTCGCTCGCGGCCTGGCCAACTACAGCGCCTTGGAGGCGCAAAAAATCATTGGTCAGTCGTCGGAAGCCATTGAAAGCCTGCTGGGCTATAGCGCCGAGCCGGAGCTGGTACACCGCGACAACCTGATCCTGGTCTGAGGAAGTAATTGTGTTCAAAGGAATAGTGACAGCCGCGCTGCTGGCGTTGCCGGTGCTGGCCTCGGCCGAAGAAATTGGCCAGGTCTCGACGGTGTTCAAGTTTGTCGGACCAAACGACCGCATCGTCGTGGAAGCGTTTGATGATCCGAAAGTGGAAGGGGTGACCTGTTACCTGTCGCGTGCCAAGACCGGTGGCGTCAAGGGTGGCCTGGGCTTGGCCGAGGACCGTGCGGAAGCCTCGATCGCCTGTCGCCAGGTGGGGCCGATTCGCTTCAAGGAACAGCTCAAGGACGGTGACGAGGTATTCAAGGAGCGCACCTCGTTGGTGTTCAAGACCATGCAGGTGGTGCGCTTTCTCGACAAGAAGCGCAATACCCTGGTCTATCTGGTGTACTCGGATCGCTTGATTGAAGGCAGCCCGCAGAATGCGGTGACGGCGATTCCGATCTTACCGTGGGCTCAGTAACACTGGGGTGACCGCATCGCTGGCAAGGCCAGCTCCCACAAGGGCCCTGTGGGAGCCGGCCTTGCCGGCGATGGGGCCTGAAAGGCCCCCGAAAGAGGCTTCAGACCGAAGCTTCTTCCTCTTCTTCGCGCACCACTGGCTTCTCCACATCGCGGCGGCTGATGTACTTCCAGTCCGCCTCGTCGATGTAGATCCCGTTCGGGCCGCTGCCGCCTTCCAGGTCGATGGCGACATGTGCCGAGACCTGGGGTTTCACGCTTGCCAGAATCGGCACAAAGCCCAACTGCAAGCTGGTTTCCAGCAGCGCTGCCTGGTTGCGTTCGTCGATGTCGGCCGCTTCGTCCAGGTAGTACGGCAGGCGCACACGACCGGCCAGGTCACGGTCCATCAAGTGCAGCAACAAGTACATGTTGGTCAGCGCCTTGATGGTCATGGTGGTGCCGTTGGATGCCGCGCCGTCGATGTCGGTGTGGATGACCGGCTGACCACCGACCTTGGTGATCTCGAAGGCCAGTTCGAACAGGTCCTTCAAGCCCAACTGGTTGTGGTTCGCTGCTACCAGTCGCGCCAGGTATTCCTTGGCCTCTTCGTTCTTGTTGTCCTGCTCGGCACTGGCGCTCAGGTCGAACACCGACAGCGTCTCGCCTTCTTCGTACTGGCCAGCGCTGTGGATGATCTGGTCGATATGCTTGAGCGCTTCCTTGTTCGGTGCCAGGACAATACGGAAGCTCTGCAGGTTGGACACCTGACGTTTGTTGATCTCGCGGTTGAACAAGGCAAGTTGGTGTTCCAGGCTGTCGTAGTCGCTGCGAATGTTGCGCAGGGTCCGAGCGATGTCAGTGACGGCCGCACGGCGCGCCTTGCCCAGGGTCAGGGCTTCTTCGGTACGGTGCGAGTAAGCATTGATCAGTAGTTGCAGGCGACGCTCCATGTCGTCTTCGCTGTCGAACTTGGCCACACCCTTGAGGCGCACCTGGGCGTACAGCGCTTCGATCTGACCGTCGACGCGCAACAGACCTTGCCAGCTGTCCTGGTAGTCGTTGAGCAGCGGCAGCAGGTTGTCCATTGTGTCGTCGACCGGCTCCATGAACGGCGTACCGAACGGCAGGTCGGCCGGCAGCAGCTGGCGGCGGCGCAGGGCGTCATCGAGGGTGCGCTGCTTGGCTTCCATGTCGGCGATCTGGCGGCCGACCAGTTGCAGCTTGGCCGACAGTTGCTGGACGCGTTCGGTGAAAGCGTCGCTGGAGCGTTTGAGTTCGTCCTGAGCGGCTTCCATCTGCGCCAGTTGCTCGAGCTTGTCGCCTTCCTCGGCGGCCAGGGTCTGGCTGCGGCGGAAATCTTCCAGGGCCTTTTGCGCGTCCAGCACCTGCTGGTACAGCGCTTCAGTCTGGGTCTTGCTCGCGGCGCGGTCGGCGGCTACGGCTTGCTGGGTCTTGAGCTGCTTGAGCTCTTTCTCCAGGCGTTCCTTCTGGTCACGCAGGGCGGCACGGTCAGCCAAGGCCTGCAGGGCAGGAGGCTCGATGTGGGTCAGGTCGATGGACAGACCGGGTGCTTCAAAGCGCTCACCTTTGAAACCGTCGAGGACTGCTTCCAGGGATTTGACCCAGACGTCGCTGTCATCCAGCTCGATGCCACGCTCGCCCAAAGGCAGGCTGAACAGGGCGCCGTTGAACAGACGCATCAGACGCTCGACATCCTGTTGCGAGAATTCTTCGCGCAGACGGGCGTAGCTGTTGTTGTCGGCATGATCGAGCTGTTGCTTGACCGACTTCAGACGCTTTTCCAGGTCGCGCAGACGCTCTTCGAGGTCTTCAGCGCTGAACTGACGGGACTGGGCCAGGGCGCCGGCCAGTTCGTCGTGGGCGTCCTTGGCAGCCAGCAGTTGCTGTTCCAGAACCTTGACGTCGTCGACCAGGGCAAAGCGGTGCTTGAGCACCGACAGCTCGCCAAGCCAGCGTTGCACGCCAGTGATTTCCCGCTCCAGGCGCATCAGCTCCTGGGTGCCACCGCGTTGGTCGTTCTGCAGGCTGTCCTGTTCGTTCTTGTAGTGCTCGGCCTGGATCACCAGCTCTTCCTTGCGGGCGCTGGCGTAGTCCTGCCAGGTGCCGAGCAGCGAGTCGAGCAGGGGTGACAACCGGTGCAGCTTGCCGCGCAGGATGTCGCGCTGGGCTACACCGTTGGCCAAGGCTTCTACCAGTGGTCCGGCGGCAACCAGCGAGTTGTAGTCCTGTTCCATGCGTCGAACATCACGGAAGGCTTCTTCACACGCGGCGATGTAGTCGACGCTGCCTGAACGCAGGCTGTGCTCGAAGGCATCGAGGAACAACTGCTTGAGTTTGGCGGCGGTGATCTCGCGCATGTGCAGCAGGTTGATGAACAGCGCGCGGAAGGTTTTCAGGCTCTGCTCGCTGGTGGACCGCAGCGGGATCAGCGTCAGGTCCAGCGGGATCGAGGTATGGCCACCGACCAGCAGGCGCCGCAGTTCGTCGGGCTTGAGTTCGTAGGCCTTGAGGCCGTTGCGCTCAAGGTTGTTGAACAGCTCCTTCTGGCGCAGGCAGGTGTCATTCTTCTGGTAGTGGCCCAGGTCCAGCTCACCGGCATAGGCGAAGAACTGGTGACCGAAACCGCCACCCGGGCCGCGCCCGACCACACCGATCACATGTGGGCCGTGAGGCAGGTTGACCTCGCAGAGGATGTAGCTGGTATCGCTGGCGAAGTAGAAGCGCCGTGACTGTTCCAGGCTGTACTTGCCGAAGCTCATGTCCGACATGCGCGCCAGGATCGGGAACTGCAGGGCGTTGATCGAGGCGGACTTGCCCAGGTTGTTGGCACCGTAGACCGACAGCGGGTGTTCCAGGGGGAACAGGCCGAGGCTGTAGCCGGCGGTGTTGAGCAGTGCGAAGCGGCGAATGCCGTAGCGTTCCTGGCTCATGCATCAATCTCCTGTTGCTCTTCGGCGATGGCCCGGGCCAAGGCGTCTTCTTCACTTTCTTCGAACGGGCTCAGGTCGAGCGGGTCGTCGGTGCGGTTAAGCTCCTCCGGGCTCTCTTCTTCGACCAGTACCGGCGTTGGCAGCGGCAGAGCACTGTGCAGGCTGGCGGCGAGGTCACGGTCCTGCTGCACCGAGAGACAGACATCAAGGAAGCGGTGCATCGGCGGCAGGAAGCGGTAGATGCCGTTCTCTTCGTGGGCAAAGCCGAGCTGGGTCATGCGGCGCATGATCTTTTCTTCCAGCTCGTCGGGAGTCTGTACTTCGGCCTGGATGAACAGGTCGCGGTATTTCTCCAGCATCGACGGCAGTTCATCGCGGCCCAGGCTGCCACCGTCGAGCACCGACATTGGGTCACGGCCCTGGTCGGCCAGGTGCTCAACCAGAATGAAGGTGAACAAGGACAAGCGCTGGGCAGTCTTGTTGACCTGGGCGGCGGCCTGGTCCGGGACGAAGTAGTAGAAACCACGGGTATCGCAGACCAGCTCAAAGCCCAGGGCCTTGAACAGGCCGCGGTACTGGTCCTGGAAATTCGACAGTTGGGCGTACAGCTCCGGATCACGGCGGCTGATATGAAAACCCTTGAACAGCTCGCGGAAGATCGGTGCGAGCTGGGGCAGTTCGGAAAGATCAAGATGCATGGGCAGGGCTCGCAGTAGTCTCAGGCGATGGTGCGCGGCTCGATGTCAGGGCGAACGAGCGCAAGCTGACCAGGTGTTCGCGGGTGAGGTATTCGCGGCGGTCGAGGCGCTCGCGGGCAAAGCGTTTTTCCCGCGACAGGCGCGAGAACCAGTACAGCAGCTCATCGGTGGCGCCTTCGGGCTCCTGTTCCAGCAGCCAGACCATCAGGTCCGGCAGCGGCAGGGCGCCTTCGCAGCGTTCGAGCATTTCCTTGACCGTGCGCGGTGCGCGTGGGGCGTCGCCCCGGTGGCTCTTGTGCGCCTTGGGGAACTGCGCAGGCTTGGGTTCGAAACGGGCCAGGGCATATACATAGGCCTCGACCTGGCTGGCGCTGCCGAGGAAGGTACTCTGAGGCCTTGTGAACATTGGCATCGCGGCCTGAGGCACGGCGTCCAGGCCCTTGCGGCGGATGACCGACAGGGCCAGGGCGGCGCCGCGGGTCACGGCGTTGTGCCGGCGTGCTTCTTCGCGCAGTGGCAGCAGCAGTTCGCGGGCGTGGCGCAGGGTCAGCTGGGCGCTGGTCTGCATTTCAAGGATGCGCGCGTGGGTGCGCAACAGCATGTCGTCATCGACCAGGTGGCCGAGGCGCGCTTGCTCACCGAGCAAGCGCAGCAGCACGGTCTCGACCTTGCGCACGCCTTGCTCGAAGGCACCGTCGGCGTTGACCAACTGGATCATCGGCTCGACGTATTCGTCCCAGGTCGCCAGTACTTCGGCATACCGCTGGCGCAGGGGGATCTGCCGGTCACTGGTCTTGGCCCGTTCGGCCACGGCGACTAACGCCTGTTCGTCGTTGTCGAGTTTTTTCAGGACATCGCGTACGCGCATGTCGAGCAAACGCAGCTGGCGCGCCAGGTCGTTGCCATCACGAATCTCGAAGGCATCCTGAATGTGCCCGGCCAGACGCTCCAGGTGACGCAGGTAGGCCTCGATCTCCAGGCACAGGCCTAGGCGGTGTTCACGGCGCAGGTAAGCGAGGAAGTCGTGGATCTGCGCGTTAAGCTCGAAGCGGTTCGGGCTTTTGGCCACCGGTACGAGGATATCCAGGCGAATCCACACGTCGAGCAGGCTGGTGATGTCCTGGGGCGTGCTCTCCAACTGCTGGTTGGCCAGTTGCTGGCGCAGTTCGGCGAGGCTCAGGGTGCCCCCGTCGAAGCGCTCGCACAACGGCTCAAGCAGGGCCCAGTGTTCGGCTAGGGCGCGCAGGACGCGCTTGGGTTCGATCATTGGCGGGTCGACTCGTTGCCAAATAAAAGCGCCGATTGTACTGCATCAGGCGCCTGTCGATTCACCCCCTGATCGTTTCAAGCTGCTGTCGGGCGGTTTTATGCCGATCAACAGCGGCGCGCAGCGGCGAACAACGTTAGAATATCGACCCTGACTTATCCACAGATGGCCGATCTTTCTTGTTAATCGAGTCCCGCCGCCGCGCTTACCTTAATGCCATGCAAGTGGTGCACTGGCTGCCGCGTACCGAACTGCCGTTCGCTGCCCCTTCGCGCCCGGAGCTGTTGCTACCGCTGGTGCCTGAGGGCGTGCCCGAGTTCGACGTGCCGTCAGTGGAGCCGGCTCGGGTGGCAGTGGCTGCGCCTGTGGCGCGCAGTGGCGAGCGACCAAAGATCGAGATTCCGCGTCCAGGCACTCTGCCTAAAGTGGCCAGCAAGAAGGTTGAAGAGGCCGATGCCGCACCGGTTCCGGCCAAACCGAAACCCGTGTCGCCACCGCGCTTTGCGCTGCAGTTGCTGCGAGCCGGCAGTTGCCTGTTGTTGGTTGAGCTGGCCACTGGTGAACCGTTCCAGAGTCGCGACCCTTCTTATCTGTTGCTCAAAGACATGCTGCGCGCCGCCGGCTTGCCCGACAGCCCGCAGATCATTGGTGAGCCGGTGCGCTGGCCGTTGTTGGTGCGCGGCAATCTCGACCAGGGGCCGCAGGCCGCCACCGATTTCGTGCAGGGCTTTATTCAGGCCAGACTTGAAGAAGCACCTTGTGTCTGCTTATGGCTGATTGGCCTGCCTGCCGTGCGTTTTGCCGGCGAGGCCGATGCCGAAGCTTATTACCGCGAGTTGCCGGTTGAAGGACTGGGCACCGCCTGGGCCTTGCCCGGCCTCGAACTGTTGATGGACGAGCCGCAACGCAAGGCGGACGTCTGGCAAGCCATGCGCCGGCTAATGGCGCGCTGGAAACCAAGCGATGAGTGACACAATCAGTTTCCGCCGGATGACCGAGGCGGATCTGGAAGCCGTACTGAAGATCGAATACGCCGCCTTCAGCCACCCCTGGACCCGGGGGATCTTCCTCGACGGGCTCAAGTCTTACGAAATCTGGCTGATGTTCGAAGGCGAGCAACAGGTCGGGCATGGCGTGATCAATGTGATCATCGACGAAGCGCACTTGCTCAACATCACTGTCAAGCCGGAGAGTCAGGGGCGCGGCCTGGGGCTGCGCTTGTTGGAGGAGCTGATGAAACGCGCCTACGAGCTCAATGGCCGTGAGTGTTTCCTTGAAGTGCGCGCCAGCAACCAGTCGGCGTATCGCCTGTACGAGCGTTACGGCTTCAATGAAATCGGTCGACGCCGTGACTACTACCCGGTTGCCGGTGGTCGCGAAGATGCGCTGGTGATGGCCTGTACCCTGATTGAGTGAACTAGCGTCACAGTAGCCAGGCAACGACCACTGATGAGAAGCGACCATGCACGATCTACAAGAACTGATTGATAACAACGCGCGCTGGGCCGATGCGATCAAGCAGGAAGATCCGGATTTTTTTGCAAAGCTTGCTCGCCAGCAGACACCTGAATTCCTTTGGATCGGCTGTTCCGATGCGCGGGTGCCGGCCAACGAAATCGTCGGCATGTTGCCGGGCGATCTGTTCGTACACCGCAACGTGGCCAACGTGGTGCTGCACACCGACCTGAACTGCTTGTCGGTGATCCAGTACGCGGTGGATGTGCTCAAGGTAAAGCACATTCTGGTGACCGGCCACTATGGTTGTGGGGGCGTGCGGGCATCGATGCAGGACCGCCAATTGGGTTTGATCGATGGCTGGCTGCGTTCGATCCGCGATCTGTATTACGAAAACCGGGTAGAGCTGGCCAAGCTGCCGACCGAAGAAGAGCGGGTTGACCGTTTGTGCGAGCTGAACGTGATTCAGCAAGTGGCCAACGTCGGACATACCACCATCGTGCAGAATGCCTGGCACCGAGGCCAGAGCTTGTCGGTGCATGGTTGCATCTATGGCATCAAGGATGGTCGCTGGAAAAGCCTTAACGCGACCATCAGTGGCCTGGATCAGTTGCCGCCACAGTATCGGTTGCGTCCGCAGGACTGATGCGACGGTGTTCTGTGAGCAGTAGCCACTCCCAAGGCACGAAGCTGCGATCGACTGCGCAGCCGTCGCAACCAGTGAGTGGTTAGACGGCCGTTTCACGGCCGATCGCAGCCTAGCGGCAGCGGCTACTGCAGAGTGCGCAGGCTTCGGCGCATGACGCCGGTATTGCACTTGGCCCTGGCCTGTTCCGGCGTCATGTCGCGAATGGTGCGGAAAAACAGTTCACAGGTCTGTTTCTTCGCGGTTACTTGCCATTTCTGCGTACAGGCCTGTAGCGTCGCCTCGGCATCCGCCGCCGGGTTGCGCCCCATTCCCGCTTGCCAACAGGCGGCGCTCAGATCCTGCCCCATCATTTTCAAGCCGGCTTGGTCGGCCTTGTCCTGATCGTCCTCATTGTTTTTTTTGTCGGCGGCATACCAGATCGCACTCGGATGGTTGGCTCCCAGCACCGGCACCTGGTGTCCGGCGCCTGGGTTGATGCTGACCAGCCCCAGCACGTTGAGCGTTGGCCCGTACTGCTGCTTGATCCAGCTGCGTACCGGTGCGCCGAAGGCAACCATGGGCAGTGAGGTGCCACTGTGGCTGCGGGTGACTTCCTTGACCATGCGTACCTGATAATCCTTGAAGTAGTCATAGACGCCTTCCAGGTCCTTGCCCGCGTTGGCCGGCGCGGCAATCGGGGCGATGTCGACGATGGTCTGGTAAGCCGGCGTATGCTCGGCGGGCACGCCATTGAACGTCAGGAGCGTTGCCCAGCGATCTGTAGTGTTGGAGCGCAGGTAATCCTGGGCCTGGGTCAGCGAGTAGTCCGGCGGGAAGTGCAGCAGTTCGATGCTGCGGCGATTCTCCAAGGCCATTCCCAGCGGTAGAAACAGGTTCCAGTTGTAGGCCCATTTGCCGTCGCTGTTCAGGCGACTGGCGCCTTGATAGGCCAGTTCGCCGGTGTCGAGTAGCGCTTGCAGCGGTTGGCTGTAGTGAGGGGGGACACCTTGTATGTCGGCATGCAGCGTATCGTTGTCACGGCTGACCCGAACCGTGGCACCGGGGTAACCGTCGCGCTGCACGCTCTGGGTCAGGTAGTGCTCGACGGTTTGTTCCAGCGTCCAGTTGCGAAAGCAGATCACAGTGCAGTTGTTGGGGTAGGCGAACAGCCGGGTCACGCGCTCCTGGTTACCCAGGTTCAGTTGGGCATCGGCCACGGCCGCTGCACTGGTGCCGAGGATTGTCAGGCCCAGCAGCAGTCGAACACTCGAGTACATGCTTAACTCCTTGTCAGAACCTCCCCATAGCGGGAGGACGGTCATAGTGGAGAGATTTTCTGTCAATTGGGAGGGGGGTGCAGATGGGGGCATGGCACAGGCGTGCAGTCCAGGCTGGATTGTTACTGACCTTGTTGAGTGGCGTTTCGGTGCACGCTGATGAACGTGATCTGTATATGTTCGCGCAGTGGGCAGGTGATCATCAGACGCGGGCCTTCCGAGAAATGCTGGTGGACGCGCGGCTGTATGGCATAGTGCCGATCGCACAGTTGCTGCGCTCGGCCAGTGATTGGCGCCTGTGTTCGGCGCAGCCTTTTGCAGTGGCACCGGCGACGCAGTGGCCAGCCGTACGCTCGACCTTGCAATTGCTCAAGACCCTGGGTGATAAGGGCATACTCAAACGTTATGAAGTCGTGTCGGCGTATCGCGACCCGCGCCTCAATCGCTGCGCTGGCGGCGCTATCGGCAGTGCACATACCCGTGCATTCGCCGTTGATGTGTTGCTGCCGTCCTGGGCTGATCCAACGCCGCTGTGCCAGTTCTGGCAGATCGAAGGTAAGGCCTGGAACATGGGGCTGGGCCGCTACCCATCGGGGCGCATTCATATCGACACCGCCGGTTTCCGTACCTGGGGTGGGGATTTCAGTGCCGGCTCATCCTTCTGCGCCGTGCCTGTGGATAAACCTCAAAGCAAATGAGCCAGGCCCGCCGCTGCTTGCGCGCTGACCCAATCGGCAAAGCGCCGGCATTTGTCGTCGCCAAGCAGCGGGTGCGGGCACAGCAGGTAGTACGCTGACTGGTCCTGTACAAAGCCACGCGGCGCTTGCAACTGGCCGCTGTCGAGTTCGTCCTGAACCATCAGGAATGAAGCCATTGCCACACCCAGGCCAGCCGCGGCGGCCTGGATGCACAAATAGAAATGCTCGTAGTCGGCGCGATGGCTGTTTTTGGCCGACTCTTCCGTCAGGCGCAACCAGGTGTTCCAGGCACTGGGCCGCGAGGCGCTGTGCAGCAAGCGCTGGCCGTCCAGGCCCTGGCGCGGTAGGGCCAGGTTGCTGCTGCACACCGGTCCGACCCATTCGTCACAGATCTTCAGCGCGTGTAAACCGGCATCCCAGCGAAAGTCATCGCGGCGCAAGGCCAGGTCGACGCCGCTGCGGGAAAAATCAATCGGGCCACCGGCCGCGACCAAATGCAGATGGATGTCCGGGTGGGCGGCATGAAAGGCCGGCAGGCGTGGAATCAGCCATTTCATCGCAATGGTCGGTTCGCAGGACAACACCAGTACGTTCTCTCGAGCCTGTTGTTGCAGGCGATACACCGCACCTTGCAGCTGCTCGAACACTGACAAGGTGGTGCCGTGCAGCGCACGACCGGCTGGGGTGAGAAAGATTGCGCGGTTACGCCGCTCGAACAGTTCCACCCCCAGCGCCTCCTCCAGCAGACGCACCTGGCGGCTTACCGCGCCGTGGGTGACGTTGAGCAGCTCGGCGGCGCGAACGAAGCTTTCGGTCTGCGCAGCAACATCGAAATAGCGAAAGGCGGAGAGGGCGGGCAGTTTCATATCTGTGAGGAAAACTAGCGGATTTGTTGCACTATAAATCGCTTTTGGCCTTGTACGAAGCTTTCGATAATGGCATCGCACCGAACTATCTGTGCAGTTACCTAGCAGATCGAGGAGCTTTTTGTGAACGAACTCATTGCCGTTGCCCTGTTTACTGTCCTGGCGGTGATCAGCCCCGGCGCAGACTTTGCCATGGTTACCCGCAGCAGTTATGCCTTTGGGCGACGCGCTGGGTTATCTGCGGCGCTGGGCATCGCCCTGGGCGTACAGGTGCATGTGCTGTACACGGTACTGGGCATCGCCCTGATCATCAGTCAGACCCCGGCGTTGTTTCTGGCGATGAAGGTGCTGGGGGCGGGTTATTTGATCTATCTGGGCTATAAATCGTTGACCAACACCACACGGATTTCCCTGGAAGGCGGCACCACTACCCGCCAGCTCGGGGTGATCGCCGCGTTTCGCTCGGGTTTTCTGACCAATGCCCTGAACCCCAAGACCATGCTGTTCGTGGTCAGTGCCTACACTCAGGTGGTGCAGCCGGGCAGTTCGCTGGCGACCAGTCTGGGTTATGGCCTGTTCATGTCCGTGGCTCACTGGCTCTGGTTCAGCCTGGTTGCGCTGTTCTTTTCCTCGTCATCTTTGCGTCGGGTCATGCTCGATCGCCAGTTGCTGGTCGACCGGGTGATTGGTGTGGCGCTGATCGGCCTAGGACTGGCGGTGGTGCTGGCTAACGTGCGTTGAGGGGCAAGATGGCGTGCCGATGAGCAAATCACCGTCTGCGCAAGCGTTGCAAGAGGCCGCCGAATGGCTGGTGCGCCTGGAGGGCGACGTGGGGGCGGCCGAGCGTAATGCGTTTCGGGTCTGGCTTGCAGCTGACCCGGAACACATGGAGGCTATCGAGCGCTTGCAGGCCAACCTCGCCGCGCTGCGCTATGCGCCCCATGAGCCTGCGCAGGCGGCCCTCGACCACATGGCCCGGCGACGTGTGCGGCGTCAGCCAATCAAGGCGCTGGCACTGGTAGCGTTATTGCTGTTGCCGGTAGGGGTGGCATTGCAGCAGTTCCCACCGTCTTACCTGCTGGCCGACATTAGTACCAGCAATGGCCAGCGCAGCAGCCAGCCACTGGCCGATGGCAGTCGCATCAGTCTGGACGGCAGCTCGGCGGTGGATCTGCAGTTTGATGGCCAAGGGCGTACGGTGCGCCTGGTACAAGGGGAGATCCGCTTGGAGGTGGCCATGGATACGACACGGCCTTTACGGGTTTTGACCGAACACGGCAGTGTCCATACCTACCGTGGCCGTTTATTCGTAGAGCAGTTGCCCGATGCCAGCCATGTGTCGGTGATCGATGGCACGGCCGAAATCAACAGTGGTGGCAAACGCATGACGGTTGCAGCCGGGCAAACGCTGCGCTTCGATACGGCAGGTCCTGGCGTGTCACAGGGCATCGATGCAGCGGAGTTGGAGCAGGCCTGGGAGCGGCATCAGTTGTTGGTGCGCGACCAATCACTGGATCAGGTGCTTGAGCGCCTGGCGCGTAACCATCATGGCTGCCTGCTGTTTGATGCCAGGGCCTTGCAGCTACTGCGGGTCACAGGGCTACTGCCGACCGATGACAGTCAGCGAGCATTGCGCCTGCTGGCGCGCAGCTTGCCGATCAAGGTCGAGCACTATACGCCGTGGGTGACCCGGGTCTCGCTTGAGCAGCCCTAAAGGGGGCAGGCGAAGGGAAGGAGTATCAGGCAAAAAAAATGGCCTACCTTGCGGTAAGCCATTTTTCGGTACTTGGTGGCTACACAGGGACTTGAACCCCGGACCCCAGCATTATGAATGCTATGCTCTAACCAACTGAGCTATGTAGCCAAGTGGCGCGCATTATTCGCTCGAAACGAAGTTGTGTCAACACTTGTTTTGAAAATTTTTTACGCGCGATCAACCGCTTAGCCGCACATCTGCTCAGGCTTCGTATTTGCACGTGTTCATCAGTGGGTATTATCCCCAGTCCGCCACGTTTGCTCCGGCGTAGGTTCTGACTGCTGAGCAGGGCAGTGATCGCGCTGCCGGGCTGATCGAGGCCGATTTAAATTAACGCCCGTCGAAAAGAATAGTGCGCTTGCTAACGAATTCTGGATAATTGGATCCCACCTACCGGATGGAAGACCATGCCATGGCTGTAAGCAGTGCCGCGTCCACTTCTCCCATAAGCACCTCAAGCGCACAGAGCAGTCCGTTGGTCATGCGCATCATCGCCGCATGCGCCTTGGCGCACCTGATCAACGACTTGATCCAGGCCGTACTGCCGTCGATCTATCCCATGCTCAAGGCTAACTACGGGCTAAGTTTTGCCCAGGTGGGGATGATTACCCTGACCTTCCAGATCACCGCCTCGCTGTTGCAACCTTGGGTAGGTTTTTATACCGACCGCAAGCCGATGCCGAATCTGCTGCCGCTGGGCACCTTGTGCACGCTGGTGGGGATCGTAATGTTGGCGTATGTCGGCAGCTTTCCAATGATTCTGTTGGCAGCAGCGCTGATCGGCATTGGTTCGTCGACCTTCCACCCGGAAACCTCGCGGATTGCCCGCCTAGCCTCGGGCGGGCGTTTTGGTTTGGCGCAGTCGACCTTTCAGGTCGGAGGCAATGCCGGTTCCGCATTGGGGCCGCTGCTGGCGGCGGCGATCATCATTCCGTTCGGCCAGGGTAATGTGGTCTGGTTCGGCCTGTTTGCGGTGTTTGCGGTGCTGGTAACCTACGGCTTGAGCCGTTGGTACCGTGAGCACCTGAACCTGTTCAAGGCCAAGCAAGGCCAGCGTGCAACGCATGGCCTTTCTCGCCAGCGCGTGATTGGCGCGTTGGTGGTGCTGGGGCTGCTGGTGTTCTCCAAGTACTTCTACATGTCCAGCTTCACCAGTTACTTCACCTTCTACCTGATCGAGAAGTTCGACATTTCGGTGGCCAGCTCGCAATTGCACTTGTTCCTGTTCCTTGGTGCGGTGGCAGCGGGAACCTTCTTCGGCGGACCGATCGGTGACCGCATCGGACGCAAGGCGGTGATCTGGTTTTCGATCCTTGGCGTCGCCCCGTTCACCTTGCTGCTGCCTTATGTCGACCTGTTCTGGACCAGCGTGCTTAGCGTCATCATCGGCTTTATCCTGGCTTCGGCGTTTTCCGCCATCGTGGTGTATGCCCAGGAGCTGGTACCGGGTAATGTCGGCATGATTGCCGGGATTTTCTTCGGCCTGATGTTCGGCTTCGGCGGGATCGGTGCGGCATTGCTTGGCTACCTGGCGGACTTCAAAGGTATCGAGTATGTCTACAGCCTGTGCTCGTACCTGCCGCTGTTCGGTCTGCTGGCGATCCTGCTGCCGTCCACCGGCAAGCGCTAAGGGCTCAAGCACGGGCTATTGACGGGTGGCATGGGTTCTCCTAGAGTGCCGCCCATTCTTTCCTGTGTAACCGACGTATGAGCCGCTTCAGCCTTACATTCGCGCACTGCCAGCCGGTCATCCTGACCCGCTGCTGCGATTGGCCGAGCGACACCGTGCTCAAGCGTCGGCGCAGCGTGTTGTTCGCCTTCACCTTCTCCCCACCCGCATTTAGCTGCTGACCGGCAGCCTTGCGCCCGGCACTTGGCCGTGGCCGGGCTTTGCTGCACCAACATTTTTAGGGGCATGTTTGAGCGGGCCAGGGTGATGTCGTCCCTGCGCCTGTGGGTGAAGTTGTGATGGACAAGCGTTTTCTGGCGGGCCTGTTGTTCGCCGTGTCGGTGGTGGGTTTCAGCCTTGGGGCAAGCCTGCCACTGGTGTCTTTGCGTCTGCTTGAAGCGGGCGCCAGTACCTTGCAGATCGGTATCGTTTCGGCCATTCCGGCGGCGGGGATGATGCTCTCGGCGTTCATGGTTGACGCCTGTTGTCGGCACCTGACCCGACGTACCATCTACCTGCTGTGCTTCGGCTTGTGCACCTTGAGCATCGGTCTGCTCGAATGGGCGTTCTCGTCGATCTACCTGCTGGGTGTGCTGCGTCTGGGCTTGGGGATCGGCATGGGGATCGCGATCATTCTGGGCGAGTCATGGGTCAATGAGCTGAGCCCGGAGCATAACCGTGGCAAGGTTATGGCGTTGTATGCCACCGCCTTCACCGGCTTTCAGATGCTCGGCCCAGCCATGTTGGCGCTGGTCGGGGCGCAGAGCGTGTGGGTAAGCGCAGTGGTCACGGCCTGCTATGGCTTGGCGCTGGTCTGTATTGTGCTGACCGTGCCTAGTGATCACGTTGAGCACGGAGAAGAGGGCGGGAAGAGTTTCTCGCTGGCGGGCTTCTTTCGCGTCGCACCGGCGCTGTGTATGGGCGTGTTGTTCTTCTCCTTCTTTGATGCGGTGATCCTGTCGTTGATGCCGGTGTATGCCTCCAGTCATGGCTTTGCTGTTGGTGTCGCGGCATTGATGGTGACGGTGATTCTGACCGGCGACATGTTGTTCCAGCTGCCCCTGGGCTGGCTCGCCGACCGTAGCGAAAGGACCAAGGTGCATTTGGTATGTGGTGTGGTGGCGATGCTGATTGGTATCGCCTTGCCCTGGCTGTTGCAGGTGCAGTGGCTGCTATGGCCAGCACTGGTGCTATTGGGGGCGGTGGCGGGCGGGGTATATACCCTGGCGCTGGTGCTGATCGGTCAGCAGTTCAAAGGCCAGGACCTGGTCACGGCCAACGCCAGCGTCGGCTTGTTGTGGGGCGTGGGTAGCCTGGTGGGGCCGTTGGTCAGTGGCGCGGCGATGAATGTCGCACCGCACGGTTTGCCCATGGCATTGGCGATCATGGCGGCGTTGTTCGTTTGCTTTGCCCGCGGTGCCCATCGCAAAGCTTACCGGCTCAGGGCGGCGGAATAGTCACTGGGCAGGCCCCACCCACCCACTCCATGCGGGTGGGGCGCTGGCGCATGCTGGGGCACTAGGCTGCAATTATTCGTCAAGCGTCGACCTCATGCCGTGGCCAGGCGCGCGAATGGCTTGAATTAAAGAGGTGCGCGCAGTGAACCGGAGTATTTCTACCCTTTCCAGCGGTAGTCGAACGCTTGATGGCGGCGTCATGTTCGGTAGCACCCCGCGAAAATGCTGGGCTGACTGGATCGAGCCAGACCACGAGAACCAGGTGGAGCTGCCTTCACGCGGGCTGCTGGTGCAGCAAGATGGCATGAACATTCTGGTTCTGGCCGGCAGCGATGCGCTGTTGGCACCGTTGCCACGCACCTGTCGTTGCCAGAAACACCCACCTGGCCTGCTGGATAGTTTGGCGCGACATGGTTTGGGCGAGAGCGATATCCATGCCGTGGTGCTGACTCATCTACATGCCTTGCTGTCAGCAGAGTTGCACCACGCTATCAAGGAAGGCGATGCACCGCGCCTGCTCTTTCCCGCGGCGCGTTACATCACTGGCAAGCGTCACTGGCTGCGAGCGTTGCGTCCGCACCCGCGTGACCGGGCGTTGTTCCTGGCGCCGATCCTCAGCCAATTGCAGAGCAGCTCTCGCCTGGAACTGGTCGATGAGGAAGGTAGAGACGTGCTTGGCAGCGGTTGGCGCTTTCACTTCAGCGATGGCCATACGCCTGGGCAACTGCTGCCTGAAATAGACCTGCCTGGAGGTTGTGTGGTGTTTGCCGGCGACCTCATTCCTGGCACCCACTGGTTGGCATTGGAGGTCGGCACGGGGTACGACCGTAATCCTGAATGCCTGGCTGAAGAAAAGGAGCGCCTGCTCGATCATCTGGTGGCTAACCGCGGCCGTCTGGTGTTGGCCAGGGACCCGCAGGTGGCGATGATCAAGGTGATGCGCGACCGTCAGGCACGTTATGCTGCCTTTGACCGGTACGCGAGACTGAGGTCGTTCGACAGCTGAGCTGCGTGGGTGGTTTGCGGTGAATCAAACAGCATGAACCGGAGTTCCAATGAGCGAAGAGCGCAAACCGCTGGTCTATCCCTGCGGCCCGACTCCCGATCCTGGCGCGGCTGTGGAAGTCGTGCCAGGGGTACTGTGGCTGCGCATGCCACTGCCGATGTCGCTGGATCACATCAACCTGTGGGCGGTGCGTGACGACGCGGGGTGGGCGATCTTCGACACCGGTATGCACACCCCTGATACGGTCAGTGCCTGGCAGGCGTTGCTCGCCGCTGATGGGCCGTTGGGTGGCCTGGCCATTACCCGGGTGTTCGTCACTCACATGCACCCCGATCATGTCGGCATGGCAGGGTGGTTGAGCGAGACACATGGCTGTGAATTGTGGATGACCCTTGGCGAGTACATGAATTGCCGAGTGCTGGTTGCTGACTGTGGGCGTGCCGCACCTGCGCTGGGCGTGAACTTCTACCGGCGCGCCGGGTGGAATGCGGTGGCTATCGAGAACTACCGCTTACGCTTCGGCGGTTTTGGGCGTTACATCTCGACCATGCCGCAAGGTTATCGACGTTTGCGTGATGGCGACACCCTGCGTATTGGTGAGCATGAGTGGCAGGTGGTGGTGGGCGAGGGGCATTCACCTGAGCACGCCTGCTTCTATTGCCCGGCCCTGCAATTGCTGATTTCTGGTGATCAGGTGCTGCCGCGCATTTCATCCAACATCTCGGTGTTTCCCTCCGAGCCCAGCGCCGATCCGCTGGCATTGTGGTTGAGCTCTCTGGAAAAACTGCGGCAACAGATCCCCAATGATGTCCTGGTGCTGCCGTCGCACAACGAACCGTTCAAACCGTTGCATGCAAGGCTCGATCAGTTGCATAACAGTCAGTACCGGGCAGTCGAGCGACTGCAGCAAACGCTGCTTGAAGGGCCAAAGCGGGCGGTGGATCTGTTTAGCGTATTGTTCAAGCGCACCATCGATGACTCGTTGTTGACCATGGCAACCGGTGAGTGTCTGGCCAACCTCAATTTTCTGCTGCACCGTGGGCAGGTGCGGGTGAGTGATGATGACGATGGTGTTGCCTGGTATCACAGTGTCTGAGTGTTTATAGCGTGAGTTGATGGCCCTTGCGCTCTTACAGCGGGGTGCTGCTGTGGGTTCTCGAGAATCTGTTTCGGCCTGCCCTGTAGTCTTGAGCGTGGCATGGTTGGCTGAGCGATATCGCAGGCGTGGAAGCACAAAGCCCCGTCTCGGCAAGCGCAGGCGGGGCTTTGTTAACGATCGACTTGATCAGGAGCGTTCGGGAACCATCCGGAACGGATAATTAGCCTCTTTGTAGGAGCCGATTTTTCCGCGCTTGGGCAGCTTGATCTTTTGATCTTGGGTGATGTCTTTGTAAGGCACTTGCTCAAGCAAGTGTTGGATGATGTTCAGGCGTACTCGGCGCTTGTCTTCTGAGTTCGCCATGTACCAAGGCGCCCAGGAGGAATCGGAAGCGGCGAACATATCATCGCGTGCGCGGGTGTATTCATCCCAGCGGCTGAACGACTTCAGGTCCATTGGTGACAGCTTCCAGATTTTGCGACCATCGGTGATACGTTCCTCAAGACGCCGCTGCTGTTCTTCAGCGCTCACTTCCAGCCAATACTTGATGAGGATGATGCCGGACTCGACCAGCATCTTTTCGAACAGCGGCACCACGGTGAGAAACTTCTTCGCTTTGTCTTCGGAGCAAAAGCCCATGACCCGTTCGACGCCAGCGCGGTTGTACCAGCTGCGGTCGAAGATCACTACTTCGCCCGCCGACGGCATGTGCTGAATGTAGCGTTGGGCATACATCTGGCTTTTTTCCCGCTCGGTTGGTGCCGGCAGGGCGACAACCCGGAACACCCGCGGGCTGACTCGCTCGGTAATGGCCTTGATGGTGCCACCCTTGCCGGCGCCATCGCGGCCCTCGAAGACCACGCAGACTTTCAAACCCTCGGCTACAACCCACTGCTGCAGCTTGACCAACTCGACGTGCAGGTCCTTGAGTTGCTGATCGTAATCCTTACGCGGGAGCCGCTCTACGCTGTGTTCTTTGTTCTTCTGCTTTTTGGCCATGCGCTGAGTCCTCGTGATTGAAAGTGGGTCTGAGTATAGGCATGGACACGGGCAGGGCGTCTGATTGAGGGCAATAGAAATGAAAAACCCCTTGAGGCAGATTGGCCTCAAGGGGTTTTGTGTTCAGCGGGCTCTAGCAGGAGCCTGGAGCAGCTTAGACGTTGAAGCGGAAGTGCATCACGTCACCGTCTTTGACGATGTAGTCCTTGCCTTCCAGGCGCCATTTTCCGGCTTCCTTCGCGCCGCTTTCACCCTTGTACTGGATGAAGTCGTCATAGGCGACCACTTCGGCACGGATGAAGCCTTTTTCGAAGTCGGTGTGGATCACACCGGCTGCCTGAGGGGCCGTTGCGCCGACACGGACGGTCCAGGCGCGAACTTCCTGCACGCCAGCCGTGAAGTAGGTCTGCAGGTTGAGCAGGCCGTAACCAGCGCGGATTACACGGTTCAGGCCAGGCTCTTCCAGGCCCAGGGCCTCGAGGAACATGTCTTTTTCTTCGCCTTCGTCGAGTTCAGCGATTTCTGCTTCGATCTTGTTGCACACCGGCACTACCACAGCGCCTTCTTCTTCAGCGATGGCGCGCACGACATCCAGGTGCGGGTTGTTGTCGAAGCCGTCTTCAGCGACGTTGGCGATGTACATGACTGGCTTGCTGGTCAGCAGGTGGAAGCCACGGATCAGCGCTTTCTCATCGTCACCCATGCTTTTCATCAGGCTGCGTGCCGGCTTGCCTTCAGTGAAGTGCGGGATCAGTTTTTCGAGGACGGCTTTCTGTGCCAGCGCGTCCTTGTCACCACCCTTGGCATTGCGCGCGACTTTCTGCAGTTGCTTCTCGCAGCTGTCGAGGTCGGCGAAGATCAGTTCCAGGTCGATGATTTCGATATCGCGCTTAGGGTCGACGCTGTTGGAGACGTGAATCACGTTCTCGTCTTCGAAGCAGCGCACCACGTGGGCAATGGCGTCGGTTTCACGGATGTTGGCCAGGAACTTGTTGCCCAGGCCTTCACCTTTCGAGGCGCCGGCTACCAGGCCTGCGATGTCGACGAATTCCATGGTGGTCGGCAGCACGCGGTTCGGCTTGACGATGGCTGCCAGCGCATCCAGGCGCGCATCAGGCATCGGTACGATGCCGCTGTTCGGCTCGATGGTGCAGAAGGGGAAGTTCTCTGCCGCGATGCCCGATTTGGTCAAGGCGTTGAACAGGGTGGACTTGCCGACGTTGGGCAGACCGACGATGCCGCAATTGAAACCCATGGTGAATCCCTCTTCGTGGAGTCAGGCCTTCTGGCTGTGCAGCTCTCTCATCGCACGCGTCCAGTCGCCGGCGAGGATGTCCGGCAGCACGCCGAGGGCAAAATCGATACTGGCGTCCAGTTTCTCCTGTTCGGCGCGTGGCGCCTTGCCCAGGACAAAACCGGAGACCCTACTGCTGTCACCCGGGTGGCCAATGCCAAGCCGCAGACGGTGAAAGTCGTTGTTGTTGCCGAGCTGCGCAATAATGTCGCGCAAGCCGTTGTGCCCACCATGGCCGCCGCCTTTCTTGAGTTTGGCGACGCCGGGGGGCAGGTCGAGTTCGTCGTGGGCCACCAGGATGGCATCTGGCGGGATGCGGAAAAAATTCGCCAGTGCAGCAACGGATTGACCGCTGCGGTTCATGAAGGTGGTCGGGATCAGCAGACGAACGTCGTTGCCCTGAAAGCTGAATTTAGCTGTCAGGCCGAAATATTTGCGGTCAGCAGTCAGATTGACACGCTGGGCGCTGGCAATGCGTTCTACGAAAAGAGCCCCTGCGTTATGCCGGGTCTGTTCGTATTCGGGGCCAGGGTTTCCCAGGCCGACGATCAGTTGGATGGCGGTCACGTCAGGGGCTCTTCCTTGGAGTTGGGGGTTACAGTGCGGGGCACTGTAACCCGATCAACGCCGGCGTGCTGAGATTACTCAGCAGCGCCTTCTGCAGCTTCAGGCGCAACACGCGGAGCGTGAACGTTGGCAACAGCCAGGTCGTTACCGTGAGCCAGAGCGACGAACTCGACGCCTTTCGGAGCTTTGAGGTCCGACAGGTGAACGATGGTGCCGACTTCAGCCTTGGCCATGTCGACTTCGATGAACTCAGGCAGGTCTTTGGCTTCGCAGGAAACTTCGATCTCGGCCACTACGTGGGAGATTTCGCCGCCTTTCTTGACCGGTGCTTCTTCGTTGATGAAGTGCACAGGAACGATAGCGGTCAGCTTCTGGCCAGCAACAACGCGAACGAAGTCAGCGTGCATGATGAACTGCTTGGCTGGGTGACGCTGCATGGCTTTAACAACGACGTTTTCTTTTTTGCCGTCGATGTTCAGTTCGATAACGTGGCTGAAAGCCGCTTCGTTTTCGAACAGTTTGGCCACTTCTTTAGCCAGCATGGTGATGGATGCAGGCTCTTTGTCGCCACCGTATACAACGGCAGGGACTTGGGCGGCGAGACGACGCAGGCGGCGGCTCGCACCTTTCCCCAGGTCGGTACGCGCTTGGGCGTTCAGAGTGAAATCAGTCATTTTGTATCTCCAAAATAGCCATCTCCCGAAGGCGTTTGCGACCAGCGCCAAACGGGGTGGGCAAAAAAGCCCCGCCCCAACAGCAAGTGTTGGGGCGGGGCGCTTTTCGTCAACGAGAGGTTCGCGAGGGCAGGACCCTCAGCGGAACATCGCGCTGATCGATTCTTCGTTGCTGATGCGGCGAACCGCTTCAGCGACAACCGGTGCGATATCCAGTTGACGGATACGATCACAGGCTTGTGCAGCAGCGGACAACGGGATGGTATTGGTAACCACCAGTTCGTCCAGCACGGAGTTCTCGATATTCTCGATCGCCCGACCCGACAGGACAGGGTGCGTGCAATAGGCGTAAACCTTGGCAGCGCCGTGCTCTTTCAGGGCTTTGGCCGCGTGGCACAGCGTGCCGGCGGTGTCGACCATGTCGTCGACGAGAATACAGGTACGTCCTTCGACGTCGCCGATGATATGCATCACTTCGGAGTGATTAGCCTTTTCACGGCGTTTGTCGATGATACCCAGATCAACACCCAGGGACTTGGCAACAGCACGTGCACGCACGACGCCGCCGATGTCCGGGGACACGATCATGAGGTTCTCGAAACGCTGGTCTTCGATGTCATCCACCAGAACGGGGGAGCCGTAGATGTTATCTACCGGAATATCGAAGAAACCCTGGATTTGGTCAGCGTGCAGGTCGACAGTGAGAACACGGTCGATACCTACGACGGTGAGCATGTCAGCGACGACTTTGGCGCTGATAGCTACACGCGCCGAACGCGGACGACGATCCTGGCGGGCATATCCGAAGTAAGGAATCACGGCAGTGATTCGGGACGCTGAGGAGCGGCGGAAGGCATCGGCCATCACAACCAGTTCCATCAGATTATCGTTGGTTGGCGCGCAAGTCGGCTGAATGATGAAAACGTCCTTACCGCGAACATTTTCATTAATCTCAGTGCTGATTTCGCCGTCGGAGAATTTACCGACAGAAACATCACCCAGTGGGATATGCAGCTGACGTACGACACGCCGAGCCAGATCGGGGTTGGCGTTCCCCGTAAAGACCATCATCTTGGACACGCGCAGTACCTGAAGGCTGAGGGTATACCTGGATGAGTATAAGGAAAATGGCAGGGGCGGCTGGATTCGAACCAACGCATGGCAGGATCAAAACCTGCTGCCTTACCGCTTGGCGACGCCCCTGTATCTGTTGCTGCGAGTACCTTGTACTCGATTCCTAGAGCAGACTTTGAAGCTTGCGATGCAACATCGAAACGTTGCTTCCCTTTGCTACAAATCCTGTTTGGGTATCTGCAAGAAGGGCCAAAACTTTATCAGCTTCAGCTTTGCTTGGGAAGGCCCCAAACACACAACTTCCAGTTCCGGTGAGTCTAGCGTCAGTGAATTTGCTTAGCAAACTCAGTGAGTTACGTACTTCTGGGTAACTCTGCTCTACTACCGGTTGGCAGTCATTTCGACTGTTTCCCTTGGGAACGGGGCGCATCTTAATGGGCAAGGAATCACGTGTCAACTGCGGATGTGAAAAAATTTCTGCTGTACTAACAAATACTTGCGGGACCAGCACAACATACCAGGGTTCTTCCGGGTCGACCGGGGTCAACTTTTCGCCCACACCTTCGGCGAACGCCGCGTGGCCGCGAACGAAAACCGGGACATCGGCACCCAGCGAAAGGCCCAGTTCAGCCAGTTGATCTTCGCTGCAATCAAGCTTCCACAGATGGTTCAGGCCGAGCAGGGTGGTGGCCGCATCAGAGCTGCCACCACCGATTCCGCCGCCCATGGGCAGGATTTTGGTCAGCCAGATGTCGGCGCCCAAGGGGCAGCCGGACAGTTGTTGCAGCTTGCGTGCAGCCTTGACGATCAAGTTGCTGTCGTGGGGCACGTTTTCAATGTCGCTGTGCAAGCGGATCTGGCCATCGTCGCGGACGGCGAATTGCAGTTCGTCAGCATGGTCGAGGAACTGGAACAGAGTCTGCAACTCGTGATACCCGTCAGGGCGGCGACCGAGGATGTGCAGCATCAAGTTGAGCTTGGCTGGAGCGGGCAGGGTCAGGCGGGTCATTTCAATGTCCCAGCTGGCGTGGCTGCCAGTCCTTTACCACCACCGTCACGTCGATATTCTGGCCGTGCAACTTGAGGCGCTCGGGCAACCAGTAGCCGTTCTGCTCGGTATAGCTTAGGTATTGCACATCCCAGCCATCTTGTTTGAGGCGTGCCAGGCGGCTGTCGCTGTCCAGGGTCAGCTGGCTCTTGCTGTCAGGCGCGGGCAAGCCGCGAACCCACCAGACCAGGTGCGAAACCGGCAGCTCCCAGCCGAGTTGTTCTGCCAGGAGGGCTTCCGGATTCTTGGCTTCAAAACGGCCCTGGTTGGCGACTTCCAGCACCACGCCACCGGGGCGGCCGGTCAATCGGGCAGCGCCGCGACCCAGCGGGCCGGACAGGCGAATGTCGTAATAATCCTGGCGTTGCAGCCAGAACAGGGTGCCGCTGCCGGAGTCTTTCGGGGCGCGGATGCCCACTTTGCCGTTGATCTGCCAGCCGTCCAGGGTGCTCAGCTGTTGTTTGTGCTCACGCCACAACTGTGGGCTGCCTTGGCCCTGAAGGGCTTCACGGGAGCCGAAGCCGGCACAACCGGCAAGCAGGGCGATCAGGCTGAAGGTGATGCAGTGGCGCAAAAACATAGGCTTAAAGAGTCTCGGATCCGGTCAGGCGCAGAACAGTCTTGCGCAGGATAGGGCTGTCGGGTTGGGCTTCGAAGCCTTTGGCCCAGGTCTGGCGGGCCTCACGACGCTTGCCGTTGGCCCACTGCACTTCACCCAGGTGGGCAGCGACTTCGTGGTCGGGGAAGCGTTCCAAGGCCTGGCGCAACAGGCGCTCGGCTTCATCAAGGTTGCCCATCCGGTAATTGACCCAGCCCAGGCTGTCGAGCACGGCAGGATCGTCCGGAGTAATCTGGTGAGCCTTGTCGATCAGTGCCTTGGCTTCGGCATAGCGCGTGGTGCGATCGGCCAGGGTGTAGCCCAGGGCATTAAGGGCCATGGCATTTTCCGGCTCGCGGGCGATGATGCTGCGCAAGTCCTTTTCCATCTGGGCCAGGTCGTTGCGCTTTTCCGCCAGCATGGCGCGGGTGTACAGCAGGCTGTTGTCATCGGGGTACTGCTTGAGGGCCTGCTCCAGCACTTGCAGGGCCTGGGCGTCCTTGTCGTTGTTGCCCAGGGCCTCGGCTTCGATCAGGTACAGCTGAATGGCATAGTCTGGCTGAGTATCGCGGGCCAGGGCCAAGCGTCGTGAGGCTTCACTGCTGCGGCCATTGGCAACGAGGATGTCCGCCTGGCGCAGTTGCGCGGGCAGGTAATCGTTACCCGGGCCGACCTGAGCGTACTCATCCAGGGCGGCCTGTTGCTGGTTGCGTTCTTCGTGGATGCGGCCCAGGTTCAGGTGCGCCGCGTCGACGTGGCTGTCACGTTCGATCAGTTCTTGCAGATAACCGGCCGCTTCATCCCAGTTCTTGGTTTCCAGGCAGATCAGCGCCAGGGAGTAGCGCAGTTCGTCATCATCCGGGTATTGCTCGACCAGGCTGGAAAACTCGATCTTGGCGTCATCCAGACGATCCTGTTCAACCAATGTGCGGGCGTAGGTCAGGCGCAGGCGCTTGTCGTCGGGGTACTGGCGGATGGTTTTCTGCAGTAGCGGCAGGGCTTCTTCGCCGCGACCGACGCTTTGCAGCAGGCGCGCGCGCAACAACACCGGTGCAATCTCGCCTTCTTCCGGTGGATGCTCCTCCAGCAGGGTCAGCGCCGCATTGGAGTCGCCGTCCTGTTGCAGAAGCAGGGCTTTACCAAACACCAGTTGGCCATTGTCCGGGTATTTCTGCAGCAGCCGATCGAAGCTTTTCTGCAGGCCGTCACGCGTGTCCTGATCGGTTTCGGCAGCCGACAGTGCGAGGAAATCGAAATGGGTATCGCCTTTGCCCTGTAGCACTTTCTCCATGTAAACCATGGAGTCATCGTAACGGCCTGCGCGTGCCAGTTGGATGGCCGCGGCGCGCTGGGCGTCGAGGCTGTTCGGGTCATTTTTTGCCCAGATCAGCGCGGTATCCAGGGCGGACTGATCAGCGCCGAGGTATTCGGCGATGCGATAGGCGCGCTCGGAAATGCCCGGATCCTGGGTTTTAATTGCTTCAGTAACATAGTTGTCCAGGGCAATATCGAAGCGATTGCGCTGGCCGGCCAGCTCCGCAGTCAACAGGTTGAAGACGGTTTCCTGGCTGAACGATCCATAAGCCACAGGCTTGTCCGGCTGCTGGGCGGCATCAACGGCAGGCGTCTGGGCGTCCGTTGAATCGGGGGCCAGGGTCTGACAGCCCTGGAGCAGGGCCAAGGCAAGGAACAACGCGTAGGATCTATTCATATGAGAATTTGGGCGGCTTACCAGCGGTCGGATCATCATGACACAAGCGCCGGGGCAAACCCATAAGCGAAGGTCTCAGTAGGGGTAGACTATAGAGACAATAGCGAGCGGTGGTTGTTCTGAAACCTGCGAAGTAGGACAATTATCGGCTTCTCGTCATAATCAGCGATCTTGCATGGCCTTTCTTGCCCTCGGTATCAACCATAAGACTGCCTCGGTAGACGTACGCGAGCGCGTGGCGTTTACCCCTGAGCAGCTGGTGGAAGCCTTGCAGCAGCTCTGCCGACTGACCGCCAGCCGCGAAGCTGCGATCCTTTCGACCTGCAACCGCAGTGAACTGTATATAGAGCAGGATCACTTGGCGGCAGAGAGTATTCTGCGCTGGTTGGCTGAGTACCATCAGCTGAGCCTCGATGAGCTGCGCGCCAGTGCCTACATCCATGAAGATCATGACGCCGTGCGGCACATGATGCGCGTCGCCTCCGGGCTTGACTCGCTGGTGCTGGGCGAGCCGCAGATCCTCGGTCAGATGAAGTCTGCCTATGCCGTAGCGCGCGAAGCCGGGACCATTGGGCCGCTGTTGGGGCGTCTGTTCCAGGCAACCTTCAGCGCCGCCAAGCAGGTGCGTACCGACACCGCCATCGGCGAAAACCCGGTGTCGGTGGCCTTTGCCGCCGTCAGTCTGGCCAAGCAGATCTTCAGTGATCTGGGCCGTAGTCAGGCATTGCTGATTGGCGCTGGTGAAACCATTACGTTGGTCGCGCGGCACCTGCATGAACAGGGCGTACGGCGTATCGTGGTGGCCAACCGAACCTTGGAGCGCGCCAGTACCCTGGCCGAGCAGTTCGGCGCCCATGCGGTACTGTTGGCCGATATTCCGCAGGAACTGGTTAACAGCGATATCGTCATCAGTTCCACCGCCAGTCAGTTACCGATCCTGGGCAAGGGCGCGGTGGAAAGTGCACTGAAGCTGCGCCGGCACAAACCGATTTTCATGGTCGATATCGCCGTACCACGCGACATCGAGCCGGAGGTCGGAGAACTGGACGACGTCTATCTCTACACCGTCGATGACCTGCATGATGTCGTCGCCGAGAACCTCAAAAGCCGTCAGGGCGCAGCCCAGGCTGCCGAAGAGTTGGTCTCGGTCGGCGCCGAAGATTTCATGGTGCGCCTGCGCGAGTTGGCCGCCGTTGATGTGCTCAAGGCGTACCGACAGCAGAGTGAACGCCTGCGAGATGAAGAGTTGCAAAAGGCCCAGCGTCTTCTGGCCAACGGTACCAGCGCCGAAGAAGTGCTGGCGCAACTGGCGCGCGGGCTGACCAACAAATTGCTCCACGCACCCAGTGTGCAACTGAAAAAGCTCTCTGCCGAAGGCCGCCTCGATGCGCTGGCCATGGCCCAGGAACTCTTTGCCCTCAATGAGGGTTCGACGGATAAAACCCCGCAATGAAAGCGTCGCTGCTCAATAAGCTGGACACCCTCCAGGACCGTTTCGAGGAATTGACCGCCCTGCTGGGTGATGCTGAAGTCATTTCCGATCAGACCCGCTTCCGTGCCTATTCCCGTGAATATGCCGAAGTCGAGCCCGTGGCTGCCGCCTACGCTCAGTGGCGTAAGGTCCAGGATGATCTGGCTGGTGCGCAGGCGCTGCTCAAGGACAGCGACCCCGATCTGCGGGAAATGGCGGTGGAAGAAGTGCGTGAAGCCAAGGCGCAATTGGCCGAGCTTGAGAATCAGCTCCAGCGCATGCTGCTGCCCAAGGACCCTAACGACGGCCGCAACGTATTCCTGGAAATCCGTGCCGGTACCGGTGGCGACGAAGCAGCGATCTTCTCCGGCGACTTGTTCCGCATGTACTCGCGATACGCCGAACGTCGTGGCTGGCGCCTGGAAATCCTCTCGGAAAACGAGGGGGAGCACGGCGGCTATAAGGAAATCATCGCTCGGGTCGAGGGCGAGCATGTCTATGGCAAGCTGAAGTTCGAGTCCGGCGCCCACCGCGTCCAGCGTGTGCCGGAAACCGAATCCCAGGGCCGCATCCACACCTCCGCCTGCACCGTGGCGGTGTTGCCAGAGCCCGACGAGCAGGTGGCGATCGAGATCAACCCGGCGGACCTGCGAGTGGATACCTATCGCGCTTCCGGTGCCGGTGGTCAGCACATCAACAAGACCGACTCGGCCATCCGCATCACCCACTTGCCCACTGGCATCGTCGTCGAATGCCAGGAAGAACGCTCCCAGCACAAGAACCGCGCGCGGGCGATGTCCTGGCTGTCGGCCAAGCTCAACGACATCCAGACCAGCGCCGCGCAGAATGCAATTGCCAGTGAGCGCAAGCTGCTGGTGGGCTCGGGTGATCGTTCCGAGCGAATTCGTACCTACAACTATCCACAGGGCCGGGTCACCGATCACCGCATCAACCTGACCCTGTATTCCCTGGATGATGTTCTGGCAGGTGGTGTCGACGCGGTGATTGAACCGTTGTTGGCTGAATATCAGGCTGACCAACTGGCTGCACTGGGTGAGTAAATGACGATTATCGCCAGCCTGCTTCGCGCTGCGGAGCTTCCGGATTCGCCAACTGCGCGTCTGGACGTGGAATTGCTGTTGGCCGCGGCCATCGGCAAGTCGCGCAGTTATCTGCATACCTGGCCTGAGCGAATTGTCAGCAGCGAGGCGGCATTGATCTTCGCCCAATACCTGCAGCGTCGTCGTAGCGGTGAGCCGGTAGCCTACATCCTTGGGCAGCAAGGGTTCTGGAACCTGGACCTGGAAGTGGCACCGCATACCCTGATACCGCGTCCGGACACCGAGTTGCTGGTCGAGACAGCCCTGGAGCTGTTGCCCACAACGCCGGTGCGGGTCCTGGATCTGGGCACCGGTACCGGTGCCATCGCCCTGGCCCTGGCCAGCGAGCGGCCGCAGTGGCAGGTCAGCGCGGTCGATCGCGTACTTGAAGCGGTGGCCTTGGCCGAGCGCAATCGCCAACGTCTGAGCCTGGACAATGTCCAAGTGCGTAGCAGTCATTGGTTCGACGCCCTGGGGGGGGAGCGCTTTGATCTGATTATCAGCAATCCGCCGTATATCGCCGCTGAAGACCCTCATCTGGTGTCCGGTGATGTGCGTTTTGAGCCCAGCAGCGCCTTGGTCGCCGGCGCCGATGGCCTGGACGACCTGCGTATTATCATCAGCCAGGCTCCTGCGCATCTGCAGCCTGGTGGCTGGTTACTGCTTGAACACGGTTACGATCAGGCCGCAGCAGTGCGTGAGTTGCTGGCTCTGCACGACTTTGAGCAGATCGAAAGCCGCATCGATTTCGGTGGGCATGAGCGCATCAGCCTGGGGCGACTGTCGTGCTGAGTGATCAGGAGCTGTTGCGCTACAGTCGGCAGATCCTTCTGGCTCAGGTCGATATCGACGGGCAATTGCGGCTAAAAAACAGCCGAGTGCTGATTGTCGGTCTCGGCGGCCTTGGCTCACCTGTGGCGTTGTACCTGGCAGCGGCCGGTGTCGGTGAGTTGCACCTGGCGGATTTCGATACGGTCGACTTGACCAACTTGCAACGCCAGGTATTGCATGACACGCCCTCGGTCGGTCAGAGCAAGGTCGACTCGGCGTTGACCCGCTTGCAGGCGATCAACCCTGAAGTGCGCCTGGTGGCTCACCGCAGCGCGCTGGATGAAGATTCCTTGGCTAGCGCCATACAGGCGGTGGACCTGGTGCTCGACTGCACCGACAATTTCGCTACCCGCGAAGCGGTCAATGCTGCCTGTGTGGCCTCGCGCAAGCCGCTGGTCAGTGGTGCGGCGATTCGCCTGGAAGGGCAGTTGTCAGTGTTCGACCCACGTCGCCCTGAAAGCCCTTGCTATCACTGTCTCTACGGACATGGCAGTGAAGCCGAGCTGACCTGTAGCGAAGCCGGAGTACTCGGTCCGTTGGTGGGCCTGGTAGGCAGTCTGCAGGCTCTGGAAGCGCTTAAGCTATTGGCCGATTTTGGTCAGCCGCTGGTAGGTCGGTTGTTGCTGATTGATGCCTTGGGTAGCCGTTTCCGTGAGTTGCGTGTCAAGCGCGACCCGGGATGCAGCGTGTGTGGCGGGCACAATGACTGAGCAGGTTACAGCGCCGATCGGCGTCTTCGATTCCGGCGTGGGTGGTTTGTCGGTACTGGCTGAGATCCAGCGCTTGCTGCCCGATGAGTCGCTGCTGTACGTGGCCGACTGCGGGCATATCCCCTACGGCGAGAAATCCCCTGAATTCATTCGTCAGCGCTGTCGCCTGGTGGCCGAGTTTTTCCGTGAGCAGGGCGCCAAGGCCATGGTGCTCGCCTGCAACACGGCCACCGTGGCTGCCGTTGCTGACCTGCGGGAACAATATCCTGATTGGCCATTGGTCGGTATGGAGCCTGCGGTAAAGCCCGCAGCCGCTGCGACTCGCAGTGGCGTGGTGGGGGTGCTGGCTACCACGGGTACGTTGCAAAGCGCTAAGTTCGCAGCCCTGCTGGATCGATTTGCCAATGATGTGCGGGTCGTGACCCAGCCATGCCCTGGGCTGGTCGAATGCATTGAAGCCGGCGATCTGGGAAGTCCAACCGTGCGTGACTTGCTCCAGAGTTATGTAAAACCGTTGCTCGAAGCCGGTTGCGACACCTTGATTCTCGGCTGCACGCATTACCCTTTCCTCAAACCGCTGTTGGCCCAAATGGTGCCGCCGTCGATTGCTATCATCGACACAGGTGCAGCCGTCGCCCGTCAGCTGCAACGGCTGTTGGATGAGCGGCAATTGCTGTCTGCCGGTCCGGCACGGGAAGCGCAGTTCTGGACCAGCTCAAGCCCGGAACATCTGCAAAAGATATTGCCAATGATGTGGAATAAATCGGCCAGTGTGCGAAGCTTCACCCTGTGAAAAGTGTGAAAAACACTCAGGATATTGTGAACTAACGCCGTACTATCGATTTCTATAAATTTTGTCCGACGAGGCAAAAGAATCAACATTAGCATTAGGAAAAAGGACGTTTCTCATGAAGAAACTGCTTTGTTTGGCTGCAGTTGCGGCCGTGACCCTGGGGCAATCTTTTACAACTCAAGCTGCTGATATCACGTTTGCGCTGGGACAGACTGGCGACTCGACCATGACCTATCGCCTAGGCCTTCAATCGAATTGGGATAGCAACTGGTGGGAGAGCAGCATTGGTCGGCTTACCGGTTATTGGGATGCCGGATACACCTATTGGGAAGGTGACGAGACGGCAAGTAACCACAGTCTTTCCTTTGCGCCGGTATTCGTCTATGAGTTTGCTGGCGAGTCGATAAAACCTTATATAGAAGCCGGCATCGGTGTCGCAGCTTTCTCCAGCACCGAAGTTGAAGATAACAAATTGGGATCGTCTTTCCAGTTCGAAGACCGCATTGGTTTCGGTCTGCGTTTTGCCGGTGGACATGAGATTGGCATTCGCGCAATTCATTACTCAAATGCCGGATTGCAAACGCCTAACGATGGTGTAGAAAACTACACACTTCATTACCGTATGTCGCTGTAAAGCTACATCGGCCCTGCATTGTTCGCAGGGCCGCAGCTTACCTGGGAAGCGGCCAGAGACTGTTCAGTTGCAGCGCTTCGAGAACCAGGTTGGCTGAGCGATCAGGCAGTCGCTCAAGGATCGCCGTTGCGGCGCTTTGTGCAGTCCAGCCTTGCGGGGTAACTTGCACCGGCGTCTGCGAATAATTCAAACTCTTGGGCGCAACGATCGTCAGTCCGATGGACTTGGCGGCAAGAGCGGTGCGTTGGGCATTCAGCAACTGCATCACGCTGTTGTCTGAGGTTGCCGGTTGTCTGGGGTCACCCAGTTGCAACGATGAATAGCGACTGAGAATACCGACTACCTGTGGCGAACGACCATGCTGCAGGAGTGCCAAGGCGTTTTCCAGGCAATGTCTGGATGCACTTAGATTACTTCTGACAATACCTTCGAACATGGCTGCCGCCGGCGTATCCGGTGCCAGATAGTCACACGTCCCGGCATTGATGATCAGGCAATCAAGCGCCCCCCAGCGATCAGCAATGTGTTTAGCCGCCTGCTGCGCCGCAAACGGCTCGGTCAGGTTGCTATCGAGCAATAGCAATCGGGAAGCGAACTGGCGAGCCAGAGCCTGCAATGCTTCAGCGCTGGGGCCACTGGCTGCAACCTGTGCACCTTGTTCCAGTAATTGTTCGACCAGCTCCAGCCCAAGGCCGCTGCTGGCACCGCTAATCCAGACTCTTCTGGCCATCGGGTTACTCAAGATGCGATTCCTCAAACTGCCGCGTGGATAAATTCTTGAAAGCAACTAAGGCACGTTGGCGACTGCTTGCGAGGTCCACAATCGGTAGTGGGTATTGAGTTGTAGCAAAAAGCCCATCAAATAGCATGGGTAAATGAATATTTTTGTCGTCGACGTCCACCCGTTCGGGTAGCCAGCGCCTGATGAAAAAGCCTTGGCTGTCGAAGCGACGGGATTGGCTGACCGGATTGAAAATCCGGAAGTAGGGCACCGCATCGGTTCCTGTGGAGGCACTCCACTGCCAGCCACCATTGTTGGCCGCCAGGTCACCATCAATTAGGTGGCGCATGAAAAAACGCTCGCCTTCGCGCCAGTCGATCAACAGGTTCTTGGTCAAAAACATCGCCACAACCATCCGCAGGCGGTTGTGCATCCAGCCAGTGGCGAGCAGTTGGCGCATGGCCGCGTCAATGATCGGGATACCGGTACGGCCCTCCTGCCAGGCTTTTAACTCCTCGGGCGCATGACGCCAGGGCAGTGCCTCGGTTTCCTGGCGGAAGGCGCGGTGGCGCGACACACGGGGATAGCCGTGGAGGATGTGTTTGTAGAACTCACGCCAGAGCAGCTCATTGATCCAGGTCACCAGCCCTTGGTTACCACTGTCAAACTCACCCAGGTTGTGCGCCAGCGCCCGATGCAGGCATTGACGAGGGGAAATGACCCCGGCTGCGAGGTAAGGCGAGAGTTGGCTAGTGCCCGTGACAGCGGGAAAATCGCGTTGCTGCTGATAGTCCTCAACGGATTCGTCGATAAAGCGCTGCAGGCGCGTTTCGGCCTCGGTTTCCCCTGCTGGCCACAGTTCGCTCAGGCTGGAAGCGGGTGGCTCGAACCCTGCCACTTGGGCGGGAATCGTGTCGCTGGCAATTGCTAACGGCGCCTGAGGCGTTGGCAAGCATTGCAGATTGGGGACGCTCATGTGCAAGCGCTGGTAACAGGCCTTGCGAAACTGGCTGAACACCTGGAAGTAACCACCACTGCGGGTGAGGATACTTCCAGGTCTGAACAACAACTGATCCAGGTAGCACTGCACGGCGATGCCTGCTTGTGTCAATGTCTGGCGGACGGCCTGATCGCGGCGACTTTCATTGACACCATATTCTTCATTCAGGTGCAGTGCCTGCACTTGATGTTCTCGGCAGATCTGCAAGAGCACGTCGGGGGCCTTGTCCCAGGTATCGGCCTCCCGCACCAGTAGCGGAATGTTCAATGCACCAAGCTGCTCGCGCAGGACCCTTAGATTGCGTAGCCAGAAATCGATTTTGCATGGGGCGTCATCGTGGCTGTGCCACTGCTGGGCACTGATAAGCCAGACGGCCAAGGTTGGCCCCTGGGTGCAGGCCGCCGACAGCGCGGTGTTGTCGTGTACGCGCAGGTCACTGCGCAGCCAGATCAGTTGCATGGTGCTCCCCGTGAATTGTGCTCTTGTAATTGCTGACCGTTTGGTCCGCTGGACGTTTCGTTGCTTTTGCCATTCATGCCGTTGTGTGAGCAGGTTGTGGCGTCTGTTCACATTGCATTGCGCACGTTCAGATTCTGCGAAGGCGGATCCAGGTAAACCTGATGTGTCAGATAGGCATTGGGATGACGGCACAGGTGCTGCTTGAGGCGAGTCAACGGAACCTTCAGGGGCACGGTGCCGGCGTGATATTGGCTGATCAGCTGACGCATTTCCTGGCGTTCGTCTTGGCTCAGCGACTTGCGCAGGTAGCCGCTCAGGTGCAGGAGCACGTTAGTGTGAGTGCCGCGTGTGGCACAGCGGCGTAGTGCCTGCATCAGTTGGCTGAAGTAGCGAGGGCCAAGCACCTGCGGATCATCGTCGTACGTCATGCTGCCCAGTAGTTTCCCCAGCACTTTGTACTGTTCTGGGTTATTGGCCATCAATTGGTACTTATAGCGCGAATGAAAGTTGATCAGCGCGCTGCGGCTGAGGCCTCTGGCTAGCAGTTGCTGCCACGCGGTGAAGGCGCGGACACGGATGATGAGGTTCTCCCACAGCACCGGGTCGCGTATTTGATCCTGTTCTTCGAGGGGGAAATCTCGGTGCTGCTGGCAAAAAATGTCCATGGCAGGCTTCAAATAATCTTGTACAAAATGAAATTATTGTACAGAACTATCAAAGTTGCGAGATTTTACCGCTACTCCAGATGTTCAAGCAGCCGCCGCGCGGCTTCCTGGCCGCTGAGCCAAGCACCTTCAACGCGACCCGAGAGGCACCAGTCACCGCAGGCATAGAGGCCCAGATCAGCATCAGCCAGTGCGCCCCATTCGTGATTACTGGCTGGACGGGCGTAGAGCCAGCGATGGGCGAGGGAAAAGCTAGGCGCGGGCACCACGCAACCGACCAATTCAGCAAAGTCGCCCCACAGGTGTTCAATCACGGCTTCCTTACTCAGGTCGATATGCTGCTTGCTCCAGTTTGACGTGGCATGCAGTACCCAGGTGTCCATATGCTCGTCGCGGCCTGGCTTGCTGCGGTTGCGCGCCAGCCAGTCAAGGGCGCTGTCCTGTACGAAGCAACCCTGCATCGGCGTATCCAGGGGGGTATCGAAGGCCAGGGCAATTGCCCAGGTCGGGTCCATCTGTACACCGGCGGCAGTCGCTGCCAGCTTGGGCGTGGCGGCCAACAATTGAGTGGCCTGGGGCGCTGGTACGGCGACGATCACCCGGCTGAACGGGCCATGGCTGCAACCATCGGTGTCTTGCAGGTGCCAGTAATGTTTGCCGCGAAATACCTCGGCAATTCGGCAGGTGAAGTTAACGGTCAGGTCTTTGAGTAAGCCGCGGGTAATGGCGCTCATGCGCGGCACGCCGACCCAACGGGTCTGTTCGTCCGGTGACGGGCTTAGAACCCCGTTCTGGTAGTTGTAGAGCTGCGGTTTCCACTCGGCGACCCAGCCGGCAGCCACCCAGTGCTGAACCTGGTCAACAAAGCGTCGGTCGCGAGCGGTGAAATACTGAGCCCCCAGGTCGAGGGCGCCTGCATCACTGCGTTTGCTGGCCATGCGGCCACCGCTGCCGTGGCCTTTGTCGAACAAGTGGACAGTCTGCCCGGCTTTTTGCAATGCCTGGGCTGCTGAGAGCCCGGCAATACCGGCACCGATGATGGCAATAGGTACAGTCATAATGGCCTCTTCGAACCTTAGGGTTGCAGGCTGTGCTGCAGGACAAACCTGTACAACTAACGATCTGTGTATAACATGGCGGAATTCGTCACCACAGGTTGACCTATGTTTATCCGAGAGTGTTCGGTCAAAAAAGTGCCTTGTTGTTAAAAATAGACCAGCGCGCGCCATGTGAGGACACAGCCATGCATATATTGCTGACCGGCGGTACGGGATTGATAGGCCAACAGCTTTGTCGGCTCTGGCTTGCGCAAGGCCATCGTTTAACGGTGTGGAGTCGAAGGCCTGAGCAGGTGGGTAAGTTGTGCGGGGCCGGCGTGCAGGGGATTGCTCGTCTGGAGGCGCTGGGCGAGGAACAAACAATCGATGCAGTGATCAATCTGGCCGGTGCTCCGATTGCTGATCGCCCTTGGAGTGCGCGGCGGCGTGCGCTGCTCTGGAGTAGCCGGATCACCCTTACGGAGCAACTGCTGGCTTGGCTCAGCAGTCGCCAGCAGCGCCCTGAGGTACTGATCTCCGGCTCTGCGGTAGGTTGGTACGGCGACGGTGGAGAGCGTGAGCTGACCGAGGCCTCACAGCCGGTCAAAGAGGACTTTGCCAGTCAGCTGTGCATCGCCTGGGAGGAAACCGCGCAGCGCGCACAAGCCTTGGGGATTCGTGTGGTGTTGGTGCGTACGGGCTTGGTGCTGTCGAGCGAGGGCGGCTTTTTGTCGCGTCTGCGTGTGCCGTTCAAATTGGGCCTGGGAGGGCCGATTGGTGATGGCCGACAGTGGATGCCATGGATTCATATAGACGACCAGATTGCCCTGATAGATTTTCTCTTGCAGCACAAGGACGCCAGCGGTCCTTATAATGCCTGCGCTCCGGAGCCGGTGCGCAATCGTGAGTTTGCCAAGCGCTTGGGCCGTGCGCTGCATCGCCCGGCCTTCATGCCGTTACCGGCAGTGGTGCTCAAGGCCGGGCTGGGTGAACTGTCGACCCTGCTGCTGGGCGGTCAGCGAGCACGGCCGGTGCGCTTGCTCGCAGCGGGTTTCACTTTCCACTTCAATGATTTGCAATCGGCCCTGGATGAGTTGTCCAGTCGCCTCTGAAATAGGACGTTGCATGACCGATCACGCTCTGCTGCTGGTCAACCTGGGTTCGCCGGCCTCCACGTCGGTGGCCGATGTGCGCCGCTACCTCAATCAGTTTCTGATGGACCCCTATGTCATCGACCTGCCTTGGCCAGTACGGCGCTTGCTGGTATCGCTGATCCTGATCAAGCGACCTGAGCAGTCGGCCCACGCCTATGCCTCGATTTGGTGGGATGAAGGCTCGCCACTGGTAGTGTTGACCCGTCGCTTGCAGGAGGCGATGCGTGAGCAGTGGTGCCACGGCCCGGTGGAAATTGCCATGCGCTATGGGGAGCCGTCGTTGCCGACAGTGTTGGCGCGACTGGCTGCTCAGGGTGTGAAGAAGGTCACGCTCGCACCCCTTTACCCGCAATTTGCCGACAGCACCGTGACGACGGTGATCGAGCAGGCTCGGCAGGTACTCGCTGAACAGAAACTGCCGTTGCAGATGGCCGTGCTGCAGCCGTTCTATGACCGTCCTGAATACATCGATGCGTTGGTGGCCAGTGCCCGGCCGTACCTTGAGCAGGATTATGACCACCTGTTGCTGAGCTTCCATGGCTTGCCCGAGCGCCATTTGAAGAAGCTCGATCCGACGGGCACGCATGATTTCCAGGCCGCCGACTGCTGTCGGGATTCCTCGCCCGAGATGCTTGCAGTGTGTTATCGCGGGCAGTGTCTGCGCACCGCCCAGGCGTTTGCCCGGCAGATGGGCATTCCCGATGGCAAGTGGTCGGTGTCGTTTCAGTCGCGGCTGGGGCGGGCTAAGTGGATTGAGCCCTACACCGAAACGCGGTTGGATGAACTGGGAAAATCAGGGGTGAAGAAGCTGCTGGTCATGTGCCCGGCCTTTGTCGCCGACTGTATCGAGACGCTGGAAGAGATCGGTGATCGTGGCCGTGAGCAGTTTGTTGCGGCAGGCGGGGAGGAGTTGGTATTGGTGCCTTGCTTGAATGATCACCCGCAATGGGCGCAGGCGTTGAACACGCTTTGTGTTCAGGCGGGTTGAACCTGGGAACGCCTCGCGGTCCAGCGCCGGCAAGGCCGGCTCCCACAGGAAATGTGGGAGCCGATAGGCTGCAGAACAGCCCAGTAGGCGTTCAGGTCAAGGCAACTGATCGTCCAGCGCCTTTTTCTTCCAGCCGTCGTTACCTGGCAGCAGCAAGTTCAAGGCAATGGCAACCACCGCACACAGTGCAATGCCTTTAAGTCCCCAGTCATCCGGGCCAGTACCGCTACCCACAAGCACGCCGCCGATGCCGAACACCAGCGTCACCGAGACGATCACCAGGTTGCGTGCTTCGCTCAGGTCGATCTTGTGGCGGATCATGGTGTTCATGCCCACAGCCGCAATCGAGCCGAACAGCAAGCACAGAATCCCGCCCATCACCGGCACCGGGATGCTCTGCAGTAATGCACCGAACTTGCCAATGAACGCCAGGGTGATGGCGAAAATCGCCGCCCAGGTCATGATCTTCGGGTTGTAGTTCTTGGTCAGCATTACCGCGCCAGTGACTTCGGCGTAAGTGGTGTTGGGTGGGCCACCGAACAGGCCGGCCGTAGTGGTGGCGATACCATCACCGAGCAGGGTGCGGTGCAAGCCAGGCTTTTTCAGGTAATCGCGGCCGGTCACACTACCGACGGCAATCACGCCACCGATATGCTCGATCGCTGGTGCCAGGGCAACCGGAACAATGAACAGGATCGCCTGCCAGTTGAACGCCGGTGCCGTGAAGTGTGGCAGGGCCAGCCAAGGGGCGGCGGCAATCTTGGCGGTATCGACTACGCCGAAGTAGAACGACAGAGCAAAGCCAACCAGCACGCCAGCAATAATCGGAACCAGGCGGAAGATGCCTTTGCCGAACACTGCGACGATCAAGGTGGTCAGCAGCGCCGGCATCGAGATCAGCATCGCCGTGCTGTAGGGCAGCAGCTCGGTACCGTCACCGGCTTTGCCCATGGCCATGTTGGCGGCAATCGGCGCCATGGCCAGGCCGATCGAAATAATCACAGGGCCGATGACTACCGGCGGCAGCAGGCGATCGATAAAACCGGTGCCTTTGATTTTCACCGCCAGGCCGAGGAACGTGTAGACAAAACCTGCCGCCATCACCCCGCCCATGGTCTCAGCCAGGCCGAACTGACCCTTGGCAAGAATGATCGGGGTAATGAAGGCAAAGCTCGAAGCCAGAAATACCGGGACCTGACGCCCGGTCACTACCTGAAACAGCAGAGTTCCCAAACCCGCAGTGAACAGCGCGACGTTAGGGTCAAGGCCGGTGATCAGCGGCATCAGCACCAACGCGCCAAAGGCGACGAAGAGCATTTGCGCGCCGGAGAGGACCTGGCGCCAGAGCGGGTCGTTGAACTCCTGCTGCATGCTCAGGCGTCCTTCTGCTTGGTGCCGAAGATCTTGTCGCCGGCATCGCCCAGGCCCGGGATGATGTAGCCATGTTCGTTCAGGCGCTCGTCGATCGAGGCGGTGTAGATCTGTACATCGGGGTGTGCTTTCTCGACCACGGCGATGCCTTCGGGCGCTGCAACCAGGACCATCGCGCGGATGTCTTTGCAGCCCGCTTTTTTCAGCAGGTCAATGGTGGCGACCATGGAACCGCCGGTGGCGAGCATCGGATCGATGATCAGCGCCAGGCGCTCGTCGATTTCCGGGGCGAGCTTTTCCAGGTAGGTATGCGCTTCGAGGGTTTCCTCGTTACGGGCAACACCCACAGCGCTGACCTTGGCGCCTGGAATCAGGCTGAGCACACCGTCGAGCATGCCGATACCAGCGCGCAGGATCGGTACTACAGTAATCTTCTTACCGGCGATTTTCTCGACCTGGACCTTGCCGCACCAGCCATCTATTTCATAGGTTTCGAGTGGCAGGTCTTTGGTGGCCTCGTAGGTCAGGAGCGTGCCGACTTCCTGGGCGAGTTCGCGGAAATTCTTGGTGCTGATATCAGCGCGGCGCATCAGGCCGAGCTTGTGACGGATCAGCGGATGGCGGATCTCACGGGTAGGCATAGGGAAAGCTCCGGGGGGCGGGCAAAAAAACCGCGGTAGATTAATCTATTCAGCCGTGTGTGTCCTATAGGCATTCTGGACGTTAGTCCATAAATGCTTGATCTGGCGCCCTTGGATGCGTACCTTTGCCCGCTTTTCACAATTGCAGCCCCCTGGAGAGCGCCATGTCCGCTGATCTCGAGCATATCCGTCAAGTCATGCGAGAGGCTGACTGCCTGTACACCGAAGCCGAAGTCGAGGCTGCCATCGCCCGCGTTGGCGCGCAGATCAGCGACGTTCTAGCCGAGAGTAACCCGGTGGTGTTCTGTGTGATGAACGGTGGCCTGATTTTCGCTGGCAAGCTGTTGACCCACCTGCAGTTCCCGCTGGAGTCGTCGTACCTGCACGCTACGCGCTATCGCAATCAGACCAGCGGTGGTGATCTGTTCTGGAAAGCCAAGCCGGAAGTCTCCTTCATTGACCGCGATGTGCTGATCATCGATGACATCCTTGATGAAGGTCACACGCTCAGCGCCATCATCGACTTCTGCAAACATTCCGGAGCTCGCGCCGTGCACACTGCCGTGCTGATCGACAAGGATCATGACCGCAAGGCCAGTGCCGAGCTTAAAGCCGACTTCTGTGGCCTGAGCTGTGTGGACCGTTACGTGTTTGGCTATGGCATGGACTACAAGGGTTACTGGCGCAACGCCAATGGTATTTACGCGGTTAAAGGGCTCTGAATCCCATGCGCCAGCCCGGATTTCTCGACCTCGCGTTGTTTGCCGAGCTGGCTGCCAAGGCTGCGGCTAATCCGCGCAGTCGCCAGCATCACAATTTTCATGAAATGGAAGAGCCTTGCCATCGCATGGCGGTTGGCCTGCAGCCTGGCACCTATATTCCGCCGCACCGGCACCTGTCTGCCGATAAGGCTGAATGCCTGATTGTGCTGCGTGGCAAGCTGGGCCTGTTGATCTTTGATGAGCAGGGCACAGTCATCGATAAACGGGTCATGCAGGTCGGTGGCGATTGCTTAGGTGTTGATCTGGCGCCGGGTACCTTTCACGGTCTGGTGGTGCTGGAGGCAGACAGCGTGATGTTCGAGTGCAAGTCCGGCCCTTATCGCCCGGTAGGCGAAGGGGAATTGGCGAGTTGGGCGCCGCGCGAAGGTGAACCTGGTGTTGCCGACTATCAGGCCTGGATGCGCACGCACTTCGAGTGACGTGCTAGAGTGCCAGGCCGTACCAAGGAGCCTGTCATGCGTGCGATTGTTCCTCTTCTTCTGCTGTTGAGCATGCCCCTGGCTGCAGCCCCTTTGCACAGCCAATTCCTGCCGCCTGATGACCTGTCCCTGCGCCAGGACGCCGTTGAAACCCAGCAATTGCTACAGGTCACCAGCTATTCGGTGGTGGTGGGCAATCAACGTCAGTCCAACCAGCAACCGATTCCCGTGACTTCGCCATTGACCTTGCGCCTCAAGGGCAAGCCTTTGAGTAAAGGCACAAGCGCCAACCAGGTACTGATCACGTTCGATGGCGAAAGCAAAAGCCTGAAAAAGCCGGTGTTTGACGGCAAAAGCAAAACCCTGAACCTCAATTACCCGCTGAGCCAGTACCGGGTGATCCTCGATCTGTTGCGCAACGATACCGTCTATGTGCAATTCCTCAGCTACGGCAACGGCCACATCTGGGCCGATCTACATACCGGAGCGGTACGCGCGCGTTGAGCGCCGGGGCCGGGCAGGGGTAAACTGCCGGCCCGTGAAAATGTCCGTGATGGTTCAGTTGGAGTCGGTAATGCGTAAAGACAAGAAGCAAGTGATTGGCGACGAGATCAGCGACGACTACGTCAAATCCTTCCTGCAGTTCGAACCAGCGGATGCCACTTCGCCTTCGCAGCATAAGCTGATCAAGGCCTATCGCGGCCTGCGCATCGACGACTTCGAGCGTTTTGTTGGTTTCTTCGTTGAGGCTGGCCTGGACCTGGACGGTAAAGACGAACACGGCCAAACCTTCGTCGACGTGATCAAGGACCAGCGTAACGCCGCTGAGTACATTGAGATCATCGACAAGGCCCGCGGCTGATTAGCCAGCGCGCATAAAAAAACGCCCCGAAGGGCGTTTTTTTATGCCGGTGCGTTACGCGTAGCTTTGCGCCGGGCTGTTTTCGACCAGGCCGAGGACCTCGTCGTTGTGTGCGCTGATCTTGTGATACAGCGCAGCGTCGGCGGCCAGGACCTTTTCCCGTGCCGGGAAAATTTCCTTGAGTTTGGCAGCCCAAGCGCCCTTGGTTTGCTCGGGGAAGCAGCGTTCGATCAGATCAAGCATGATCGAGACCGTCACCGATGCACCTGGGGAGGCGCCCAGCAGGGCGGCGAGGGTGCCGTCCTTGGCCGCTACCAGTTCGGTACCGAACTGCAGGATGCCGCCTTTTTTCGGGTCTTTCTTGATGATCTGGACACGTTGGCCGGCCACTTCCAGGCGCCAGTCCTCGGCTTTCGCCTCGGGGTAGAAACGGCGCAGGGAATCCAGGCGCTGTTCCATCGACTGCATCACTTCGCTGACCAGGTACTTGGTCAGGTCCATGTTGTCGCGCGCTACGGCGAGCATCGGGCCGATGTTGCCCATGCGTACCGACAGCGGCAGGTCGAGGAACGAGCCGTGCTTGAGGAACTTGGTGGTGAAGCCGGCATAAGGACCGAACAGCAGCGAGGTTTTGCCGTCGACAACGCGGGTGTCCAGGTGTGGCACCGACATCGGAGGCGAACCGACCGCAGCCTGGCTGTACACCTTGGCCTGGTGCTGTTTGACCACTTCAGGGTTGTCGCAGCGCAGCCATTGGCCGCTGACCGGGAAACCACCAAAGCCTTTGCTCTCTTCGATACCCGACTGCTGCAGCAGCGGCAGGGCCGCGCCACCGGCGCCGAGGAAGACGAAGCGGGCGTCGACTTCACGGCTGCTGCCGCTGTTGACGTCCTTGATGCTGACGGTCCAACCACTGCCATTGCGACGCAAGCCAGTGACCCGCTTGCAGTACTTGACCTGGGCATCCGGCGCGCTGGCCAGGTGCTTGAGCAGCTTGTTGGTCAGGGCACCGAAGTTGACGTCGGTGCCTTTCATGACGCGGGTGGCGGCGATTTTCTGGTCGGCAGGGCGACCCGGCATCATCAGCGGCATCCACTCGTTCATCACCGCTTTGTCTTCGGTGTACTCCATCTCGCTGAAGGCATGGTGCTGCTTGAGCAGCTCAAAGCGCTTCTTGAGGAAGTCGATACCTTTCTGACCTTCGACGTAGCTCAGGTGCGGCACGGGGTTGATGAACGCCCGTGGCGATTTGAACGCGCCTTTTTTGCTCAGGTAAGCCCAGAACTGCCGGGATACCTCGAACTGAGTGTTGATGAGCACCGCTTTCTTGATGTCGATGCTGCCGTCGGCGGCCTGCGGCGTGTAGTTCAGTTCACACAGCCCGGCATGGCCGGTCCCGGCGTTGTTCCACGGGTTGGAACTTTCCGCGGCACCCGAATCCATCAACTCGACGACTTCCAGCTTGATTGCCGGGTCGAGTTCCTTGAGCAGTACGGCCAGGGTGGCACTCATGATGCCTGCCCCTACCAGTACTACATCGACTGCTTCGTTCTGCGCCATTAACGCGTCTCCAAAATCTACAGCACCAAATTGACAGCATAGGATCCCAGGCTTGGCCAGGACCGCCATGTCCGATTCTTCGCAGTTTTTGCAACTTCAGCGGACACCGCCAACCGGGCTTTGCGTTGCCTATGAACGCATTTTAAGGCCGGTGCGGCAATTCGACTTATGGTCAAGGTGTCCGTCGTGCGTTATGGACCGGCCTCAGGCACTCATCCTGGATGAGCACATTTGCCAGCTGTTCAGGGCTGTTCGGGACACTTTAGGTGCTTTTGCACATGCCAGACTGTTCATTGCTCGCCACACTCTCGTGAAGTTGTGAAAACCCGTTTTTTCACGCTCTTTTGGAGTCGTGAACCTCAAAATGGTCTGCGCGATGGCAGGCCGGCAGGTTCTGGCAGAGCAGAGGGCCGTATGACGCAGGCACACTGGCTGGTGCAAGACCTGTGTGGAAGGCTCTCTGTGGGCGGTGCGGAGGGTGCCGATGGTGAACATTGGCGGTGCTGCGAGGCCCGATCAGGAGACGTCCTTATAATCGGGGGGAGATTATAACGATGTCTCAGACAGAAATGATCTTTATTAATGACTTTTATTGATGTGCGGTTCAGGTAGCGAGGCTGCGCTGTATCCAGTTACCACGACGGCGCGTGCAAACCCGGGCGCTGGCGGGCAGCGGCCGGTTAAGCCAGGCCAGGCGAATTTCTTCGATTTCCACCCAATCGCCGACATCCGGCTGTTCTGCACACTGCTTGAAGGCCAGGCAATGACCCTGGGCATCGAGGCGGGCAAAGCTGCGGGTGGGCAGGCGGTTAAACAGTGACGTCCAGAACCAGGACATGGCGGCTACCTCTGTGAGTGTTCTGCCGTGAGCATAACCGCGGGGTGATTAAACGATTGTGACAGTCGAACCGGGATCACCCAGGGCTGTCTTATTCGCTAATGGCACAGCGATGGCTGGGTCGCGTCACGGTGGTTATACTGGCGGCCTTTGCTGCCTATTCTGGAGAGATGAGCATGTTGCAACGTTTGTTGTTCGGTTTGATCGCGGTGACCAGTCTAACGCTGGTCGGTTGTGCCCACAGCCCGCAACAACTCAGCCCGCAACCAAAACTCACCGCTCAGCTGGCGCCGGTCGGTCACGGCCAGCCAGTGGTGGTCAAGGTGGTCGATGGCCGTGCTTCGCAAACCCTGGGCACCCGTGGTGGCCTGTACCCTGAAACCAGCGCGATTACCGTGACCGGCAACGACATCCTGCCAAAACTGCAAGCCCAGGCCGAAGCGGCCGTACGTTTGCTCGGCTTCACCCCGACGCCGAACGCCTACAATGCGCCGCAGCTGACCGTGACCCTGGCCGAGCTGAAGTACCAGTCGCCCAAAGAAGGCATGTACGTCACTGAAGCCACCATCGGCGCGACCTTCAAGGCTGACGTGTCTAATGCCAATCGTCGCTACAGCGGCCGTTATGGCGCGTCCCTGGACCAGCGCTTCGGCATGGCGCCGAACCAGGAAACCAACACCAAGTTGGTCGGCGATGTCCTCAGTGACGCCCTGACCCGTCTGTTCAAGGATCAGGCAATCGGCCAGATCCTCGGCGAGTAATCTACGCTGACGAAAAAGCCCGGTGACTGTACGCCAGTCATCGGGCTTTTTTGTGGCGGGCTTCAGGCCGCTTCGACGTAAAAGTCCAGTACGCTGATACCGGTCTGGACATCGACCTCGGGCAGGTACTCATGGGCATGGCCGCCCAGCGCGCAATACACCAGCCATTGACGGTCCTGGACATTGAACGCCAGGCCGTCGACCAGAGCTTGCTGTTCGTCGCTTTGGGCGATCAGGTAGAGACGGTCCTGGTTTTCGGCGTGCAGCATGAACGAGCTCCGGTTCGTTGAAGGCCGCTAGGGTGACGTGTGTGGATGACATTCGTGTGACGATGCTCGTCATTGGTCGAAAAGCGCAGGACTTGAGGCGGGGCTTGGGTAAAATGCCCGCCGATGTCTGACTTCGAGGTACTGGAATGTCGCTGCAAATGCTTTGGGGGCTGATCGCTGCCCACCCTGCCAAGTTGATCAACGTGCTGGCACTGCTGATTACCTGCCCTGGCGGCTTGCTGCTGCACAGTGCCCGGCGCCGTGAGGCACAGGCGCTGACCAATGCGCCTAGCGATGAAGCCGTGGTCGATGGCATGACCCTGCGCATCAACCGTTTCTACTACATTCTGGGTTTTGCCTTCCTGGCGTTGGCCTTGCTGCTGTCCTGGTTCAGTACCTGGGTGTGACCGGTCGATCGCCGACAACACCGGCCCCCACAGAAATTGCAGGCGTAACGGCCTTGCATTGATTTTGTGGGAGCTGGCCTTGCCTGTGCTGCGGTGAAGCTTAAAGCGCCAAACCTGCCTTGACCCGGTACTGATTACGGACCGGCATCGCATATTGCTGAACCAGATACGGCCGCTGCTCGGCCGGGCAGGCATCCAGGCGACGCTGCCATTCGGTCTGGGCGCGGGCCAGTTCGTCTGCCGGGAACACCTTGGCCGCCGCCGGCACGTCCAGTGCCGGATCAGCGTCAGCCCACTGCGCATACGCCAGGTAGTGCACCGGGAACAACCGGTAGCCAGCAAGAATCTGCCGATCAATTTCCGCCGCCAGTTGCTTGGTGTCCTCGAAGAACGCCGTTACGGGTGGGGCGAAGTTGATGTGCACACGCCCTTTGTAGCCGGTGATGCCCTGAGCGATGCTCAGATCATCCTCGCCCGGCGCCTTGCTATAGGTACCGGTGGTGGCGCGGATGTACAACTCGCGGGCCTTGGCTTGGTCGCAGGGGTCGTATTCGTAGCTGATCGACACCGGGCTAAGGTTCAGCGACTGGATCACTGCCCCGAATGGCTCGTCTTTGCGGCTCATGTGGAACATTTTCAGGATGGCCGAGTCGGTGCGGTCGTCACCGTCCTTGGCCCGGCCTTCGGCTTGGGCGATCCAGATTGACTGGCCGTCGTTGCGGATCGAGTGATTGATATAAGCCGAGAGCAGCTGGTAGGCCGCGAGTTTTTCGCGCCGTCCGGTGATCGAACGGTGGACAATGAAGCTCTTGTTCAGGCGCATCATGTCGCTGACGAATGGCTTTTGCAGCAGATTGTCACCGATGGCGATGCGTGGCGTCGGCAGCCCGGCGTGGTACACCGCGTAGTTGACGAATGCCGGGTCCATGACGATGTCACGGTGGTTGGCCAGGAACAGGTAGGCAGTGCCCGACTTGAGCAGTTCGACACCGGTGTAGGTGACGCCGTCAGTGGCCCGCTCGATGGTATGGTCGACGTAGTACTCGACTTTGTCCTGCAGGGTTGACACACAGCTGACCCCGGCAAACTCCTTGCGCAGGCGGCGGGCGATCAGTGGCTTGAGCAACCAGCCGAAGGCATTGGCCATGCGCGGGAAGCGGAAGTGGGTGAGGATATCGAGGAATGCCGGGTCGCTGAGCAGGCGTGCCAGAACGGCAGGGACCTCAGCGTCGTCGTACGGTCGGATGGCATCGAATTCGCCCATCATGCTCTCTTGTTGGAAACGGCTAGGGTAATAGGTAGGGCCGGGGTTCGAAAAACGGCTCGAACACGCGCAGGTCCTGTAAATAGACCGGCAATTATACGCACAAGTCACTGTGGAGGCCGCGATGCTCGAAGCTGCAACTTACGAATGCCCTTATTGTGGTGAGGAAGTTGAGACAACGGTGGACCTGTCAGGCGGTGACCAGGAGTACATCGAGGACTGTCAGGTGTGCTGCAAGCCCATCCGCTTTGTGCTGCAGGTGCATGGCGATGAATGGATGCTCGATGTTTACGGTGAGAATGACTGATGCAGCGAATCTACGACCCGGAAAGCCTGTTGGAAGCTGAAATGCTGATCGGAATGCTCGACAGCGAAGGGGTCAGGGTTCACCTGGTGGGCCGCGACCTGATGGGCGCCATCGGAGATCTGCCGATGCAGGGCCTGCTGGGTCTGGCAGTTGCCGATGAACAGGCCGAGTACGCACGCCAGCTGATCGCCGCGTACAATGCCGCCCAGCCACTGTCTGGCGACGAACCGGAGCACATTCCGGGAACCCTGATTTGCTAGGTCTCAATCCCTCATGTGTGGACGTTACGCGCTGTTTCGCTGGTCTCCTGCCTTTGCTGCATTGCCGGGGTTTCCGACCGACCAGCAGGCGCAATGGAATATTTCACCCGGTGCCTCGGTGCTGATTCAGCGCCGTCTTGAAGACGGACAACCGGAGTTGGCCCGTGCCCGTTGGGGCCTGACCCCGGCGTGGCTGACAGACCTGTCGCGCACCCCGGCCCATGCCCGTGCCGAAACCCTGGCCGAACAGCCGATGTTTCGCGAGGCCTTTCGCCTGCGCCGTTGCCTGATGCCCGCCAATGGTTTCTACGAATGGCGCGGGACCCAGCGAAAACGCCCTTACTGGTTGACGCCGGGTGAGGGCTCTTCGCTATTTTTTGCTGCCATCTGGGAGGCCTATCCGGTGCAGGACCAGGTTTGGTTGAGCACGGCAGTGGTCACTCAAGCGGCGATGAACCAGCGTCGGCCACTGATTCTGGATGCGGCCGGGCAGGCGGCCTGGTTGGATCCTGATACACCGCCGGCGCGGCTTTATGAGTTGCTGGCCAGCGCCCAGGCGCCGTTGCGTGAGCGGGTGCTGGCCAATATGGTCAATGATCCGAAACTCAATGGGCCGGAGTGTTTGACTCCGGCTTAAAAGCATTGCGGGGCTATGTTGTGGGAGCGAAATCATCCGCTCCCACGGGGTCAAACCCTGAACTGATTGATCAAGCGCCGTTGCTGCTCAGCCAGTTTGGTCAGTTCGGCACTGGCATTGCTCGACTCGTCCGCCCCGCCCGCCACTTCATTGGCCACCTGGCCAATATTGATTACGTTGCGGTTGATATCTTCAGCCACCGCGCTCTGTTCTTCTGCAGCGCTGGCAATTTGGGTGTTCATGTCATTGATCACCGAAACTGCTTGAGTGATGCTCTCCAGCGCCTGGGCGGCACGGGCAGCTTGTTGTACGCTGTCGTCAGTCTTGCCTTGGCTGTCTTCCATGACCCGCACCACATCGCGGGTACCTTGCTGCAGTTGCTGGATCATCTGCTGGATTTCTTCAGTGGCCTGCTGGGTTTTCTGCGCCAGGTTGCGCACCTCATCAGCAACCACCGCAAAGCCACGGCCTTGCTCACCGGCGCGTGCAGCTTCAATCGCGGCGTTGAGCGCCAGCAGGTTGGTCTGCTCGGCAATGGCGCGAATGGCGGTAAGGATGGCGTTGATGTTTTCGCTGTCGCGGGCCAGGGTTTGCACCACGCCGACAGCACGACCAATCTCCTCGGCCAGGGCGCTTATCGAACTCGATGTGCTGCGCACGATCTGCAGGCCCTGATGGGCCGCCTGGTCGGCGTTGCTGGCCGCCTGGGCCGCTTGGGTGGCATTGCGCGCCACGTCTTGGGCGGTAGCGGTCATTTCGTGCACCGCGGTGGCCACCAGGTCGATCTCGGCCATTTGCTTGTGCACGCCCTGGTTGGTGCGGATGGCGATATCAGCGGTGTGCTCTGAGGAATCGCTGACTTTCTGTACCGAGGTCACTACCTGACTGATCATGGCCTGCAACTTGGCCAGAAAGGTATTGAAGCCCTTGGCAATCGAGCCCAGTTCGTCGGCGCGGTCGCTGCTCAGGCGGCGGGTCAGGTCACCTTCTCCCTGGGCGATGTCGTCGAGCATGGCCACCATTTGGCGCAGCGGACGTGCAATGCCATGGGCCAGCAGCCAGATCACCAGCAAACCAAGGGCGGCGATGCCCAGGCCCATCAAGGTCATGCCGGTAAGGTCGGTGCTGCGTTGGGCGCTGAGTTCGTCCTGCAGTTTATTGACGTCAGCCATCACCGCGCTCAGGGGTAGCTCCAGCATCAGGGTCCAGCGGGCGTCGGTATTACCGATCTTGAACGGCAGGTACAACTCGATGCGTCCAGCGTCCTGATTGACTTCATAGCGCAGGTTTTCGCCACTGAGCTGGCTCAAGGTGGTTGCGACCCTGGCGTCGAGAGCATCACTGGCTTTTTCACCGAACTTGCTCGGGTCTTTGGTAAAAGCCACCAACCGCCCGTTGCCGGACACCAGGGCCAGCTCCCCGGCACCTTCGTAGAGTTGGCGGTCTGCTGAATTGAGCAGCTCCTGAATGAAGTTCACCGACAGGTCGGCGCCGGCAATCCCCTGGAACTGGCCGTCGATCAGGATCGGCTCAACGAAAGAGGCGAGCATCACCATCTTGTCGCCGACCTTGTAAGGTGCAGGGTCGATCACACAGGCCTTTTTCGAGTCTCGCGAGCACAGGTAATACTCACTCGCACGCACGCCGGTGGCGAGGATGGTCTGATCGTTGACGTCGGCGAGCTTGTCCAGGCCCAGGCTGCCGTCATCATTACGGAACCACCAGGGCAGGAAACGACCATTAGTGCTGTCGATACCGGTAATGGAGGTGCCGACGAAACGGCTGTCATCATGGTCCAGAGCGTTGGCTTCCCAGCCCAGGTAAGTGCCGAGGATCAACGGGTTGGTCACAGCGGTCTGCTTGAGCAAGGCGATCAGCTGTTCGCGCTCGATCTTGAGCTGCGGATTGCCGCTGGCGTCCTTCATGCCCAGCATGGCGTTGCTGGTGGCCAGGCCACGGGCAATCAGCAGAGGCGCCTCCAGGCCACGCTGGATTTCGCTGACTTGCGTGCGTGCCAGGGCGGTCAAACGTTGTTCGATCAATGCCTCGAATTGCTGCTGGGTACGGGTCTGCACCAGCTCCTGGGTGCGCTGGCCGGCGTACACGGCATACAGCACCAGTGCGGCGACAATGCTCAAGACAATGGCACCGGCCAGGGCGGCGACGGAAAACTGGATCGACCTGAACTTCATGAAGGGCTCCAAGCGCAAGAAAGTACGTCTGCCTTGCCTTATCGGCCTGTGCCGGGCAAAGCATGAGTGCCGTCTGGAGAATTCTTCGCTTGGGATATGGCGGGCTCAATCGAGTCGGCCTAGGATACGCGGCATGTTCGAATGGAGTGTTTTCATGCGTAAGTCATTTGTAATCGGCGCCCTGAGTGCCAGCGTACTGCTTTCTGGATGCCAGGCAGTGAACACCACCAGCGGCGGTGCCGTGGGTGTCGAGCGTAAGCAATACATGTTCAGCATGCTGTCGACCGACGAGGTCAACCAGATGTATGCGCAGTCTTACCAGCAGACCCTGGGGGAAGCGTCGAGCAAAGGTGTGTTGGACAAGACCAGCGCCGATGCCAAGCGTGTGAAGGTGATTGCCGACCGGTTGATTGCCCAGGCACCGAAGTTTCGTCCAGATGCGGCGCAGTGGAACTGGGAGGTCAACCTGATCAAGAGCGATGAGCTCAACGCCAACTGCGGCCCAGGTGGCAAGATCTTCTTCTATACCGGGCTGATCGATAAGCTCAAGCTGACCGACGACGAAATTGCGGCCGTCATGGGTCATGAAATTGCTCACGCCCTGCGTGAGCATGGCCGTGAAGCGATGTCCAAGGCCTATGGTGTGCAGATGGCTCGCCAGGGTGCGGGTGCTTTGCTCGGCCTGGGTCAGGACAGCCTGGCAATTGCCGACACCGTGGTGCAGTACAGCATGACCTTGCCCAACAGCCGTTCCAATGAGAACGAAGCGGACCTGATCGGCCTGGAACTGGCCGCGCGTGCCGGTTACAACCCGAATGCAGCGATCAGCTTGTGGGACAAGATGAGCCAGGCCTCGGGTGGTTCGCAGCCGGAGTTCATGAGCACTCACCCAGCTTCGGCCAGCCGTCAGGCTTCGTTGCAGGCGGCAATACCGAAGGTGATGCCGTTGTACGAGCAGGCCAAGAAGTAAGGCGGCGAGGGGCCACGCTGCGGCCCCTCGCCGGCAACGCCGGCTCCCACAGGTCCATAGCAACGGGTCAACCTATCCAGCCACTGACCTGCATTGCCGAGTAGACCGCCACTGCGGCCAGTACAAAGAACGCCGCCGACGCCAGGCGACGAATCAGGGTCAATGGCAGTTTCTCAGCGGCAAAGTTGCCCGCCAGCACCACCGGCACGTTGGCAATCAGCATGCCCAGGGTGGTTCCGATAATGACCATGATCAGGTGCGGATATTGCGCCGCCAGCATCACGGTAGCGACCTGAGTCTTGTCGCCGATCTCGGCAATGAAGAACGCAATCAGCGTGGTCAGGAACGGACCGAAGCGACGTGCCGTGCTGGCTTCGTCATCATCCATTTTGTCTGGAATCAGCGTCCAAAGCGCCGTGGCCGCGAAGCTGGCAGCGAGGATCCAGTGCAGGGTGGCGGCAGAGAAGAAGGTGCTGACCCAGGCGCCGACAGCGCCAGCAGCAGCGTGGTTAGCCAAGGTCGCGGCGATGATACCGGCGATGATCGGCCAGGGTTTGCGAAAGCGGGCAGCGAGGATGAGTGCGAGCAGTTGAGTCTTGTCGCCAATTTCGGCGAGGGCCACGATCGCAGTCGGGACAAGCAATGATTCCAGCATCAGGATTCCTACGGGGGCGGGTCGACACGGCTATGACACGTACAGCCTTCCCGCCCCGGGTAAGGTGTGCGTGTCATAGGTCTTGTCAAACCCTGGGTCCGTCTGTGCGGACCGTGGGTCGCACGCGCCATGGTCTGTGGACCAAGTATGTTGACGCGTACCGGGCGAGCTGGCTGCTCGCGGGAGACTACTCCCCTAGGACGGAGCGGATTCTGCCTAGGCAAATCCGTTTCGGCAAGCGCTGATTTTAACCGCGTATTGCCTGGTAGATCTTGAAGCCTTGTCCTTCGGCACGTACCTGGCAGTTGCCCAAGGCGCCTTCAATCAGTGGTTGGTAGCGCAGGAAGCTGTTGGCAACCAGGCGAAGTTCACCGCCTTTTTTCAGATGATCGGCTGATTTTTTCAACAAGTTTTCCGAAGCCTGGTAATTGGTGTGGACGCCGGTGTGGAACGGCGGATTACTCAGAATCACGTCCAGGCCACGCGGTGCGGCATCGATGCCATCGCCCGCAATCACTTCACCTTGCAAGGCATTGGCAGCCAGCGTCAGGCGACTGCTGGCCACGGCGAACGCATCGACGTCCAGCAGTGTGACCTGGCTTTGCGGGTAGCGACGTTTGATGGTAGCGCCGAGCACACCAGCACCGCAGCCGAAATCGAGGACATGGCCGGTCGGCAGATGATCCAGGTGTTCGAGCAGCAGGGCCGTGCCGCGGTCCAGGCGACCATGGCTGAACACCCCCGGCAAGGTGACAATTTGCAGCGGTCCGTCAGCCAGGGGCAACTCAAAGCGCTCGGCCAGGCTTTCCAATGACTTGGCCTCGGGCGCGTGCTCTACGGTGACTTGCCACAGTTGGCAATGGCGGGCGCTGTCGAGCTTGCGTGGCTTGCCAAAGGCATGCAGCTGTTTCGCCGCGCCTTCGATCCCGCCACGCTTTTCGCCGACCAGATACAGCATTCGTCCGGCCAGTCGCGAGGCCAAGGCATTGAGCAGGTAGTTGGCCAGATCGCGAGATTTGGGCAGAAACAGCACCGCGGCATCGAAACCTTGGGCTGGCGCCTCTACGCCGAAGTGGCTGCGCCCGGCAAAGCGCGCCTCGATCCCCGCCTGATCGCCGGCATGCCAGCTCCAGCCATGGGCGGCCGGCAGCTTGCCGAGCAAGTCATCGGCGGGCAAGCCGGCGAGTAACAGCGAGCCCTGGAAAAGCTCGGCCTGACGAAGCAACACTTCACTGCGCGGGTCCATGGATGGGGCTCCTGAAAAAGTGGCGCAGTTTACCAGAGCCGGGTGCGGCTTAGCCGACCTGTCGGCGCGGGCTGCCGGCAAAAAACGCTGTGGCGTTCTCGCCCAGTTGTTCGACGATGCGCTGGCGTGATTCAACCGCGCCCCAGGCGCTGTGCGGGGTAATGATCAAGCGTGGAATATCGCCCGCCAGCAGTGGGTTGCCATCGACTGGAGGCTCGACGCTCAGCACGTCGGTCGCCGCACCGCCCAGATGACCGGCGCGCAAGGTGTCGGCCAGAGCTTGTTCGTTGATCAGGCCGCCGCGGGCGGTATTGATGACAAAAGCGCCTGGCTTGAGCAGGGCCAGTTCCTCGGCGCCGATCAGGTTGCGCGTGTGTTCGTTGAGGGGGCAATGCAAGGTCAGGGCGTCGACCTGAGGCAGCAGCTCATCCAGCGGCAAGCGGTCTTCTCGAGGAGGGCGTCCGGGCAATTGCCCCAGCAGTACGCGCATGCCAAAGGCTTCGGCCAGGCGCGCCACGGCACCGCCCAATTCACCATGACCGAGCATGCCGAGGGTTTTACCTTCCAGCTCGACGATGGGGAAATCCAGCAGGCAGAACTGCTTGGCCTGGGCCCACTTGCCTGCAGTGACGGCGTGCTGATAGTCCGGCAGGCGTGTGGCCAGTGCCAACAGCAAGGCCAGAGTGTGCTGCGCGACTGACGGTGTGCCATAGCCCTGGCAGTTGCTGACCACGATGCCTTGAACCCGCGCCGCTTGCAGATCGATGTTGTTGGTACCGGTGGCGGCTACCAGGATCAGTTGCAACTGTGGGTTGGCGGCCAGCGTCTGGGCATCGATCATCACCTTGTTGCTAATCGCGACGGTGGCGCCGTGCAGGCGTTCGCTGACCTGCTCGGCGGTCGTGCTCGGATACAGCTTTAAATCGTCGAAACTGTTGCGCAAGCCAGTCAGGTCGAGGTCGCCCAGGTCCAGTGACGCATGGTCGAGAAATACGGCGCGACGAAGGGTGGGCATGGCAGCTCCTGTTGGAAGAAGGGGGTAGGCAAAGCCATCGTAATGGCTCTGTTCGAAGCTCCACAAGCAGGCGGGCATCTGCGAGGCCGCCTTGAACGCTATGTGTGCGTAGCCACTGCCTTCAGGCTGCGATCGGCTGCAAAGCAGTCGTTATTCAGTCACCAGGATGGGACTCAATGGCGGCCGTTTCACGCCCGATCGCAGCCTGGCGGCAGCGGCTACAGGTTGTTACATGTTGTGTCTAGGGCGTAATGTACGGTTCTCATGTTCACCCACTGCCGCAAGGAGCCCCCATGTATTGGGCTGAATTTCTCACAGTTGCCTTGATTCACTTGCTGGCGGTAGCCAGCCCCGGCCCGGACTTTGCTGTAGTGGTGCGCGAAAGCGTGACCCATGGTCGCCGTGCCGGTACCTGGACCGCGTTTGGCGTCGGCATGGCGATCTTCCTGCATGTCGGCTATTCGCTGCTGGGCATCGGTCTGATCGTGTCGCAGTCGATTGTGCTGTTCAACGCACTCAAGTGGCTGGCGGCGGCGTACTTACTCTATATCGGCTTCAAGGCGCTACGCGCCAGCCCTGCCGCACCCGGCAGTGACACTGTGCACGTGTCTACCGTCGAGCGCACGCCACGCGCAGCCTTTGTCGCCGGCTTCATGACCAACGGCCTTAACCCCAAGGCGACCTTGTTCTTCCTGTCGCTGTTCACCGTGGTGATCAATCCGCATACGCCACTGGCGGTCCAGGCCGGTTACGGGCTGTACCTGGCGATGGCCACCGGCCTGTGGTTCTGCCTGGTCGCCATGCTGTTCAGCCAGCAGCGCGTGCGTGCTGGATTCGCCCGTATGGGCCATTGGTTTGATCGCACCATGGGCGCAGTGCTGATTGCTCTGGGTGTGAAGATTGCCTTCACTGAGATGCATTGATGGCGATTTGCCTTTAGCTATTTACCCCGGTCAAATCATTCCTTTGGCTGATTTGACCGGCGTGGTGGCGTTCTAGAGTGGGCTATGTTTTGCCCATCTCGTGCACTCTAGAAAAGGGACTCCTATGTTACAAACCCGTGTCATTGCTCCCGCCGAGGGCGCTTATCAGTTTCCGCTGTTGATCAAGCGCTTGCTGCTGTCTGGCAGTCGCTACGAAAAAACCCGCGAAATCGTCTATCGCGACCAGGTGCGCTATAGCTACCTGACTCTCAGCGAGCGTATCGCGCGGTTGGCGAATGTGCTGACCGAGGCCGGGGTCAAGGCCGGTGACACGGTTGCAGTGATGGATTGGGACAGTCATCGTTATCTGGAATGCATGTTTGCCATCCCGATGATTGGCGCGGTGGTGCACACCATCAACGTGCGCCTGTCACCGGAACAGATTCTCTACACCATGAACCACGCTGAAGACCGCTTTGTGCTGGTCAACAGTGACTTCGTCGGCCTCTACCAAGCCATCGCCGGGCAACTGACCACGGTAGAGAAAACTCTGTTGCTCACCGACGGTGAGCCCAAGACGGCCGAGCTGCCGAACCTGGTCGGCGAATACGAGCAGTTGCTGGCCGCCGCCAGCCCAGTCTACGACTTCCCGGATTTCGACGAGAATTCGGTTGCCACCACCTTCTACACCACCGGTACTACCGGTAACCCTAAAGGCGTGTACTTCACCCACCGGCAACTGGTGCTGCACACCCTGGCCGCAGCCTCGGTAACAGGCAGCATTGACAGTGTGCGGCTGCTGGGCAGTAACGACGTGTACATGCCGATTACACCGATGTTCCACGTGCATGCCTGGGGCATTCCCTACGTGGCGACCATGCTCGGGGTCAAACAGGTCTATCCGGGGCGCTACGAGCCAGAAATGCTCTGCGAGCTGTGGCGCAAGGAGAAGGTCACCTTCTCGCACTGTGTGCCGACCATCCTGCAGATGTTGCTCAACGCCAAAGGCGCGCAAACCCAGGATTTTTGCGGTTGGAAGATTATCATTGGCGGCAGCTCACTGAACCGCGCCCTGTATGAAGCCGCCAAGGCCCATGGCATTCAACTGACCGCTGCTTACGGCATGTCGGAAACCTGCCCGTTGGTGTCCTGCGCTCACCTCAATGACGAGCTGCTGGCAGGCAGCGAAGATGAATGCATCACCTACCGGATCAAAGCGGGCGTGCCGGTGCCCTTGGTGGAGACGGCGATCGTTGATGGTGACGGCAATTTCCTCCCGGCCGACGGCGAAACGCAGGGTGAGTTGGTGCTGCGCGCACCCTGGCTGACCATGGGCTATTTCCGTGAACCGCAGAAGGGCGCCGAACTCTGGCACGGTGGCTGGTTGCACACGGGGGATGTTGCCACCCTCGATAGCATGGGGGTGATCGATATCCGCGACCGCATCAAGGATGTGATCAAGACTGGCGGCGAGTGGATCTCCTCGCTGGAGCTTGAAGACCTGATCAGTCGTCACCCGGCGGTGCGCGAGGTAGCTGTTGTCGGGGTTGCTGATCCGCAGTGGGGCGAGCGACCTTTTGCGCTGTTGGTGGTGCATGATAATCAAGCGATCGATGCCAAGGCGCTCAAGGAACACCTCAAGCCTTTCGTCGAACTGGGGCACATCAACAAGTGGGCGATTCCCAGTCAAATTGCCCTTGTTACTGAAATTCCCAAGACCAGTGTTGGCAAGCTCGATAAGAAGCGCATGCGCCTGGATATTACCGAGTGGCAGACCAGTAACAGTACCTTTCTTTCAACCCTGTGAGGCTGTGCGGGTCGGGCTCAATGGGGTGCGACCCGCAGGATAGACGCATATTGGTCTTGTCAAATGTCGTTTTTCAGCCATTCTTGCCGCTGCCAGTGCTGCGACTGGTGAAGAAAACCGCGGCAGAGGGTCAGCGATGCAAATCACACTTTAGAGGGATCTAGCACCACTACCTGCTGGCTATAGTCGGGTCAGGGGGTTTTCAGGAATGGGGGGCTGCACAGATTTGTGCCTAGCCACTTGTTTGACGATTCAGGTGCGCTCACACCCGTCGAACAAGGCGTTTCTGCAAAGGACTCACTGCCATAAAAATAAAGAAAGTACATGGAGTAGCGTCGATGACATCAGCAAATCTGTTCTGGCGCCGGGCGAAACTGCCATTGGCCGTCAGCCTCGCTTCTACGCTCGCCGGTCCTGCATTCGGCGTCAGTTTCAACATCGGTGAAATCGAAGGCTCGTTTGACTCGTCGCTGTCTGTGGGCGCCAGCTGGTCAACGGCCAAGCCGAACGAGAACCTGATTGGCGTCAACAACGGCGGCAAAGGTTTGTCGCAGACCTCCGATGACGGCCACCTGAACTTCAAGCGCGGTGAAACCTTCTCGAAAATCTTCAAAGGCATCCATGACCTGGAGCTCAAGTACGGCGACACCGGTGTATTCGTGCGTGGCAAGTACTGGTACGACTTCGAACTCAAGGATGAACACCGTGAGTTCAAGGACATCAGTGACTCCAACCGCAAAGAAGGCGCCAAGTCCGCCGGTGGGCAGATTCTCGATGCCTTCGTCTACCATAACTACTCGATTGCCGATCAGCCAGGCTCGGTGCGCTTGGGCAAGCAGGTAGTGAGCTGGGGTGAAAGTACCTTCATCGGCGGTGGTATCAACTCGATCAACCCGATCGACGTGGCCGCGTTCCGCCGTCCTGGGGCCGAGATCAAGGAAGGCCTGATTCCGGTCAACATGTTCTATGTGTCGCAGAGCCTGACCGACAACCTCTCGGCCGAAGCGTTCTACCAGATCGAATGGGACCAGACCGTCGTCGACAACTGCGGCACGTTCTTCTCCCAACCGGACGTTATCGCCGACGGTTGTACCGACAACTTGCGTTTGCTTAACAGCAGCCGCAGCCTGCCGCCACAAGCACTGGGTTTTCTGGCTAGCCAGGGTGTCGACATCAACGAAGAGGGTGTGAAGGTCGACCGTGGCGCAGATCGCGATGCGCGTGACAGTGGTCAATTCGGCGTAGCGTTTCGCTACATGTTCGAGCCACTGGATACTGAGTTCGGCGCGTACTTCATGAATTACCACAGTCGTGCGCCGATTTTCAGTGCCACGGGTGCTGATCCTTCGGTTTATGCCGGCTTGCAGAACCTGCCGCCGCAGCTACAGCCACTGGCGCCGCTGATTGTTGCCGGTAACTCGAAGTACTTCGTTGAGTACCCGGAAGATATCCGTCTGTACGGTTTGAGCTTCTCCACTACCTTGCCTACCGGTACCGCGTGGAGCGGTGAACTCAGCTACCGGCCGAACGCGCCGGTTCAGCTCAATACCACCGATATTCTCTACTCCGGTGTGACGCCAATCCCGGGGTTGGGTAATGCTTCGCTGCTCAAAGGTGTTCCAGGTCAAGACCAGCACGGCTACACCCGTAAGGAAATCACTCAGCTGCAAACGACCTTTACGCACTTCTTCGACCAGGTAATGGGTGCTAGCCGCCTGACCGTAGTGGGTGAAGTCGGCGTTACTCACATCGGTGGTTTGGAGAGTGCGCACAAGATGCGTTATGGCCGTGACCCGGTCTACGGCCCAGGGCCGCTGGAGCCTACCGGCCCGGCGAATACCTGTGAGTTCCTCAACGGGCGGACCATCACGGGTGCTGGCAACAATGCCTCGTCGGCCAACGCCTCGCGCAAATGCGAAAACGATGGTTTCACCACCAGTACCTCCTGGGGCTACCGCGCTCGCGCCATCTGGGACTACAACGACGTGTTTGCCGGGGTCAACCTCAAGCCCAACGTGGCCTGGTCGCATGACGTTTCCGGTTACTCCCCAGGCCCTGGCGGCAACTTCGAAGAAGGGCGCAAGGCGGTCAGCCTGGGCCTGGACGCCGAGTACCAGAACACCTACACCACCAGCCTGTCGTACACCAACTTCTTCGATGGCAAGTACACCACCGTGGATGATCGCGACTTCATTGCCCTCAGCTTCGGCGTGAACTTCTAAGCACACGGATTCAGGATGAGCATGAATATGAAAATGACCAAGAATCTGCTGCAAGCCGGTGTGTTGGGCCTGTCGCTGCTGGCCACCAGCGTCATGGCGGCAGTGTCTGCCGATGAAGCGGCCAAGCTCGGCACCAGCCTGACGCCGATGGGTGCGGAAAAAGCCGGTAACGCCGATGGTTCAATCAGCGCCTGGAAGCCGCTGGCGACCAATGCTGGTGCGGTTGACGCCAAAGGCTTCCTGGCCGACCCGTATGCGGGCGAGAAGCCGTTGTACACCATCACCGCGCAGAACGTTGACCAGTACAAGGACAAACTGTCCCCAGGCCAGATCGCGATGCTCAAACGTTACCCGGACAGCTACAAGCTCCCGGTGTACCCGACTCACCGTGGCGCTACCGTGCCTGACGCCGTGTTTGCCGCGATCAAGAAAAACGCTACCAGTACCAATCTGGTAGGCGGCGGCAACGGCCTGGAAAACTTCGATACCGCCATACCGTTTCCGATTCCCAAGAGCGGTGTCGAGGTCATCTGGAACCACATCACTCGCTATCGCGGCGGCAGCGTGACCCGACTGGTAACCCAGGCCACGCCACAAACCAATGGCTCTTACAGCCTGGTGTATTTCAAGGATCAATTTGTCTTCCGTGACAAAGTCAAGGATTACAATCCGGCCGAGCCAGGTAATGTGCTGTTCTACTTCAAGCAGAATGTGACGGCGCCGGCGCGCCTGGCCGGCACAGTGCTGCTGGTCCATGAGACCCTCGACCAGGTCAAAGAACCGCGTAAGGCATGGGTCTATAATGCCGGTCAGCGCCGTGTACGTGCCGCGCCACAAGTCTCCTACGACGGCCCGGGTACCGCCGCTGACGGTCTGCGAACGTCCGATAACCTGGATATGTTCAATGGCGCACCGGACCGCTACGACTGGAAGCTGGAAGGCAAGAAAGAGCTGTACATCGCCTCCAACAGCTACAAACTCGACTCACCGACACTCAAGTACGCCGACATTATCAAGGCCGGACACATCAATCAGGACTTGAGCCGCTATGAGCTGCGCCGTGTCTGGCATGTGGTTGCGACCTTGAAACCGGGCCAGCGCCACATCTATGCCAAGCGTGATTTCTACATTGATGAAGACACCTGGCAAGCAGCAGTGATCGATCAATACGACGGTCGCAATCAATTGTGGCGTGTTTCCGAGGCCCACTCCCAGGACTACTACAACGTCCAGGTGCCGTGGTACACCCTGGAAGCCATCTACGACCTGCAGTCGGGTCGCTATTTGGCACTGGGCATGAAAAACGAGGAGAAAAAAGCCTACGACTTTGGTTTCACCGCCTCAAAGGCTGATTTCCAGCCCGCAGCGCTTCGCCAGGAAGGTGTGCGCTAAGCTTCAAACCTCCGTGTGATCTCCCAGAACGCCCCGGCTTGCCGGGGCGTTTCTGTTTGTGTGGTCTGTCAGGCGTGGATCTGTTGCTTTTTGTTTTAGTCTTTTTTCTGCAAAGGGCGGCAATCATCTTCAAATGTGCGTGTTTAACCGCTAGTCTGCCCTGATCCGTACTGCCGAAGATTCCCTAACTAAAACGAGCCGGCCATGACTGATCTGTCCCGTACGCAAGGGTTCGCCAGCCAGGCCATGAGCGTCCTGGAAGGACGCTTCTATCGTCCGCCACTGCCTGAAGGGCACGTGCCGCGGGCGCGTTTGTGTCAACGGCTGCAATCTGGGCTGGGCGGGCGCTTGTTGCTGGTCAACGCACCTGCAGGGTTTGGCAAGAGTTCCCTGGCGGTGGAGTTCTGTCAGAGCTTACCCAATCACTGGAGCAGCCTGTGGTTGGGCTTGAGCCGGCGTGACAATGATCCGGGGCGCTTTCTTGAGCGCTTGCTTGAGGGGCTGCAACAGTATTGCCCGGCGCTGGGCAACCAGGCCTTGGGCCTGTTGAAGATGCGCCAGCGCCATCAGCCCTTTGCCTTCGAAGAATGGCTTGATGGCCTGCTTGATGAGTTGGCTCACCATCTGCAGCCACACAATCCGTTGTTACTGGTGCTCGATGACTACCATCTGGCGCAAGGACCGGTTCTTGATCGTTGTCTGCAATTTTTTCTCAACCACCTGCCACCGGGCTTGGTGCTTCTGGTTACCAGCCGTTTGCGCCCGGACTGGCACTTGGCGCGGCTGCGCCTGTCGCGGCAATTGCTTGAGCTCAACGAGCAGGACCTGCGCTTGACCCCCGACGAGTCGTTGGCGGTGTTGGGCCAACAATCAACCAGCTTGCGCGGCCAGGCCCTGGACAACCTGATACAACGCAGTGACGGCTGGATTGCCGGGCTGCGCTTCTGGCAACTGGCCGCCAGCGAGTCGGGGGTCGACAGTGCCTTGCCGCAGGCGTTGCATGGTGGCGAAGGGCTAATCCGTGACTACCTGCTCGAAGAAGTGATCGACATCCTTCCAGCGGAGGTCCAGGCCTTCCTCAATGACACTGCCTGTCAGGAGCGTTTCTGCAGCGAATTGTGCGATGCCCTGCGAGATAGCCACGACAGTGCTGAAATCATCCGTTATCTACAGGCGCATCAGGTCTTTCTGGTGCCGTTAGACGAGAACGGACGCTGGTACCGCTATCACCATCTTTTTTCCGACCTGTTGCGCAGCCGACAGCCCAGTTTGCCGCTGTCGAGCCTGCACTTGCGTGCTTGTCGCTGGTTCCATGGTCAAGGCTTGCTCGACGAGGCCGTGGAGCAGGCGTTGCGTGCAGGGCATCTGGATGTCGCCGCCAACCTGGTACAGAACCTTTCTGAAGAGCAGCTGCTGGCCGAGCAGAATGTCGGCATGTTGCTACGTTGGAAAATGGACCTGCCCGATAGCCTGCTGATCAGCACTCCACGCCTGATTGTGCTTTACAGCTGGGCCTTGGGTCTGGCTGGTCAACTCGACGCCGCCGAAGAGCTGGCCAGTCACTTGAGCCATTTCCTGCCAGCGCCATCGGCGACGGCGCAAAAATCCATGCTGGCGCAATGGCTAGCCTTGAGCGGCGTGATTGCCCGTGGCCGTGGCGATCGCGAGCGTACCTTGGCGTGCTGTGGCGAAGCGCTGCGCAGCCTGCCGCAAAAACGCTACGGCCAACGTCTGGTGTGTTTGTCGACCTTGTCCAACCTGGCCATTGCCGACGCTGACTTCCCGCGTGCACGCAACTGGAATCGCGAGGCCCTGGAGCTGGCGCAGCGCGTGGGCAATCCGCTGTTCGAAGCGCTGGCGCATTACGACCGCGCCCGGGTGCTCCATGCCCGTGGCGAAGTGCTGCGCGCCCTGGAAGAAGTGCGTCAGGGGTTACAGCGTTTGCAAGGGCTATCGGCGCAACGCCTGTACGCGGCACGTGCGCGCCTGACCTTGTACGAGGGTTATCTACTGGCTACGCGCCTGCAAGGGGAGGCCGGGCGTAGCCGCCTGCGCGCCGGCCTGGTCGAGGCGCGAGCTTGCCGCGATATCAGTGTGCTGATCGGCCATTGTGTCATCGCTTCGCTCGATGGCCGCGAAGGGCGCTTTACCGAGGCCTTCAGCGAACTGGCCGAGGCCGAGCGGCTGATGCACATCTGGGATGTGCCGCCGGTTTTCTATCTGGCCATGATTACCTTGGTCAAATGTGAACTGTGGTTGGCGCAGGGGCGCACCGACCTGGCGGAGTCCTGGCTATTGCGCCTGGGGCAGACCTATGGTGGCAAGAAGGCGGCTGCAGCGCCGGAGTTCCATCCCTTGCTACCGTTGCATATCGAGTTGCAACAAGCCTTGCTCGAACGGACTCAAGGACGCCTGGAACAGGCCGGGCAGCGTCTGCAAGCGCTGGTGGAGCGTGGGCAGGCAAGCGGCGGTCAGCTGCTGTGTGTCATCGCACTGTGCCAATGGACTGGCTTGCTGTTGGCCAACAACAGCCCGGTGCAGGCGCGTGATTTACTCAAGTTGAGCCTGGAGGCGGCACGCGGTGGCGCCTTGCAACCGTTTCAGCGGTTGTTGCAGGACCACCCTGTGTGGCTGCGCGAACAGCTGCTGATGCAACCCGCCAGCCCAATTCAGACCAGCCTGCTGGCGTTGTTGCCCGTCAGTGAAAGCGTGGACGTTGCCAGCGCGGGCAGTGAAACCTTGAGCACCCGGGAGAAGGCGGTGTTGGAACTGATTGCCCAAGGTTGCTCCAATCAGGAGATCAGTGAACGGCTGTTTATTTCACTGCATACGGTCAAGACCCACGCCAGCCATATCAACAGCAAGCTGGGCGTCGAACGCCGAACTCAGGCAGTTGCCCGGGCAAAGGCCTTGGGGTTACTGGCCTGAGCAGCGGTTTTGCCGCGTCAGGGTGAATTTCTGCTGTACTCTCTGGCAGGTATTTTCCGCTGGAGGCCTTGTCCATGTTCCGTGCACGCACCCTGGTGCTGGCGACCTGCCTGTTATCCACAGTTGCTGCGTTAGCGGCGCAGGGGCCGTCGTTTTCGTGTGACAACGCTGAGGGCGTGGCACTCAAGGTGTGCCAGAGCCCACAGCTGAGCAAGCTCGACCGCGACCTTGCCGCGCTGTACAAGCGTACCCTTGGGCAAGCCGATAGTGATACCCAAAAGCAGCTCAAGGCCACGCAACGTGGCTGGATCAAGGGTCGCGATGAGTGCTGGAAAGCCAGCGATGTCGATGCTTGTATCCTTGAGCAATACCAGGTGCGCATGGTCAAACTGCATATTCAGTCAGGTGCTGTTCAAGTGCCAGCAGCTGTTGAATTTGACTGCGATGACAGCAGCAAGCCGTTCACTGCAGTCTTCTACACCCAGCTGGAACCGCAGGCGGTAGTGCTTACCTATGGCGATGATCAGACCATCGCCATGGCCCAACCTGCGGCCAGTGGCAGCAAGTATGGCGCCGAAGGTGTTGAGTTTTGGGAGCACCAGGGCGAAGCCAAGGTGAAGTGGTTCGGTGCAGAGCTGAGCTGCCAAGCGGTGCAGTGAGCGGTAACCGACGACAGGCTTTACGACCGGTAGAGGATCGAAGATGATAGCCATTTGCTATCATTTCTAGGCGCCTCACCATGACGCATATGCTGTACATCGTCGTGCTCTGGATCGGCCTGGTCATCCTCTCGATCTTGTGGGTACGTGCGTTGCTGCGCGGACGAGACCTTGAACGGCAGCTATACGCTGGCCAGCCTGTGGATGGTCTGGCAAGTCCTGTGCGCCCGGAAGATATCGAGCGTTACAAGCGCAGCCAGTACTTCGCCCGGATTGGTGGTCTGCAATGGCCACGCCATCGGCGATCAGGTGCTGATGTTTACCGCCAAGAGGCTCAAGCAAATGCTGCGTACGGCCGACACAGTGGCGAGGATTGGTGGTGACGAGTTCGTCCTGACCCTTGAAGGGTTCTCACCCGGTCTGGAACTGGAGGAAGAAATACAGCTGATCTGCAGCAATGTGATCGAATCGCAGGCCTTTGCGATGATCATTTCCGGTGAGTTGTTGCAAATAGGCACCAGCTTGGGCGTGGCGATCTACCCGGATCATGCTGCGAGCATGGATACCTTGATTCACCTTGCCGACCTTGCCATGTATGAAGCCAAGCGCAGTGGTGACAACCAGTTCCGGCTCGCCGCTACAGCCTGTGCATAGCGTTTGTTATCAACACCAGGTGTCGACGCTGAGGTCGCGCCAGATTTATCTGCGAAGCCAGGCTGTGCTTATTGAGGTCTGTGCATCCTTTTTTTTACTTGCCATGTCGGATTTCGTGGATGCAGGTCTACAGCCAAAAAAGTTTTCTGATCGTTGATGATTTCTCCGATTTCCGCAGTTCCGCTCGCTCCATGTTGCGCGAGTTGGGAGTGCGTGATGTCGATACCGCCGACAGTGGTGAGCAGGCTCTGCGCATGTGCGCGCAGAAGCGCTATGACTTCATCCTTCAGGACTTTCACCTCGGCGATGGCAAGAAGAACGGCCAGCAGGTGCTCGAAGACCTGATCCTCGACAAGTTGATCAGCCATGAGTGTGTGTTTCTCATGGTGACCGCTGAAACCAGTCAGGCCATTGTCCTCAGTGCCCTGGAGCATGAGCCCGATGCCTACCTGACCAAGCCGTTCAACCGTATCGGCCTGGCCCAGCGCCTGGAAAAGCTGGTGCAACGCAAAACCCTGCTCAAGCCGATCCTGCAAGCCCTGGACCGTGGTCGCCCGGCCGAGGTGCTGGCGGCCTGCGCCGAGCTGTGCAAGAAGGACCCACGCTTTGCGCCGTTGTGCTTACGCTATCGCGCTGATGCCCTGCGTGATCTCAATCGTTACGACGAACTGGAAAAATTCCTCACCACCATTATTTCTAGCCGCGCTACCCCGTGGGCGTATGCGGCGCTGGGCAGCCTGTTGTACAAACGCAATCAGTTTTCCCAGGCCCAAGGTGTGTATGAACAGGCCCTTAAGGCGTTTCCGCTGATGCCAGGGCTGTACGACGGGTTGGCCGAAGTGTTGGTTGCTCTGGGGGAAAACAAGCGGGCCCAGGGCGTGCTGGAAGAGGCGGTGCGCTTGTCACCGCTGGCGGTGCGTCGGCAGATGATGCTGGGTAAGCTGGCGCTGAACAACGATGACTACGACACCTCTTCCAAGGCCTATCGGCATGCGGTCAACCAGGGGCAGAGTTCTCGTTACAAGGACCCTGAGAGCAACCTCGGTCTGGTCCAGGCATTGATGAGCAAGAACACCGGCAATGGTCTGGATGCGCGCACTCGGGTCGAGATCAACACCGTGCTCAGTGAGGTTGCCAAGGAAAACGTCGAAGACCAGGGGCTGCAGGTTCGGGCGCGGTTGATGAAGGCCGCCAGCCTGCAACAAGCCGGCGACGCCGAAACTGCCGCCAAGCTGACCGAGCAAGCCATGGCCCGCCTGGACAAGATGGAGCAATTTTTCTCGGTGGAAGCGGCGTTGGTGGTCGCCAGCCAATTGCAGAAACTCGGCCAGGAGTCGGCCGGCACCTCGATTTTGAAAAACTGCGTGGAAACCTACGGTGATGACCCCAAGGTCATGCAGAGCGTATCGCGCCTGACCGACGACCCGACAGTGCTCGGGGCGGTGACCGAAGCCGTCGACCTCAACCGTCAAGGCGTGCGCAGCTACCAGGGCGGGCAACTCAGTGAGGCCTTGGCGCTGTTCCGCCGTGCCCTGACGTTGCAACCAAAGAACATCAGCATTGCCCTCAACACCGCCCAGGCCTTATTGCGCATCGGCGGTGAAACGCCACCGCCAGCCTTGATGGATGAATGCCGGGCTTGCCTGACCTGTGTCGCCGGCATCCCTGAAAGCGACAGCCGCTACGACCGCTACCGCAAACTGCACATCCGGGCTTTTGGCGCATGAACCAGGACAATCAGGGGCTGGATTTCTCGACGGTGATCGCTTCCACCGTACACGATATGAAAAACTCCCTGTCAGCCCTGACTCAAGCCCATGGCCAGTGGCTGGCACGCCTGCCAGAGGCCCAGCGCAGCGGCAGTGAGCAAGGAGTGATAGAGCACGAATTCACCCATCTCAACGGCATGCTGGTGCAGTTGCTGGGGCTGTACAAATTGGGTGTCAACCAACTGCCCATGTGCCCGGATTACCACGAGCTGGACGACTTCATCGAAGCTCAGCTGGCGGCTCAGCAGAACCTGCTTCAACACCGTGACATCCTCGCCAGTTGGCGTATCGAGACCGCCAGCCCCCTGGGATTTTTTGACCGCGAGCTGGTTAGCTCGGTGGTCGCCAACATCCTCAACAATGCCATCCGCTACGCAGGGCACACCCTGCTGATCACGGTCAGCGACGAAGATGATCAGCTGCTGCTGAGCATAAACGACGACGGTCCGGGATTTCCGGCGCGAATGCTCGAGCGTCAACACGACTACGTGCAGGGCATTGATGCACGGAGTGGCAGCACCGGGCTGGGCTTGTACTTTGCGGCGCGGATTGCCGCCTTGCATGAGCGCAATGGGGTCAAGGGGCGGATTGAAATTGCCAATGGCGGGGCGTTGGGGGGCGGATTGTTCAGGTTGTATTTGCCGTAATGGCGACAACGGTCGGCTCCCCCGATGGAGCCAACCGTTGCCCCTGTCTACATTCCCAACAAATTAGGCAGTACCAACGAGATCCACGGTACATAGGTGACGAGGATCAGGAACAGCACCAGCAGCGTCAACCACGGCATGGCTGCGCGGACTGTTGCGGTTAGTGGCATGCCGGTCACCGCCGAGGTGACAAACAGGTTCAAGCCCACTGGCGGGGTGATCAGGCCGATCTCCAGGTTGACCACCATGATGATGCCCAGGTGGATCGGGTCGATGCCCAGCTTCATGGCAATGGGGAACAGGATCGGTGCCAGAATCAGGATGATTGCCGAAGGCTCCATGAATGCACCGGCTATCAGCAAGACAATGTTCACCACCAGCAGGAAGGTCACCGGTGTGAGCCCGGCATCGATCACCCAAGCGGTGATCTGCTGCGGCAGTTGTTCGGTGGTCAGCACATGGGCAAACAGCATGGCATTGGCGATGATGAACATCAGCATGATGCTCAGCTTGGCCGACTCCAGCAGCACTTTGGGTGCCTCGATGAAGCTCATGTCCTTATACACGAACAGGGCAATGAAGGCCGAGTACACCGCGGCCACTGCTGCGGCCTCGGTCGGCGTGAACATGCCGCTGTAGATACCGCCGAGGATTATCACCATCAACAGCAAGCCCCAGACAGCCTTGCGCGCGGCCGTCAGCCATTCCTTGAAGGTGGCCCGTGGCAGGGCGGGCAGGTTCTTCTTCACCGCCACGATGTAGATGGCGATCATAAGGATCAGACCCAGCATCAGACCTGGTACCACGCCGGCCATGAACAGCTTGCCCACTGACGTTTCAGTGGCCGCGGCGTACACCACCATCACGATTGACGGCGGAATGAGGATACCCAAGGTCCCGGCGTTGCAGATGATGCCGGCGCCGAAGGCTTGTGGATAACCGGAGCGAACCATTCCGGCAATCGCAATCGAGCCCACTGCCGCCACCGTCGCCGGGCTGGAGCCCGAGAGCGCGGCAAACAGTACGCACGCCAGCACTGCGGCAATCGCCAACCCGCCGCGAATATGCCCCACGCAGGTGTTGGCAAAATCGATCAAGCGCTTTGCCACCCCACCCGTGGTCATGAACGCGCCGGCCAAAAGGAAGAACGGAATCGCCAGCAGGGTGTAGTGTTCCGATGTTTCGAACAACTTGATAGCTAGCGAGCGTACCGAGTCCTGGCTGAACAGCATGATGGTCAGCGACCCGGAGAGGCCCAAAGAAATGGCAATGGGTACGCCGATGAACATCAGCGCGAACAGAGTGACGAACAGGAAGAGAATGGTCATTTTTTATCGTCCTCCTGTTCGGTCAGTTTTAGGGCATCAGCCGCTTCGTCGGCCAGGCCGAGGCCGGTCTGACGGTGACGGAGAATGCGCACGAAGATCTCAGCGAAGCGGATGAACACCAAGGCAAAGCCCAGCGGCACGATCAGACCGACCTGCCATTGCATGATGCCGAAGTGGCCCAGGTCCTCGGCGCCAATACCGGCGCTGAACAGGGTTTGAATCCACTCGAAACTGGCGATGCTCAGCAGGCCTGCATAGCCCAGGCAACACAGGCAGGCAAGCAGACCAAGCCAGCGCTGAGTAGGCTTGCTCGCCAACTTCACCAGAGCATCGACACCTATGTGTCCGGCTACCCGTACGCCATAGGCCAAGCCGAAAAAGATCAGCCAGCCGAACAGTGCCTTGGTCAGGGCGTTGCTCCAGGTCATTGATTGGGCGGCGTCCATTACATGGTCACCGATGCCATTGAGCAGGTCTGCGGCACCGACCCAGCGCTCAGCCAGGCTGTAGAACAAGGTGTAGAGGTTGTTGAGGATGACGTAGACGAAGGTCACCAGGGTCATGGCGGCCAGGAGGAAGACGATAAAGCCCTCCTCGAAGTGTTCCCAGATACGCCGTAAGGCATTCATGCGAATTCTCCGATGCTTGACGGTCACAGCTGCCACCTTGTGGGCGGCAGCTGGCTACGGCCTTACTGCGCCTGATTGGCCGCCTCGGCTGCCTGGATCAGGTCGGTGCCGATTTCACCTTCGAACTTTTTCCACACCGGCTTCATCGCCGTACGCCATTGCTCCCGCTCCTCGGGTGTCAGGGTAATGATTTCAGTCGTTTTGGCCGCCAGAATGCGTTCCTTGTCGCCCTGGTTGAGAGCCTCGGCTTCTTTGTTCACGTGTTGGGTGACTTCTGTGATGATCTTTTCCAGCTCTGGTTTCACATCAGGCGGCAGGCCGTTCCAGAACTGGGTATTGGTGATCAGCATGTAGTCCAGTACACCATGGTTGGATTCGGTGATGTACTTCTGTACCTCGTGCATTTTCTGGCTGTAGATGTTCGAGTAGGGGTTCTCCGCACCGTTGACTACCCCGGTCTGCAGGCCTTGATAAACCTCGGCGAAGCTCATCTTGCGCGGGTTGGCACGCACCGCCTTGAACTGCTCTTCCAGTACGGCCGAAGCCTGTACGCGGAATTTCAGACCGCGTGCGTCTGCAGGCACGCGCAGCGCTTTGTTGGCCGACAGCTGTTTCATGCCGTTGTGCCAATAGGCCAGGCCGGTGATGTTCTTGTCTTCCATGGACTTGAGCAGGCCTTGTCCGGCTGGGCTCAATTGGAAGCGGTTAACGGCATTGATGTCGTTGAACAGAAAGGGCAGGTCAAACAGCTGGACCTTTTTGGTGTACTGCTCGAACTTTGCCAGCGATGGCGCGATGATCTGCACGTCCCCGAGCAGCAGTGCTTCCATTTCCTTGCCGTCACCGAATAGCGATGAGTTCGGGTAGACATCGACCTTGACCTTACCGGGCAGGCGTTCCTCTACCAGTTTCTTGAACATCAGCGCGCCTTGCCCCTTGGGCGTCGAGTCAGCCACGACATGGGAAAACTTGATGGTGATTGGATCGGCCGCCTGAGTCCAACTGGTGACCGAAAGGGTGAGTGCGCAAACCAGCGCCTTGAGCTTGGGAGTAAACATCCAGGTACTTCCTCTTGTTGTTGTAGTGCTGCTCCTTGCGCTGACGCGCGTAGGCAGGTGTTGACCCCGGCAAGTTTAGGCGGCAATTCGAGACTTGTTTTGTGCGAGATCAATATCGGTGTCGGCGTTGGTATGGGAGCCACGTGTTGCTGACACTCGAATTGGCTTAGAGCCACCGGTCGGCTTTTCTCGACGCGCCTTGATGCTGCGGGGAAAGACGACTAACTTTTTTATGTGGGAAAATTTCCCACGAAAAATAAACAAAACAACACACACAACGAATGCCCGGCTTGATTTGACGTTTCTCGCGGTAAATGACCAGGAGACCGAAGATGCAGCCTCATAGGCTGTTCAACAAAGCGCTATTGGCGATAGCCATAGCAGGCGTGCTATCGGCCACAATCGTGTTGGTCCCCGATTCTATTTCCGACAGTTTCAGTGCCTACGCCAAAGATGGCGGGGGGGGCGGCGGCCATGGCGGTGGCGGCGGTGGCCACGGTAACCACGTCGGCGGCGAACCGGGTGACGATAACGGCAGGAGCTGAATGACAGCGACGGAATCCCATACAAGACCCATAAGGCGAGGTTTTGTATGGGCGTTGATTCCACCCATGCAGCGCATGGGAATTTTTCCCGCGCCGCTATACTGAGGGCCTCTGGTAAGGAACCTGTTGAATGCAATCGCCCACGCTCCCTCCCTCGTTGTTAAACGCGCTGCGCCGGGTCATGCGCCCATTGGTGCGGTTGATGTTGCGTAAGGGCATCACCTACACGGTGTTCGTCGATCTGCTCAAGGACGTGTTCGTCGACGTCGCTGATCGTGAATTCCGCCTGGACGACAAACCGTCGAGTGACAGCCGCATCAGCTTGCTCACCGGTGTGCATCGCAAAGACGTCCGGCGTCTGCGTCATGACAGCGACGCCACGCCTGCGGCGCTGCCAGAAAACATCACCTTGGGGGCGCAGTTGGTCACTGTCTGGACCAACAGCCGCCCCTTCTGCAAGCGCGTTGGCCAGGCCTTAGCCCTGCCACGCCTGGCGAGTGCTGGCGGCGAGGCTTCTTTTGATGCCCTGGTGGCCAAGGTCAGCACGGACATCCGCGCGCGGGTGGTGCTCGACGAATGGTTGCGCCTGGGCGTCGTGCGTGTTGATGAACAGGACTGTGTACACCTTGAAGCCCAGGCCTTTTTGCCGCAGAAGGGCTTCGATGAGAAAGCGGCCTATCTGGGCCATAACCTGCACGATCATGCCAGCGCTGCGGTGCATAACCTGACCAGCGAAGGCCGGCCCTACTTTGAACGCAGCGTGCACTATGACGCTCTGGCACCGGCCAGTGTCGAGGCCCTACGCGAGGCAGTGGCCAGTGAAGGCATGGAGACGTTGCTGGCGTTCAGTCGGCTTGCCGCTGATCTGGAAAAGCGTGATTTATCCAGCCTTGATCCGCGTCAGCGCATCACCATCGGGCTTTATTTTTACACTGAGCCTAATTCGCCAACGGCTCCTGCGCCATGATGCTCCCTGTGCGCCCCCTTCACTTTTCGCACTGTGCCAAAAATGTGCCATTAACTTTACAGGAACACCCATGGAAGCCGCAAAGCCCGCGCTAATACGAGAAACCTTCCCCGTCGGCCCTTTGCAGTGCAACTGCACCATTATTGGCGACCCGATCAGCAAGAAAGCCATCGTCGTCGATCCGGGCGGTAACCATGAGCAGATCCTGGCCCGTCTGGATGCCCATGGCCTGAAGGTAGTGAGCATCATCCATACCCATGCACACCTGGATCACTTTCTCGCCTCCGGGCAATTGAAGGAAAAGACCGGCGCCACCTTGCACCTGCACAAAGACGACCAGTTCCTCTGGGACAACCTGGAAATGCAATGCCAGATGTTCGGCGTACCCTATACCCCGGTGCCGTCGCCAGACCGCTGGTTGGCCGATGATGAAGAGCTGGCCTGCGGATGCGGTGTGGCGCTGCATACCCCTGGGCACACCCCAGGCTCGATGAGTTTCTGGTTTGCCGAAGCCAAGCTGCTGATTGCTGGCGACACCCTGTTTCGCCGCGGCATTGGGCGCACAGACTTGTGGGGAGGGGACCAAGCGACCATCGTTCGCTCGATCAAGCAGCGCCTGTACAGCCTGGATGAGGACGCCACGGTGGTCACCGGCCATGGCCCGGATACGCGGCTGGGTGATGAGATGCGCCAGAATCCTTTTGTGCGCGCCTGATTTTTCAGGGAATTTTTTTGACCTTTTGCACTCCAAGGCTGGCACAGAACCGCAAAACGGTCGCCTGTACTTTCGAATTACAGTAGGAGCTTGTCAATGTTCACCATGCGTCGTTTGATTATCGTCGCTACCGTTGCCGCACTGATGTCCGGTTGCGCCAACCAGAATCCGTACGACAGCCAGGGTCAGGCGCAACAAGGCTCCACCGGGATGAGCAAAACCGCCAAGTATGGCGGTCTGGGTGCGTTGGCCGGTGCGATTGCAGGTGCTGCCATCGATCACGACAACCGTGGCAAAGGTGCGCTGATCGGCGCTGCCGCTGTGGGCGCCGCTGCTGCCGGTTACGGCTACTACGCCGACAAACAAGAAGCCGCGCTGCGTGCCAGCATGGCCAACACCGGTGTTGAAGTTCAGCGCCAAGGTGATCAGATCAAGCTGATCATGCCGGGCAATATCACCTTCGCAACCGATTCGGCGAATATCGCCCCAAGTTTCTACTCGCCGCTGAACAACCTGGCCAACTCGTTCAAGCAGTACAACCAGAACACCATTGAAGTGGTCGGCTTCACTGACAGCACTGGCAGCCGCCAGCACAACATGGACCTGTCTCAGCGTCGTGCGCAGTCGGTGGTCAGCTACCTGACCTCACAAGGTGTCGACGCCAGCCGCGTCAGCGCCCGTGGCTTGGGCCCGGACCAGCCGATTGCCAGCAACGGCGACGCCAACGGCCGTGCGCAGAACCGTCGGGTAGAGGTCAACCTCAAGCCGATTCCTGGTCAGCAGTACCAGTAAGTTTCTGCCGATGTGAAAAAGGGGAGCTAGGCTCCCCTTTTTTTGTGCCCGGATTTTGCCCCGCACTGGTGTTACGCAGGTCCTAGGACATACCCTACGAAGTCTGTCGCCCTGCATATGATTGCTCCGGGGGAAATACGCCACTAGGCTCACTGGGTCGCTAACAAATTAGCGATCGGGTTTTCCTTTTGTCTCGGTTCGCCAACCCGCGTACAGCCGCCACCCATTCATTTGGCGACGATTCGGTGGTGGCTCCATTTCAAAAGGAGCTTCACCATGAAAAAATCGTTCCCGACCCACCCGAATTCCACCTGCTCGAAACCACAGAAACCCCCTTCGGACATCTGCGATGTCGGGCATCCGCCGTTATTTGCCGTGTGTGCTGGGGTCAATGTCGAAGGTGCTTTGGTGCATGCGGCGCTCTATCTGAAGTGCGCGAGCCCGGGCGAGGCTTTGTCCAGTCGACCTTGCACTCGATGGAACTGGCCAAGGGGCTGATTGATGCCTTGCTAGATGGGCTGGAGAGCCGTGGGATAAGTTGATACTGCGCTGAGCTGTAGCCGCTGCCGCCAGGCTGCGATCGGCTGCGCAGCAGTCGTCATCCAGTCACCAAGAGGGGCCTGCATGACGGCCGTTTCACGCCCGATCGCAGCCTGGCGGCAGCGGCTACGGAGCTGTTTAGTGCTGGGTCTTAATGGTCAGCACATCGGTAAAGACCATGTCGACAGTCTGGCCAACCTTCAAGTTTTTCATCTTCTCTTGCAGTTCCGGATCTTCAACCTTGACCACCTTCTGCGGGCCTTCTGGCGGCAGCAGGGTGACCTCGTGAGTTTTCAGGTCAACCTTGGTGATCTTCGACGTGATCTTGATCTGGCGGAACGCTTCGCCACCCGGGTTCGGGTTGTCTTTGGTCGCACGGATCACGCCGGCTTCTTTGCTGGCACCCGGTTCGCCACCGACAGTGGTGTCGAGCACAGTGGCTACGGAGCGGGTGACGTGCACATTGACTTGGTCGCCGACTTTCAAGTTACCCAGGGCCTTGGCCTTGTCAGTTAGCTGGATCGGTACCTGAGTGTTATTGGGGCCTTCAACCGTTACCAGGCGCTTATCCATATCGATGGCCAGGACTTTGGTTACCACGTCATCTTCAAGTGCGGTGCCACTGATCAGAATATCTTCTGCATGCACCGAGAAACTGGCTGCAGTCATGAGCGAAGCAAGGGCAATGGCGTGGGTCAGGGTGCGCAGCGGTTTCATAGGCTTACATTCCGTGTGATGGCAGATATAGAGAAGCTTCAGGTGCGAAACGTCTGCGAGAGAGCATAGATGCTGGAAGGCGATTCGTGGAGGGCAAGGCGATTTTCTGTTGATCTGCCTCAGTCCCAAGGGGAAGAAAACTTCCCGCTTGGGTGCATCCTCACGCCAATCAGGCGGAAGGCGCGTGGTGCAGGCGTTCGAGCAGGGCATCCTTGTCTTGCCACAGCTGGTTGATCCATTGCTGAAAGGCCAGGCGATAGGCCTCATCCTGGTCATAGTTTTTACCAAGGAATTCCTGCGGGATCGGCAGTTCTTCAAGCTGCACGACGAAGTGTTTCACCCGTCCGCACAGCAGGTCCCAGAACCCCGGTGCACCTTCTGGGTAATGAAGGGTGACGTTGATGATCGACTGCAGCTGCTCGCCCATGGCATCGAGGACAAAGGCAATGCCGCCCGCCTTGGGTTTGAGCAGGTGCTTGTATGGCGACTGCTGCTGGCGATGCTTGGCCGGGGTGAAGCGGGTGCCTTCGGCAAAGTTGAAAATCGCCGTCGGCTTACCGCGAAACTTGGCGCAGGTGCGGCGCGTGGTTTCCAGGTCCTTGCCGGCCTTTTCCGGGTGTTTGGCCAAGTAGGCCTTGGAGTAGCGCTTCATGAACGGGAAGCCCAGCGCCCACCAGGCCAGGCCAATCACCGGCACCCAGATCAGCACTTGCTTGAGAAAGAACTTCAGCGGCCGAATACGGCGGTTGAGCACGTACTGCAGCACCAGGATGTCTACCCAGCTCTGATGATTGCTGGTGATCAAGTAGCTGTGCTGGTAGTCCAGCCCGGCCAGGCCGTCGACTTGCCAGCGTGCCTTGCCCAACAGGTTGATCCAGGCGTTGTTATTGCTGATCCAGGCTTCATGGATAAGGCGCATCAGCTCGTCGGTGATGCGCTGCGCTGCGGTGAACGGCAAGCACAGCTTGAACAGGCTGACAATGAACAACGGCGTGCAGCAGACAATGGTGTTGAGCCCCAGCAGCAGCGAGGCAATGACCCCGCGTAGTGGCGCGGGTAGAAATCCGAGCATGTTCAGCTATCCAGTGAGCGGTTGGCCTGAATCGCGGTCAGGGCAATGGTGTAGACGATGTCATCGACCTGGGCGCCGCGCGGCAGGTCGTTGACCGGTTTGCGCAAGCCCTGAAGCATCGGCCCGAGGCTGACGCAATCGGCGCTGCGTTGCACCGCTTTGTGGGTGGTGTTGCCAGTGTTCAGGTCGGGGAACACATACACGGTTGCACGGCCTGCCACCTGGCTGTTGGGGGCCAGTTGCCGGGCGATTTCAAGGTTGGCGGCGGTGTCGTACTGCAACGGGCCATCGATCTGCAGGCCACGTTGGCTTTCCTGGGCCAGCAGGGTGGCTTCGCGGACCTTCTCCACTTCTTCGCCGCTGGCCGAATCACCGCTGGAGTAACTGATCATCGCCACCCGTGGCGCAATGCCGAAGGCTGCGGCGGAGTCGGCACTTTGCAGGGCAATTTCCGCCAGCTCGCTGGCGGTCGGGTGCGGGTTCATCACGCAGTCGCCGTATACCAGCACCTGCTCGGGGAACAGCATGAAGAATACCGACGACACCAGGCTGCAGCCCGGCGCTGTCTTGATCAACTGCAGGGCCGGACGGATGGTATTGGCAGTGGAGTGAACCAGCCCGGAGACCAGGCCATCGACTTCGTCCAGGGCCAGCATCATGGTGCCGATCACCACCGGGTCTTCCAGTTGCTGCTCGGCCATCGGCGCGTTGAGGCTCTTGCTTTTGCGCAGGCTGACCATCGGCTCGACATAACGCTCCCGAATGAGGTCCGGGTCGAGGATTTCCAGGCCTTCAGGCAGGCTGATGCCTTGGGCGCGGGCAACAGCCTGCACGTCGTCAGGCTTGGCCAGCAGTACGCAGCGAGCGATGCCACGGGCCTGACAGATGGCAGCGGCCTGCACGGTCAATGGCTCGGCGCCTTCGGGCAGGACGATCCGCTTGTTGGCTTGCTGGGCGCGCTGGATCAATTGATAGCGAAACACCGCTGGCGACAGGCGCAGTTCGCGTGGCGTGCCACAGCGCAGGTGCAACCAGTCGGCGTCGAGGTAGCTGGCAACAAAGTCGGTGATGATTTCCGCACGTTCGCGGTCATCGATCGGAATTTCCTTGTTCAGCTGGTTCAGCTGGTTGGCCGTGTCATACGAGCCGGTACTCACCGAAAGGATCGGCAAGCCCGCCAGCAACGCGCCCTGGCACAGTTCAAGAATGCGCGGGTCAGGCTTGCTGTCGCTGGTCAGCAACAGGCCCGCAAGGGGCACACCGTTGATCGCTGCCAGGCTCACGGCGAGGATAATGTCGTCGCGGTCGCCCGGGGTTACCACCAATGTACCGGGCTTGAGCAACGGCACGGTGTTGGCCACGGTACGGGCACAGATGATGATTTTGTTCATCCGTCGCTGTTCGTAGTCACCGGCGTTGAGTACCTGGGCGCCGAGCAGCTCAGCCACATCGCGGGTGCGCGGGGCATTGAGATCGGCCTGGTAGGGGATGCAGCCGAGCAGACGGAAGTCGCCGCCGCGCAGCAGCGGTGAGTGTTCTTTCAGGCGTTCGGCGAAGTCGCTCATGCTTTCGTCGGTACGCACCTTGTTCAGGATCACGCCGAGCACTTTCGGGTCTTTCGGCCCGCCAAACAGTTGTGCCTGCAATTCGACGCGGCCGGAAAGCTCGGTGAGCACTTCGTTTTCCGGGGCCGAGACCAGGATTACTTCGGCATCCAGGCTCTTGGCTAGGTGCAGGTTGACCCGCGCGGCGTAACTGGCGTGACGGGTCGGGACCATGCCTTCGACCACGACCACGTCTTTGCCGACGCACGCCTGTTGGTACAGGGTGATGATTTCTTCGAGCAACTCATCGAGTTGACCATCACCAAGCATGCGCTCGACATGGGCCAGGCTCAGCGGTTTTGGCGGTTTCAGGCCGTGGGTGCGGGCCACCAGCTCAGTGGAGCGTTCAGGGCCGGTGTCGCCAGGATGTGGTTGCGCGATCGGCTTGAAGAAGCCGACTTTCAGCCCGGCGCGTTCAAGGGTGCGGACCAGGCCAAGGCTGATGGAGGTCAGGCCGACACCAAAGTCGGTCGGCGCGATGAAAAATGTCTGCATGCGAGCTTCTCGAAATGAGCTGTGCAAAAGAGTCAATTGCCAAGGGTATCGCTATCGGCACCCTCAGCGCACCCGCCACGGGTAAATGCCGGGATGAAGTATTCGGCAACCCGTTTGTCTGGCTTGCGTTCGCTTTCGGGCGATGCGTTGGTTACACTTGTTCGTTCTACATTCTTATGCAAAAGGTCTCGCCCCATGCTGATCGCCGCCAAAAAGGCTGTCTCCATCGACTATACCCTGACCAACGACGCTGGTGAGGTCATCGACAGCTCCGCCGGCGGCGCTCCGCTGGTCTACCTGCATGGCGCAGGCAACATCATTCCAGGCCTGGAAAAAGCCCTGGAAGGCAAAACCGCCGGTGACGAGCTGGAAGTTGCCATCGAGCCAGAAGATGCCTACGGCGAATACCTGGCCGAACTGGTCAGCACCCTGAACCGCAGCATGTTCGAAGGCGTTGACCAACTGGAAGTGGGCATGCAGTTCCACGCTTCCGCGCCCGATGGCCAGATGCAGATCGTTACCATCCGTGATCTGGACGGCGACGACGTGACGGTTGATGGCAACCACCCACTGGCTGGCCAGCGCCTGAACTTCAAGGTCAAGGTCGTCAATATCCGTGACGCCAGCGACGAAGAAGTAGCTCATGGCCATGTTCATGGTGAAGGTGGCCATCAGCACTGATTTTCTGCGCTAAGCTCAGAGAGTCGCGAAGGCGCCCGGGCAAGTCCGTCGCACTCCACTAGGGGAAGACGGCTTGGCAGGGCGCCTTTTTAATGGGCTGGTGTTACTGCTTGCAGCCCGCAGCGGCAACCGGGATCTGGAGAGGGGAGTACGTCATGAGTGCATTTCACGACCTGAAGTTGCAGGCGCTCAATGGCCAGGAGTTACCTCTGGCGCCATTCAAGGGCCAAGTGGTGCTGGTGGTCAATGTCGCCTCCAAGTGTGGCCTGACCCCGCAATACGCGGCGCTGGAAAACCTGTACCAGCAATACAAAGGGCAGGGCTTCAGCGTGTTGGGCCTGCCATGCAATCAGTTTGCCGGGCAGGAGCCGGGCAGCGAAGAAGAAATCCAGCAGTTCTGCAGCACGAACTACGGCGTCACCTTCCCGCTGGGCAGCAAGCTGGAGGTCAATGGCCATGACCGCCATCAGTTGTATCGTTTGCTGGCCGGTGAAGGCGCTGAGTTCCCAGGCGACATCACCTGGAACTTCGAGAAGTTTCTGGTCGGCAAGGATGGTCGGGTGCTGGCGCGCTTTTCGCCACGTACTGCGCCGGATGATGCGACGGTTGTACAGGCCATTGAGAAAGCCCTGGGCTGATTGAATGACCTTATCGCCGGCCACGCCGGCTCCCACCCTGTGGGAGCTGGCCTTGCCAGCGATGAACACACCGCGATGCATCAAGATCACTCAAATCAATAGTACTGGGCCAAGCGCAAGGCTGACCCTATCCTCAGGCGCATTCCTACTTCTCTGGAGCGCCGCATGTCCACCACCGCACTGTTCACCCCTATCCAGCTGGGTACCCTCGCGCTGCCAAGCCGTGTGGTCATGGCGCCAATGACTCGTACTTTTTGCCCCGGTGGTGTGCCGCATGCCCAGGTGGTCGAATACTACCGTCGGCGCGCTGCCGCCGGAGTCGGGTTGATCATCACCGAAGGCACCACCGTCGGCCACAAGGCCGCCAACGGTTACCCCAACGTGCCGCGTTTTCATGGTGAAGACGCCTTGGCCGGCTGGAAAAACGTCGTCGAAGCCGTGCATGCCGAAGGCGGCCGGATTGTTCCGCAACTCTGGCATGTGGGCAGTGTGCGGCGTTTGGGTACTGAGCCGGATGCCAGCGTGCCGGGCTACGGGCCAAGCGAGAAGATCAAGGACGATCAGGTCCTGGTTCACGGCATGACCCAAAACGATATTGATGAAGTGATCCAGGCCTTTGCCCAGGCAGCTCGTGATGCCCAGGCGATCGGTATGGACGGTGTCGAGATTCATGGCGCCCACGGTTACCTGATTGATCAGTTTTTCTGGGCAGCCAGCAATCAGCGCACTGACCAATACGGTGGTGACTTGGCTGGGCGTTCGCGATTTGCCATTGAATTGATTCAGGCAGTACGCGCTGCTGTCGGCCCGGACTTCCCAATCATTTTCCGCTTCTCGCAGTGGAAGCAGCAGGACTACAGCGCGCGCTTGGTCGAAAGCGCCGAGGCATTGGGGGCTTTCTTGCAGCCGCTGGTCGACGCCGGTGTGGATATCTTCCATTGTTCCACCCGCCGCTTCTGGGAGCCGGAATTCGAAGGCTCGCAACTGAACCTGGCTGGCTGGACTCGTCAACTCACCGGCAAGCCAACCATTACGGTCGGCAGTGTCGGCCTTGACGGCGAGTTCCTGCAGTTCATGGTGGCGACCGACAAGGTGGCGCAGCCGGCCAGTCTGGAAAACCTGCTGGCGCGTCTGAACAATGATGAGTTCGATCTGGTTGCTGTCGGCCGGGCGCTGCTGGTTGACCCGGATTGGGCTGCCAAGGTCCGTGATGGTCGTGAGCAGGACATCCTGCCGTTTAGCCGCGAGGCGCTGACGAGCCTGATTTGATCACCAGCGTTGCGGCCTGGGGGGCGGTGTTGAGCTGTTGAGGCTGGCGGCAGGCTTCACGCAAGTGGTTCTCGAACTGCTCAATAATCGCCGGCCAGCCTTGACGGCTTGCGTGTTGACGGGCGTTCAGGCGCACCCGCCGCAGGGCTTCAGCGTCTTCCACCAGCCAGTTGCAGGCATCGATAAAGGCCTCCACGTCGCCTGGCATGGCCAGCGCGCCGCTATGGCCGTGGCGGATGTGTTGGGCGGCGGCGGCCTGATCGTAGGCCACCACGCCCAGGCCTGAAGCCAGTGCTTCGAGCACAACGTTGCCGAAGGTTTCGGTCAGGCTTGGAAACAGAAAAATATCCCCCGAGGCATAGTGCTCGGCCAAGGCTTCACCGCGTTGGGCGCCGCAGAACACGGCCTCGGGTAACTGCAATTGCAGGGCGCTGCGTTGTGGGCCGTCGCCGACCACAATCAATTTGATGCACCGCAGCGGATACTGTTGTTGCGCAGCGTGCAGACATTGCTGCAGCACCGCGAGATTTTTTTCCGCGGCCAGACGCCCGACATACAGCAGGGCAATGTCTTCATTTTCCAGGCCCCACTGGTCGCGTAGCGCCTTATTTCGTCTGCCGGGATTGAACAGCTGACTGTCGACGCCACGGGCCATTAACGTGAGGTTGTCGAAACCACGACGCTCCAGTTCCAGGCGCTGGCTGACGCTGGGCACCAGGGTGGTGTGGGTACGCCGATGAAACCAGCGCAGATAGTGGGTGAGCAGTCTGGTCAGCAGGCCCAGGCCGTACTCGCTGGTGTACTGCTGGAAGTTGGTGTGAAAACCACTGACCACAGCAATCCCCAGCCTGCGTGCCGCGCGCAGCGCACTCAGGCCCAGCGGCCCTTCAGTGGCGATGTACAGGACATCCGGGCGCTGCCGGCGCCAGCGGCGCAGCAGCTTGTGCATCGACACCTGACCCCACTGCAATCCTGGATAACCAGGCACCGGCCAGCCGCGGCAGAGTAGTTGCTCATCACCTGCGTGGGCCGGATCAGTGGCCTGGCGTGGGCGTACCAGATCGACCTGATGGCCGCGTTGGCGCAAACCCTCGCTCAGGCGCCCAAGGGTCGTGGCCACGCCGTTGATCTCGGGTGGAAAGGTTTCGCTGATCAGTGTGACATGCAGGGTTGGTGCGCTCATGAGTGCCAGTTTCAGCGGCCTCGATTGCGGCCATGTGACACAACCATGACTGATTTGTGACGTCCGATTTTCGGCGCCTGATTGCGGAAAATATTTCCCAGCATTGTGCTCAAGAATGCCTGGTCATCAGCCGATGAAGAAGTATTCGAATGACCGATTTCGCTCCAGGAGAGCGTTGATGTTCAACAGCAAACTGAAAAAAGAAAACCTGCAACTGCGCGAAGAACTGCTGTCTGTTGAGCAGGTCAAGAGCAGCCTGGACAGCGAGATGCTGGTCTTGCAACTTGACCCTCAGGGGCGGATCGAATCGGTCAACAGCAACTTCGAGAAAGAGATGCTGTACAGCAGCCATCAATTGCTCGGACGAAACATCGAAGATATTGTGCCGGCGCACGTCAAACAGCTGGAATTCTACACCCGCATGAAAACGGCTATTGCCCGCGGTGAGCACCTTAATGGTGCGTTTCGCTTGCTGCGTGGCAATGGAGAGGAAGCCTGGCTGCGCTCGATCCTGCAACCGGTAAAGGGGAGTGACGGGCGCCTCAAGTATTTCACTCTGCACTCCAGCGACCTGACGCGCACCATCGAATCTTCACGCGAGCATGAGAGCCTGATCAAGGCACTGATGCGTTCCACAGCGGTGATCGAATTCAACTTGCAAGGTGAGGTGCTGACGGCCAACGATCGCTTCCTGCAGACCATGGGTTATCGTCTGGAGCAAGTGGCCGGCAAGCATCACCGTATGTTCTGCGAACCGGAGGAGTACAACTCCCCGGCCTATCAGGCGTTCTGGGACACCCTGCGCCGCGGCGAATTTGTCGCTGAGCGATTCAAGCGCGTGGATGCTCACGGTCGGGTGGTTTGGCTGGAGGCTTCCTACAACCCGATTATCGATGCCCACGACGTGCTCTACAAAGTGGTCAAATTCGCCACCGTAATCACCGATCAGGTCAATCAGGAAGTGGCCGTGGCCGAGGCTGCCGATATTGCCTACACCACCTCGGTAGAAACCGATAACAGTGCGCGCAAGGCCACGGATGTCGTGACCCAGACCGTTGAGGTAATGCGTGGTCTGGAGGGCTACATGCAGGAGGCAGCCGAGGGGATCGAGGCGCTCGACAAGCAGTCGCAGGTCATCGGTTCGATCATCAAGACCATCAGCGATATTGCCGGGCAGACCAACCTGCTGGCGCTCAATGCCGCCATCGAAGCCGCCCGGGCCGGCGAGCAGGGGCGTGGGTTTGCAGTGGTCGCCGACGAAGTGCGGCAGCTGGCATCGCGCACCAGCACCGCTACGGAAGAAATTGCCCGGGTGGTCCAGCAGAACGAAAAGTTGGCCAAGGCCGCCGTAGACATCATCGACAGCAGCAAGCGCCAGGCCGAGCAGGGTCTGACCCTAGCTGGGGAGACCGGTACGGTGATTGTCGAGATTCAGGAAGGGGCAAAGAAGGTAGTCAACGCCGTGGGCCAGTTCTCCAACCAGCTCAGGTAGCCGCTACCGCCAGGCTGCGATGAGGCCCTCAGGGGCTCCAGAGCCTGGCAGCCGTGGCGGCCTCAGAGTGGCTGATTGAAGAATGCACTCAGCGTCGCGCTCACCGCTCGCGCACCGGTGGCAATGGCGGGCAGCTCTACGACGAAGCCTGGGGTGTGATTCATCGCCGGCGGCAACTGCTTTTTCTCGATCAGGTTTTTGTAGGCATCGGGTTTGCCCGACCCCACCTCAATGAACAGCACTTTGGTGTCCGGGTAAGGGCTGGCCAGCATGTGGAAGTCTTCCGAGCCCATCAGCGGTGGCACGCCAGGCAGTACCTTGTCGGCACCGAGCTGATGCACCAGAGCGGCCTGCGCCAGTTCGGTCTGGGCCTTGCCATTGACGACCGGTGTGGAATAACCCTTCATGGTGTACTTGGCCTGGTAGTCGTCGGGCATGTCGTTCATTACCAGCACGCCCTGGGTCACTGACTTGATTCCGGCGATCAGGCGTTCGCGAACCTTTTCGTCATACCAGCGCAAGTTGAGTTTGAGCGTGGCGCTGACCGGGATGATGTTGTTGTTAACCCCAGCCTGAAACGCTCCCACGGTAAGGACTGCGGGTTTGGATTGATCGAGCATGCGGCTGATGATGGTCTGGTAGCCCATGACCGCCATGGCGCCCATCACGACGGGGTCCTTGGTCACATGAGGGGTAGAGCCATGCCCACCGATGCCTGGCAGCTCGACGTCGATCTGGTCAGTGCCGGCCAGACGCGGCCCTTCACGCAGGCCGACACTGTCGGCCGGGTAGACCGGTGATACGTGGGCGGCCACCAGCACATCGGGCTTGGGGGCAAAGTCATAGAGGCCGTTGTTGACCATGGCGGTCGCGCCTTCGAGCAGTTCCTCGGCAGGTTGGGCGACCAGCACCAGGGTGCCTGACCACTGTCCCTTGAGCTGGGCCATGACTTTGGCCACTTCTATTAACCAGGTGGTATGCGCATCATGGCCGCAGGCATGCATGACCGGCTGGCTTGGGTTGTCGAGCCAGGGCGTGACCTTGTTACTCCGGTAGTCCAGGCCAGTGGCCTCTTTGATGGGCAAGGCATCCATGTCGGCCCGGTACATCACCACCGGCCCCGGACCGTTGCGCAAGATACCCACCACGCCGGTAGTACCGATTGCCGTCTTCACTTCGAAGCCTTGCTCCTGAAGGGCCTTGGCCACCTGGGCTGCAGTTTCCTTCTCCTGAAAGGCCAGTTCGGGGTTACGGTGCAATTGCTTGAACTGCGCGATCATCTGCGCTTCGTCCTGTTTGACCAGGGTGTCGATTTGGCTTTTCAGGTCGGTGGGGGCGGCATGTGCTGAAAAGGCGCTGGCGCAAGCAAGGGCAAGCAGGCCTTGGTGGTGACGCAAAGACATGGCGTAATTCCTTGTACGAAGTGGCGTGCACAGCAGGGTCTGGGCCGCTGCGGCAGATCGTTGTTGTTCTGGTGCGCTGTGTTGCACACGCACGCCAGTCTGTGTATCTATGCCCTGTGCGTCCAATGCAAAAATAACCGTGGATTGATGCAGTGGCTGACTCAATAGATTTGAAGCGCATTCGTCATCTGGTCCTGCTCAGCGAGGAATTGCACTTCTCCCGCGCAGCTGAACGAGCCAACTTGTCGCAGACGGCCTTTAGCCGCAGCATTCAGTCCCTGGAAGCCGACTTGGGGGTGCGCCTGTTTGACCGTGACACGCGGACAGTGCTGCTCACCGCAGCGGGGCGGCAACTGTTGGCCCGCGGGCGTGAGTTGCTGGGGTGTGCCGGGCGTCTGGTCGCCGAGGCCAATCATATTGCCCAGGCCGATGGCGGGGAGTTGAACTTCGGTGCGGGCATGATGGCCGCCAATCTCTATCTTCAAGATGCGCTGACTACACTGCGCAAGCGCATTCCCAAGTTGATGATGAAGGTCGAAGTCAATCATTGGCATCACCTGATTCACCAACTGGAGCAGGAGCAGATCGAGTTCTTCGTTGCCTATACCTGCGACCCGGGACGCCTGTCCGACCCGCGTTTTGTCATTACGCCGTTGCCGGCTAAGCCTACGTCGATCTTCTGCCGGGGTGACCATCCGTTGATGCAGCAGCAGGCACCGGTCACTCGCCAGCAGCTTCTGGCATACCCGTGGAGTTCGGTCCTGTTTGATGATGTGGCGCCGGCGCGGTTGCGTGATCTGCTGGGCTTGCCCGAGGGCGCCGTAGCGCCACTGGCCCTGGGCTGCAATGACCTGCAGCTGTTGCGCAGCACGACGCTGGGCAGCGACTCGCTGCTGTTTACCTGGCGCGCCTGGCTTGAGGAGGATTTGCGCAGCGGTGCAATCGGCGATGTGGGGGCGTTGCTGCAACCCGGTTTTCCTGGAGGTGGCTGCAGCATTGCCAGTGCGATTGTCTGTCATGCCGGGCGTACCTTGTCACCGATTGCACGCCAGGCCATCGAGCTGATTGTTGCAGCGGCCGTCAATTGAACGGTGACGGACGCGGGGTCTGTGCAGAAGACGGCGGCAACATCGGCAGCTTGAAACTCGGCTGATCGCCGGTCAGTGTGTCGAGGAACGCGACGATCTGGCCGACTTCATCGCTGCTCAGCTTGCGCCCCAATTGCAGCCGAGCCATGACGTCTACTGCCTCTTCCAGGTTCCAGTAGGCGCCATCATGGAAGTAGGGGTAGGTCAGTGCGACGTTGCGCAAAGTTGGCACCTTGAACAGCATCCGGTCTTGATCTTTGCCCGTCAGGCCAGCGACACCTTGAGCGGGGTTTTTCGTGGTGTAAGGTTCGACCATACCCATTTTTTGAAAGGAGCTACCACCCACCGCTTCACCATTGTGGCAGGCGACGCAGCCGATGCTCTTGAACAGTTGATAGCCTTGTTCGGCAGTGGCGCTGATGGCCTGTTTGTCACCCTGCAACCAACGGTCGAACGGTGCGTTCGGCGTAACCAGGGTTTCTTCGAAGGCAGCGATGGCGTTGGTGACATCGTCAATCTTGATGCCATCGTCGCCATACACTTGCTTGAACGAGGCTTTGTATTGCGCAATGGAACGCAGTACATCTACCGCCAGGTCATGGGTGAAGCCCATCTCTCCTGGGTTGGCGATAGGTCCCCCGGCCTGCTCCTGAAGGGTGGCAGCGCGACCATCCCAGAACTGCGCGACGCTCATGCTGGCGTTGAGCACGGTAGGTGAGTTGATCGGCCCCTGATGCCAGTTGTGGCCGATGGAGGTGGGCAGGTTGTCGCTGCCACCCATGCTCAGGTTGTGGCAAGAGTTGCAGGAGATGAAGCCGGATTTGGACAAGCGCGGATCGAAGAACAGTTGCTTGCCCAGTTCAACCTTGGCGACATCGGTGATTTTTGCAGGTTGCACCGGCAGGATCGGTTCGCTGGTGGGGGCGGCCGCCCAGGCCTGGCCTCCCAGGATCAATCCAAACATCAACGTCAACGGTCTGTACATGGTGCGCTCCCCTACAGGCTTATCGTTTTAATAACCATGTGCCTTGTAGGGGAATGTTGCTGTGATCCAGATCAAGCTGCGGATCAGGTCGTTTGCGCCACCAGCGTTTCAGCACCGCGTTCGCGCACCCAGAACAGGGTTGCCCCGGCGACTGCCGCTGGCATCATCAGAATATTGACGAAGGGGATCATCAACGCCAGGTAGGTGATGCCGCCAAAACCCAGGCTCTGCCAACGCTTTGCGCGCAACCAGGCGAGCATGTCCTGCCAGCTCATCTTGTGGTTGTCTGCCGGGTAGTCGATGTATTGGATAGCCATCATCCAGATGCCGAACAGCAACCACAGCGGCGCGGCAATGATGTTCACCACCGGGATCAGCGAAAGGATGAACAGGGCGATTGCCCGTGGCAGGAAATAACCCAACTTGCGCATTTCGCGGCCCAGGGTGCGCGGCACCATGGCCATCAGTTCAGCCCAGCTGAAGGCCGGGAAGTTATCGGTGCCACGCACCACCACTTCGACCTTTTCCGCCAGAAAACCATTGAACGGTGCGGCGATGATGTTGGCGAGCATGGTGAAGGTGAAGAACACCATCAGCACTACCAGGGCGACGAACAGCGGCCAGAGCACGTAGCTGAGAAAACTCAGCCAGCTCGGCAGGCTGGGCATCAGCGAATCAACCCATAGGCTGAACTGATGACCGGCAACGTAGATCAAGCCGACGAACAACAGCAGGTTGACCGCCAGGGGCAGCAGTACGAACAGGCGCAGGCTCGGGCTCAGGACCAGTTTCAGTCCTTCACGCAGGTACTGAGGGCCAGAGAGGACAGGGGCTTGCATAGAGAACTCCGGTAAAGGCAAACGCGCTGACCTTACCGAGTTTGAGCGGTCGACGAAAGCGCGGCGCAATCGACGCAATGGCCTGTAACAAAACCTCGGCACGCTAGACGGCAAGCCTTCATAGACAAACAGCTGTAGCCCTCAAGGATGAATAGAGCAGGCCTATAAGGTGGATTGTCTAAGGATATTTCCTTAATCTCTGCGGCCTCGCTAAAGTGCGCACATCTTTTCAACGCCTTCGAATTCTAATCTTCAAGGAGTTTTCATGAGCATTCTGGTCAACAAGCAAGCCCCTGATTTCGATGCGGCGGCGGTGTTGGGCGACGGTTCGATCGTCGACAGCTTCAAGCTTTCTTCCCTGCGCGGTAAATACGTTGTTCTGTTCTTCTGGCCGCTGGACTTCACCTTTGTCTGCCCGTCGGAAATCATTGCCCACAACAACCGCATGGATAAGTTCCGTGAGCTGGGTGTTGAAGTGGTTGGCGTATCCATCGACTCGCAGTTCACCCACCACGCCTGGCGCAGCACGCCGGTGGAGAAGGGTGGTATTGGCGAAGTCGAATTCACCATGGTGGCCGACGTCAAGCACGAGATTGCCCGTGCCTACGGTATCGAGCACGAAGACGGCGTGGCACTGCGTGCCTCGTTCCTGATCGACCAGCAAGGCGTGGTTCAGCACCAGGTAGTCAACAACCTGCCGCTGGGTCGTGAAGTCGACGAGATGATCCGCTTGGTCGAAGCCTTGCAGTTCACTGAACAGCACGGTGAAGTCTGCCCAGCCGGCTGGCGTCCAGGCCAGAAAGGCATGAAGGCTGACGCCAAGGGTGTCGCTGACTACCTGGCAGAAAACGCTGCCAGCCTGTAAGGCGGCGGTTTAACGATTTTCAGAACCTGCGGCCAAAAGCCTTCCCCAAGTGCTTCGCAGGTTCTTTTTTATTCCAGCCGGCGATCCCGGCGTTACGACGTGGGCAATTCAGCGCCCACCTCGACAGGAGCGTGTCATGTCTGAAGTACGTCATTCGCGAGTGATTATCCTCGGTTCCGGCCCTGCCGGTTACAGCGCTGCGGTCTACGCGGCTCGCGCTAACCTCAAGCCGCTGCTGATCACCGGCATGCAGGCTGGCGGCCAGCTGACCACCACCACCGAAGTCGACAACTGGCCGGGCGACGCCCATGGTCTGACCGGCCCGGCGCTGATGCAGCGGATGCAAGAACACGCTGAGCGTTTCGAAACTGAAGTGGTGTTCGACCACATCAATGCCGTGGACCTGGCCAGCAAGCCGTACACCCTCAAGGGCGACAGCGCCACTTACACCTGTGACGCGCTGATCATCGCTACTGGCGCCAGCGCCCGTTACCTGGGCCTGCCGTCGGAAGAGTCGTTCATGGGCAAAGGCGTTTCCGCCTGTGCGACCTGCGACGGTTTCTTCTACCGCAACAAGCCAGTGGCAGTGGTTGGCGGCGGTAACACCGCGGTTGAGGAAGCCCTGTACCTGGCCAACATCGCCAGCAAGGTGACCCTGGTTCACCGTCGTGAGACGTTCCGTGCCGAGAAGATCCTGATCGACAAGCTCAACGCTCGTGTGGCCGAAGGCAAGATCGAGCTGAAACTCAACGCCACCCTCGATGAAGTCCTGGGCGACGACATGGGTGTCACCGGTGCACGCCTGAAGAACAACGACGGCAGCTTCGATGAAATCAAGGTTGACGGTGTGTTCATCGCCATCGGCCACACCCCGAACACTTCGCTGTTCGAAGGCCAACTGACCCTCAAGGACGGTTACCTGGTGGTCAATGGCGGCCGTGACGGCAACGCCACTGCTACCAACGTTGAAGGTGTGTTCGCTGCGGGCGACGTGGCTGACCACGTTTACCGTCAGGCTATTACCTCTGCCGGTGCCGGTTGCATGGCGGCGTTGGATGTTGAGCGTTACCTGGACGGCCTGCAAAACGCTTAGTTCTGATCGACCTGCGCGGTAGCCGCTGCTGCCAGGCAGCGGCTACAACACCGGTATTGCCACCGGTATGAGCAATAAAAAACCGGCTGAATCAGCCGGTTTTTTTGTGCCTGCGCTAAACCTCAGAGGCTCAGTCGCATCGACAGATCCACCGCCTTCACATCCTTGGTCATCGCACCAATCGAGATGTAGTCCACACCCGTCTCGGCAATAACCCGCAGGGTGCTTTCGTTGATCCCGCCACTGGCTTCAAGCTTGGCCTTGCCGGCATTCATACGCACGGCTTCGCGCATGTCGTCCAGGCTCAGTTCGTCGAGCATGACGATGTCGGCACCGGCGTCCAGGGCTTGCTGGAGCTCTTCGAGACTTTCCACTTCAACTTCCACCGGCTTGCCGGGGGCGATCTTGTGGGCGGCATTGATCGCTTGGGCAATGCCACCGCTGGCCGCGATGTGGTTTTCCTTGATTAGGAAGGCATCGAACAGACCGATGCGGTGGTTGTGGCAGCCGCCGCAGGTAACGGCGTACTTCTGTGCCAGGCGCAGGCCCGGCAGGGTCTTACGGGTATCGAGGAGTTTGACCTGGGTGTCGGCGACTTTGTCGGCGAAAAACTGCGCACGGGTGGCCACACCCGAAAGCATCTGCAGAAAGTTCAGCGCGCTGCGCTCGCCACTGAGCAATGAGCGGGCCGGGCCCTCGAGGTGAAACAACGGTTGGTTGGCCTTCGCCCGTTCGCCATCCTTAACCTGCCAATGCACCGCCACTCGTGGATCAAGCTGACGGAACACGGCGTCGACCCAAGCAGTGCCAGCGATGACGCAATCATCACGGGTAATGATGGTGGCCTTGGCCAGGCGCTCGGCTGGGATCAGCTGGGCGGTGATGTCGCCACTGCCGATGTCTTCGAGCAGCGCACGGCGTACGTTGGCTTCGATTTCGGCAGTCAGGTCGGCGAGACGTAAATTCGGCATGGCAGGCTCCACAAGCTAAGTGCCCGGGATTATAGGGCAGGGCGGGGCGCGCTTGCAGCAAGCACGGCATCCAGACCTTTGGTCAGACGAAATGAGCTTTTTGCCGATTTATCAGTCTATCCCCCGGCGCAGGACTTTCAGCCCGCGCTGGCGAGCGTCTCGATTTTGCCAGATAATGCGACTTGTATTTGACGTCATGGCTTTGACGAGTCGTCGATTGATAACAAGACTAACCCTGCAAGGAGTCCGGGATGCACAAAGACGGCAAGGTGGTGCCGATCAAGGCTGCCATCGATCAGGCGTTTACTGCGCCTCTTGCTCGTCTGCCGGTGGTGCTTTTGCAGGTTCGTGACAAGGCCGCGCTACACCTGCGCCAAGGTCTGCAGGCGCTGTTCGACAATGCCGACGATACGCTGTTCGAGATGGCCGACAAGGCTGCCAGTAACAGCGAGCAGAACTTCCTCTTCGAAGCCATGCGCGACCTGCGCCTCAAGCGCAAGAGTATTGAGCGTGGCTATCTCGATTGTTTCTATGACGCGTTCATGCGCATCGGCCAAGGCGAGCCGCTGCCTGGTGCTGTGCCGGGCGGATTTGACCGGCCTGCGTTGCTAAGCAGTGATGCATTGGAGCGTACCGTGGCCGTGGATGCCATGGTTAACCGGGTTCTGGCTCGCGACGGCCTGGCCCTTGACCAGTTGACCCTGCGTCTTTCAGCCTTGACTGGACACAGCCTGGTGGTTCAGGTCAATCCGTTGGCACCGGCGATGTTGTGCGGTTACTTTCTCCAGGCCGGACGCAATCTGGGCGTGGGTATCAAGGTCAAGCTGGTGATCCTCAAACTGTTCGAGCGTTATGTGCTGCACGATGCCGATCAGCTCTATGGCGAAGCCAATCATCTGCTGCTGGCTACCGGCGTGCTACCTGAGCTCAAACCGGTGCCCCGCCGTCGCGCTCAAGACCGGTCCGCGCCGAGGTCAGAGGATGTAAACAAGCAAGCGCTGTGCGGTACCCAGAACGCTGAGCTCGATGCCAGCGAACAAGCGGTGTTTGCCTCCTTGCAGAACCTGTTGGCGAAAGTGCGCGGACGTGTTGCGCCTCGCCTGGAGGCCTGCACGCCGATGCAGCCGATCAGTACCCGCGACCTGCTGCGCCTGCTCTCGCACTTGCAGCACTTTGTGCCTCCGGCTGCTGAGGTCGACGATTTTGACTTGCACCAGCAACTTGAACAGCTACTGACCCGTGTCAGCGTCAAGAGTGGCACCTACCGTAAGGTCGAAGTGGTCGACGAAGATGTGATCAATTTGATCGCGATGCTTTTCGACTTCATTCATGGCGACAGCAATTTGCCGCATTCGCTGCGCACCCTGATCGGACGCATGCAGATCCCCATGCTCAAGGTCGCGGTGCTGGATAAGCGCTTCTTCAGTCGCAGCAGTCATCCGGCGCGGCGCTTGCTCAACGAAATCGCCACGGCGGCCATGGGGTGGGATGCCAGTGACGACTGTCAGCGCGATGCGCTGTATGTGCGGGTGGAAAAGATTGTCCAGCGTCTGCTCAATGACTTTACCGATGATCCGGTGATCTTTGCTGATCTGCTTGCCGAGTTCCTCGTGTTCAACAGTGATGAGCGGCGGCGCAATGAGTTGCTTGAGCAACGCACCCGTGATGCCGAAGAAGGCCGTGCACGTACGCAATTGGCGCGCCAGCGAGTGCAGCAGGAGCTCAATCGACGCCTGCTGGGCAGAACCTTGCCACGGTTCGTGGTGCGCCTGCTTGAAGAGGCCTGGAGCCAGGTGCTGTTGTTGGCCTGCCTCAAGCACGGGGATACTTCGGGCCCGTGGCTCAAGGCGCTGGAAACCATGGATGAGTTGATCTGGAGTGTGGAACTGCCCAGCGAGCCGCAGGAACGGTTTCGACTTCTGGAGGTCGTCCCTGGCCTGCTCAAGGCCTTGCGCGATGGCTTGGCCAGCGCTGCCTTTGATCCTTTTGCCACCAGTGAGTTCTTTGCCCAGTTGGAAGCCTTGCACGTGCAGGTGTTTGAAACCCGATTCGCAGGCGTGGAACCGGTCAGCGAGGCCACCGAGCGGGTGCTGGTGCTCGAGGAAATCGTGTTGCCAAGCCCGGAGCAGGCTTCACCTGTTCACAGCCCTGTGCACCTGTCCGATGAAGATCCGGCGCTGCTGAAAGTGCAACGTTTGCGGATCGGCAATTGGCTTGAGTTGGATGAAGACGGCGACGTGCAGCGGTGCAAGTTGATTGCGCAGATCGACAGCACGGACACGCTGATTTTCGTCAATCGCACGGGGCTGAAGGTGCGCGAGTACTCACCCATGGCGCTGGCGGTGGCCTTGCGCCGTGGTGATGTGCGCTTGCTCGACGACACCCTGTTGTTTGATCGAGCGCTGGACTCGGTGATTAGCCAGTTGCGTCGACACCAGGCGCACTAGCGTCCTGTGTGTTTTAACGATGCATCCCGTCACGCCTCGGGGCATACTGAGGCTGTGCTCTCGTGTTTCAGGATCTTTTATGCAACTGGACCGCTCTACAGGTTGGTTCGCCGGTATCACCCACTGCCCTTCACCCAACTTCAATGCTCGCGCCGAAGATGAGGTCATCTCCCTGCTGGTGATTCACAACATCAGCCTGCCACCGGCGCAGTTCGCTACTGGCAAGGTCCAGGCGTTTTTCCAGAATCGTCTGGACGCCAACGAGCACCCTTACTTCGATGGGATTAAGCACCTGCGCGTGTCGGCGCATTTTCTGATTGAACGTGACGGCAAGATCACCCAGTTTGTGTCCTGCCTGGACCGCGCCTGGCATGCAGGGGTGTCGAGCTTCGAGGGGCGTGAGGCGTGTAACGACTTTTCCATCGGCATCGAACTGGAAGGCACCGATGAGTTGCCCTTCACCGATGCCCAGTATCAGGCACTGGAGGCGCTGACGCGTCAGATCCAGGCAGCATGGCCGGCGATTGGCAACGAACGGATTCGTGGCCACAGCGACATTGCTCCGGGACGCAAGACCGATCCGGGCCCGGCGTTCAATTGGTCGCGTTACCGTGCGGCCCTCAAGGACAGCGAGGACAGATCATGAGTTTTCTGGTGTTGTTACTGGTGCTGTGGGTCGAGAAGTTCTCGGCACTGCGTCAGCAACTGCAACGTGATGGTTTCTTTTGCACCGAACTTGCGCGACTGGAGCGCAACGGCAAGAGTCATCCGTGGTGGCTGATGTCGATCCTGGTGTTGTTGCCCGTGGTCGTGGTTGCCTTGCTGGACCAAGTGCTGCAACCCGTCGCCTATGGCCTGCTGGCCTTGCCCGTGCACCTCTTGGTGCTGATCTACAGCCTGGGGCGGGGCGATGTAAAAGCCTCGTTGGGGCCGTTTCGCGATGCCTGGCGCCGAGGAGATGAACAGGCCGCGGTGCATGTGGCCGAACGCGACCTGGGGGTGACCGGTGATGATGCTTCAACGCTGCTGGAGCGGGTTCAGGGTCACTTGTTATGGCAGGCTTATCAAAGCTTCTTTGCGGTGATCTTCTGGTATGTCCTGCTCGGGCCTGCCGCCGCGCTGGCCTACCGCTTGCTCGCCCTGACGGCTGAGCATGCCCACGGTGCGCCGTTGCGTGAACGGGCCGAGCAGTTGCGCCATGCCTTTGACTGGGCACCGGTGCGGATCCTCGGTGTGAGCTTTGCCCTGGTCGGCAACTTTGTCGCGGTGAGCCGGGTGATGCTGCATGAGCTGCTCAATTGGCATATTCCGGCAGCCAAACTGATCGCCTCGATCGGCCAGGTTGCTGGAGAGATGCCACAGGGCGCACCCGCAGGTTCCGAGGGGCTGGTCGGCCTAGACTCACTGTGGGAGCTGCTGCTGCGCTCGGCAGTGCTCTGGTACGCCTTTTTTGCCCTGTGGACTGTCCTCGGCTGATCGGTGAGGGCGGGGCAGCCGTTGGTCTGCCCCCTCACCGGTTAACCTTAAGTTACAAAACCCCGTTCCGATATGCGTTATACAGGCACTGCTGATAATCATCAGTGGCCTAGTGCCATTGTGCGCGCAGAACAATAAGAATCGGAGGGGACTACCCGTGAAGAGCCTGTTGTATCCGGCCATCGCGCTGATGAATCGGTTGAGTTTCGGGATGAAATTCAGCCTCATAAGTGTTCTATTTTTTCTGCCCATGCTGGTCACCAACTATTACCTGGTTCGTGACTCCTTTGCGCAGTTCCATGCCACTCAGGTCGAACTGCAAAGCCTGGAACTGCTGAGCAATAGCCTGGCGTTGCGTGGCGACCTGGAAACCCTGGGCAATCTGGTGCAAATCAATGCGGTGCTTGGCCAATCAGGCAAGGCTGCTGATATCGAGACACAGATTGGCGCGCTCGAGCAACAGGTGCTGCAGCGCTTGACCGGGCTGACGGCCGTCAGCCCCGACGAAGCTCAGGCCAAGGATTTCCACGCCAAGCGCGATGAAATGCTCAGCCTGCTCAAGGCTGCCCGGGCCGAGTCATCGTTGTTGAGCAAGGTTGCCTACCTGGACAAGCTGCTCGGCCAGGCTCAGGTGTTGAGCAAAGTGATTGCCAGTCAGGCTGGTCTGAATCAGGACAGCGGTTCGGCGATTCGCCAGCTCACCGAACTGATGACTACCGTTACCCCGGAAATCACCCAGGCACTGGGTGAAGGGCGGGCGATGGGGGCCTACTCCTTGGGCCAGGGCTATCTCAATTCTGCGGTCAGTACGCGGTTTGAGGATTTGCTTCAGCGCCTGGACAAGCTTTCGGCCAATTACGCGCTCAGGCTCCAGGATGCATTGGCCACCGAGCCTGATGCGCAAGCACGCCTGGGCACCCTGGCCGCTAGCAGTCAGGCGTCATTGAAACAGGCCAGTGAACTGTTCGAAGAGCAGGTGGTGATGGCCGAAACCCTTGATGCACCGTGGCCGGGTTTTTATCAACAGGTCAGCCAACTGATGGCGCAAACCTACACCCTGAACGCGGCAACCGGCGAGTTTCTCGATCAGCAATTGCAACAGCGCTTGGGTGAACATCGTTTGCACATGATTGTGCTGGTGTCGGCCTTGGCCGGGGTGTTTTTGTTGATTGTCTATCTCTACGGCGGCTTCTATGCGTCCACCCGGCACACCCTGAAAACCTTGGGCGCGGTCATGGACAAAGTCGCTGCCGGAGATATGACGGTGAACTTTCACGCCAGTAGCCGTGATGAACTCGGAGAGTTGGGTGCAGTGTTCAATGGCACCGTCCAGCGTGTTCACGATCTGATTGAGCAGGTCGGCCACACAGTGGTCGAGGTCGAGCGTCAGGCTGAGCAGGTTCACGCGGTGTCGGCCCGTAGTAACCAGGCCGTCAGCGGCCAGCGCGGACAGATCGAGCAGGTCGCCACGGCAATGAACCAGATGTCGGCCACTGCCCAAGAGGTGGCCCGCAGCGCCGCAGCGGCGGTCAACAGTGCCCACAGCGTCAATCAGGAGACCGTCAGTGGCCGTGGCCTGGTGGAGTCGCAGCAGGGCAACATTGTGCGTCTGGCCGGCGAAATCGATCAGTCGGTGGTGGTGATCAACCAACTGGCCAGCGACAGCCAGGCCATCAGCCAGGTGCTGGAGGTGATCAAAAGCATTGCCGAGCAAACCAACCTGCTGGCCCTCAATGCGGCCATCGAAGCGGCGCGCGCAGGTGAGCAGGGGCGAGGCTTTGCAGTAGTGGCCGACGAGGTACGAACGTTGGCCAAGCGTACCCAGCACTCGACTGAAGAAATCGAGCAGATGATTGGCCGTCTGCAGGGCGGTGTCAGTGCAGCGGTCAAAGCCATGGACGCCAGCCATCAGGTAGCCGCCGGTACGGTCGGACAGTCGCAGCAAGTACAGCAGGCGCTGGAGAACATTCTCGCAGCGGTGGGCAGCATCGTCGATCAGAACCAGCAGATTGCCGCTGCGGTGGAGCAGCAAACTGCGGTCGCTCACGATATCGACCAAAACATCGTCGAGATCAATCGGGCGGCTGAGCATACTACCCAGGGCGCGCACCAGACCGAGGACGCCAGCCGCCAGCTGTCAGCCCAGGTACTGGAGTTGAAGCGTTTGATCAGCGCTTTCAGGGTCTGAGATCAGCAGTTGCTGAAGTTTTCCACGCTGTGACAAAGTAGCGCCCTGACGGATTCCAGGGAGCCGGATGTGTCGGCAACGCTGCGGGTGTAGTCTCACCCTCACAGCAACGGAACCTCGAGTCCCCCGCGATTCGGCTCCCTCAGCATTTTCACTGACGAGGTACAGACATTGGCCATCATCCATCCTAAAGTTCGCGGTTTTATCTGCACCACTACGCATCCAACCGGTTGCGAGCTGAACGTACGTGATCAGATCGAAGCCACCCGCAAGCAGGGCGTGCGCAAGGATGGTCCGAAAAAGGTCCTGGTGATCGGTGCCTCCAGCGGCTACGGCCTGGCAGCGCGCATCACCGCAGCGTTCGGCTTTGGTGCTGACACCCTGGGCGTGTTTTTCGAGAAGCCGGGTACTGAGACCAAGTCTGGCACCGCCGGCTGGTACAACGCCGCCGCCTTCGACAAATTCGCCAAGGCCGAAGGCCTGTACAGCAAGTCGATCAATGGTGACGCCTTCTCCGATGAAGCACGGGCCAAGGTCATCGAACTGATCAAGAACGAAATGGGCGGCCAGGTTGACCTGGTGGTCTATTCGCTGGCGTCGCCAGTGCGCAAGCTGCCTGCTTCTGCAGGCGAGCGCGCCGGCGAACTGGTGCGCTCGGCACTCAAGCCGATTGGCCAGCCGTACAAGTCGACCGCCATCGACACCAACAAAGACACCATCATCGAGGCGTCGATTGAGCCGGCTTCCGAGCAGGAAATCGCCGACACCGTGACCGTCATGGGTGGTCAGGACTGGCAGCTGTGGATCGACGCCCTGAACGCCGCTGGTGTACTGGCGCCACAAGCACGCACCGTGGCGTTCAGCTACATCGGTACCGAAATCACTTGGCCGATCTACTGGCACGGTGCACTGGGCAAGGCCAAACAAGACCTGGACGAAACCGCCAAGCGTCTGAACGCCAAGGTCGGTGGCGGCGCCAATGTCGCGGTGCTGAAATCGGTGGTAACCCAGGCCAGCTCGGCTATCCCGGTAATGCCGCTGTATCTGTCCATGGTCTTCAAGATCATGAAAGAGAAGGGTGTTCACGAAGGCACTCAGGATCAACTCGACCGTCTGTTCCGTGATCGCCTGTACCGTGCAGATGGCGCGCCAGCAGCGCTGGACGAAGAGGGCCGTCTGCGTCTGGACGACTGGGAACTGCGTGATGACGTCCAGGATGCCTGCAAGGACCTGTGGCCGACGGTCACCACCGAGAACCTGTCCAGCGTGACCGACTACAACGACTACAAGCGTGAGTTCCTCAAGCTGTTCGGTTTCGAGCGCCAGGATGTTGACTACGACGCCGATGTGGCTACCGACGTACGGTTTGACTGCATCGAGCTGTAACTAGCCGCTGCTAAGGTCTTGTTGCCACACCTGTTTTTGTTCAGGTGTGGCAACTGTTCCACAATCGAAACACAATTTGAAACAAGTCCGTCAATGGCCCTTTGCCATTCCCTCGCTGCGCTGATCTATACCACTCTCTAGCTGCCCTTCCAACCGCCCGGGTCACCAGGAGACGCCATGAGTGGATTGCAGAAACTAAAAGAGCGGATCAGGCAAAAGGGTCTCCAGAAGACCCTGAAAACACTCTGCGAGCGCTACATCTTCTTCCACTGGGAACTGCTGTGGATGGAGCGTGACCTGGTCAGCCCGGTTCCCCCGCATAAATTGCGTGACCATCCCCCCGTACGCCGAGTCGATATCACCCCGGAAAACGCCGACGCCTTTGCTCGTTACTTCGGTGACCGCGTGCAAACCATGAGGGAGCTGGCTGCTGAGGGGCATACCGGGCATATGTACCTAGATGACAAGGGCGATGCCGTGGCGTTTATTTTTGGCAGCATGCGTGACTATCACGACCGCCACTATTACGGTTGCAACTTCCCGGTAAAACCGGGGGAGTTCTTTGAATTCGGCGGCGAAATGACCCGCGCCTACTTCGGCACACGGTTGTCGGTAGATGCCCAGGTCGCGTTGTGGGAGGCCATGCGTGCCAAGGGCTGCAATAAAGTTGTGGATGTCTGCGAAACCCACAACATTCCGGCGCTGAAACTGCATATCCGCATGGGCTATCACGAACAGGGGCGGGTGATGCATGTGTATGGCCTGTTCGGACGCTGGCGCCTGTTCCGTGAAACCCGTTACGATGGCTCTCGCCTTGGCGGCCTGCGCAAGGTCCCGGCGCCGCGGGTAGCGGCTTCGGCATAAGAGGTCAATGAGCAGTCTCGAAGCATTTCCACCGCTGCCAGTCTCAAGCAACAGCGGGCATGCCTTTGTGCAAGCCGCTGCCGACGGTTATCCGCTCGGCGGCTGCTGCTGGCGCCATGCCCAGGTGGACAGTACGCGCCCTGTGGTGATCATAAACGCCGCCACCTCGGTGCGTAGCCGCTATTACGCGCGCTTTGCCGAGTATCTGTTCAGTCACGGCTTCGATGTCATGACCTATGACTATCGAGGTATCGGTGAATCGCGCCCGACCTCGATGCGTCACTTTCAGGCGTCCTGGACTGACTGGGGGGCGCTGGATTTCGAAGCGATGGTGCAGCGTGCCGTGCGCGAGTTTCCCGGACAACCCATCGACGTTGTCGGCCATAGTTTTGGCGGTTGCGCAGCGGGATTGGCGGTGTCGTCCAGGCACGTGCGCAGGCTGGTCACGGTCGGCGCGCAGTTTGCCTACTGGCGCGACTATGCCGTTGACAGTCGTTGGCAACTGTTTGGCAAATGGCATGTGCTGATGCCGTTGTTGACGCGGTTGTTCGGCTACTTTCCCGGCAAGCGCCTGGGTTGGCTGGAAGACACCCCGGCCGGGGTGGTCAAGGACTGGAGCACACTCACCGCAGCCTATGAGCGGCGCCCCAGTGGTCAATCACTGGCTGAGCTGCCCTTTGCGCAGGTCACGGCGCAAACCCTGGCGATCAGCTTGACTGATGATCCTTTCGGGACCGTTGCGGCGATTGAGCGGCTGTTGGCGTACTTTGAATCCAGTCCACGTAGCCATTTGCGGATTGCACCTGCCGACATTGACGAGAGGCAGATCGGTCATTTTGCTTTTTTTCATCAGCGCTTTCAGGCCCGGCTCTGGCCAATTGCCCTGCAGTGGTTGCAGCACGGGCAATTGGCTGACGATACGCCTGGGCAACTGAAGACGTTTAGCGTGCCTTGAGCGGCTGGGCGGCGAACTTCACGCCCGCCAGGCCGTGCCCGATCAACGCACGGATGTTGCCGTGATCACTGCCCTCGGGTGTGGCCAGTACTGAACGGTAGTGCTCGCCGAACGCCAGCAGCGCTTCTTCATCGCTCAAACCTTCAAGCAGGGCCAGGCCCAGGGTCTTGCACGAACCTTCGTTCTGACCGGCGGCATTTTCCACCCCGCCGTTGGTGAAGGCCTGTGGCTGGTAATCGTAGCGCGCTGCGATGAATGCCAGGGTATCGGCAAAGACATGCTCGCCGCTGTTAAGGCTTTGGCGCAGGGTATTGAGATCAGTCATTGGGTTTTCCTTTGGCGAACGCCGCTTGCTGTTCGGCGCTGGCTTCTTTCTGGTATTGAGCTTTCCATTCGGCGTAAGGCATGCCGTAAACCGCTTCGCGGGCTTCGTCCATGCTCAGCTCGACCTGACGCTCGTCGGCGGCAGCCTTGTACCACTTGGACAGGCAGTTGCGGCAGAAGCCGGAGAGGTTCATCAGGTCGATGTTCTGGACATCCTTGCGGCTGTCCAGGTGAGCTACCAGCCGACGGAACGCAGCGGCTTCGAGTTCAAGTTTCTGTTGGTCGTTCATGGTCATTCTCGTGACAAGGACAAATCAGTCTACCGCGATGCGGTTTTTCAGATGGCGGCCACCGTTGATGACCACATTGCTGCCAGTGCTGTACTGACTTTCGAGCAGAAATTGCACCGCTTCAATCAGTGGCTGCGCACCAGGTTCGAATTCCAGCAAGGCCTTTTTCAGGGTTTGCTGGCGGTAGGCCTCGTCACTGTTTTCCTTGAGGATCAGCAGCCCCGGCAAAATGGCGTTGACCCTGACGACCGGCGCGTATTTCTCAGCAAAGGACAGGACCATATTCTGCAGCGCGGCTTTGGTGGCGGCATAGCCGATATGGCTTTTGCTGCCACGTGAGGACGTCTCGTCGCAGATGTGGATGATGTCGGCCTTATCGAGCTTGTGCAGGTGTTCACCGAGTGCCAGGTTCAGGTGATACGGCGCTTCAACATGCAATTTGAACATGGTGTTGAGGTTGGTCAGGTCATCATCGAGCCACAACGAGGCGTTGTGGATGATTGCCCGTAGGCCATCGTAGTTGCTCTGCAGGTGTTCAATCAGGGCCAGACGGTCGTCTTCGCGGCACAGGTCGGCCTGGAACTGGATGATGTTCGGGTGCGCCGCTTCAGGGTTTTTGCTTCGGCTGGCACTGACCACAGTATGGCCGGCCTGCGCCAGGTTCAGGGCCAACGCCAGTCCGACTCGCTGGCTGGCTCCGGTGACAAGAATTGGGCTGTTCATGGTGGGGGCGGTCAACTTTTACAGGTTCGCGTGGATGGCCCCCAGCATACCCGAACTAGGCAGGGTTGCGCGCACCCTGCGGGTTGACGTTGGGCGTCGGGGGATTGAGCCAATTGGCCAGCAAGCGGGTCGACAATGGAATGAACAGATACACCATCAGTGGCGTCAGCCCCAGGGTGCTGAGCAGGATGCATGGCACCAGATCGAGGGCGCTCAACCAGTGGCCGAACAGCAGGTTGAACAATAACGAAACCGGAAAGAACGCCAGCCAGATTGCCACGGCCTGTTTCCAGCGTGGCGGGCGTTGCACTGGATTGCTGCCAAACCAGCCATCCAGGCCGCTGGCACGCAGCTCCTGGGGCTGCTTGAACAGGCCGTTGCCACGCGCCAGCCAAGCCTTGCGCGATGCCGAGTGCTCCCAGGCTTGCATGGTCTGCTCGTTGGTGAAGCGAAAGATGATCTGGAACTCATCACCTTGCGGGGGAGGGGCCAGGACGCCGGAACCCAGGTAGCCGGTGAAGTCGGTGGCCAGCTGTTCGCCTTCGTGCAGCCAGCTCATCAGATCCTGATAGCGGCCTTCGGCGACGCGACGCGTGACCATCAAGGTAACGGGAGGGGTAGACATTGTATATCTCCTGGCAACGGGGCGTGGCGGGTGGCCTGCCCATGAAATGCGTCCGGGGTGGTGGACGGCATTTGCTTGCATGCAAAAAGCGGGCACGGATTATTCCTGAAATAACCTGACTCGTCAGTGCTGAGCCCTGTCGCGCAGAGTAGAATATGCCTCGTCCCTCAAGAATCGTGGTTTTCCGGCAATGTTTGAGCCTGCCCAGCCTTCTCCGAATCCTGGCAACCTCGCTCAGGAGGAGCTGTACCCCATTCGCGAAGTCTCCCGTCTGACAGGTATCAACCCGGTCACGTTACGTGCCTGGGAGCGCCGATATGGACTGATACAGCCCACGCGCACCGAAAGTGGGCACCGCCTGTATTCCCAGGCTGATATCGACGAAGTCCGTAGCATCCTCGGTTGGATCGAACGAGGCGTGGCGGTGAGCAAGGTCGGCAAGATTCTCGCCCGTAGCCAGAGCCTCAAGCCACAAGTTGATTCCCTGCGCAATCAGGCTTCTGTGGATGACTTCAAGCAATGGCAGCTGTTACTGCGCCAGACGCTGAGAGTGTTTGATGAGCGCCGCCTGGAGCAAGTCTACGGTCAGGTGTTCAGCAGTTATCCGTTGGTAGTGGCTTTCCAGGACATCCTCTTGCCGGTCTGGCAGGAACTGCGTAGCACCCAGGAAGCCTTCGGCCACCAGAGCGAGTGGTTGTTTCTCGATAGTTTTCTGCGCGGGCGGGTGCTGCAGCGCCTACAGCTCTCGGCTGACCAACAACCTGTCAGGGTGTTGCTGGCAGCGATCCCCGGGCATTGCCGGGAGCTGGAGTTGCTGGTGGCAGCGCTTCTGCTCGGTAGCAGTGATATTGCTGTGACGGTGTTGGCGGTGGGACAGCCGTTGGAAGAGTTGAGCCTGGTCTGTGAGCGCATGGCGCCTCACGCGTTGGTACTGTTCTCCAATTGTCTGCTGGCGCAAGACCTGCCAAAGCAGTTGGCCCGCCTGAGCCTGGCACTGGAGTGCCCATTGTTGTTGGCAGGAGAGGCTGCGGACCTGGCCCAAGACAGCCTGATCGGATCGCAGGTGGCGTGCCTGGGCAGTGAGGGGCGCTTGATGCGTCGTCGCTTGCAGCAGTACCTGGCGGGTCACCTGGACAGCTGAGGGTGCAACTCTGGATGGGTCTGGCGATGGGCCTGGAGAATGTACTCGCGTAGCCGTTCGATTTCGCTCTGTTGGCTCTCGCTCAGGTTGTAGGCAGCCAAACTCTGTCCGGTACGTCGCTGAAGGACGCCGTGCAGGGCAATCGGCGCGCCGTTGGCCGGGCTAAACCAGAGGTCGAAGCTGCTCGGTGGCTCAGGTTGGTCTCGGATTTCCAGCAGCACACCCTTGAAAGAAATTTCCCGTACCCACAGGCCGGTACTCAGGCCCAGCTCGTCTTCCAGCGCCACCGGCGTATCCAGGGTCAGGCGCCACGGACGCATCATCGGGCCGTCTTCATAGATGTGCGGTGCACCCAACTGTAACTGCAGTGCGTGAAATTCGTCTTCGACCAAGTGCAGGGGAAAACTCATCTGCTGGTTCTCGAACTGCGCCTGCAGGGTCACCTGCTCCTGGGCAATCAATCGGGTTAGCAGGTCTTTGATCTGGCTGCCGCCATTGACCATCAGGTGCGACACAGACTCAGCCACGGCGGGCTGGAAGGTGTGTTGCATGGTCCTGATGAAGTCCAGCTCGTCCTGAGTCAGGAGGGCGTTTGCTTGCATGGTCGAACTCGAAGTGTCAGTCGTGGATGCATTTCTTCACCGTCATGGACAAGCAAACGGCGATTTGGTTTTTACCGTTCGTCGGCTTCCAGTTCGGCAATGCGGGCCCGAGCCTGGGCCAACTCGCGCTCCAGTTCGATTACACGCTGCTCGGCTTCTACCTGGCGGCTGACGTCCTTTTGAATGCCAATGAAATACTTGAGTTGATCGGCTTCGTTGAACACCGGGGTAATCGACAGTTCGTTCCAGAACCAGGTACCGTCTTTGCGGTAATTGCGCAGGATTTCCCGGCTTGGTTGCCCGCTCTTGATCGCTTCACGGATCCGTGCGCGCGGGGCCTGGTCACGGTCGCCGTTCTGCAGGAAGCGGCAGTCGCGGTAGAGAATGTCGTTGGCGTCATAGCCCGTCAGTCGCTCGAACGCCGGGTTCACATAGATCAAGATAGTGTCGTCATCACCTTCCTGTTCGGCGACCACAATGCCGTCGTTGGAAGCGTCAATCATGCGTTGCAGCAGTTTGGCGTTGATCATGGCGAAGTCCGTATCGTGTAGTCAGGGCGCGGCGGCTGATTCTAGAGGATTGAGCCTGTGGCTCACACTGGAGAATGAGGCCTTTTGCCAGTGCTGAATGTTAGTATCCTACGTTTTTACTCAGTTTCGGAATCCACTATGAAAGTCGCAATCCTTTCCGGTTCGGTTTACGGTACCGCCGAAGAAGTCGCACGGCATGCCGAATCCCTGCTCAAGGCCGCAGGTTTCGAGGCCTGGCATGCCAATCGCGCCACTTTGCAAGACCTCCTGGGCTTCGTCCCTGAAGCCTTCCTGGCTGTGACCTCGACCACCGGCATGGGTGAGCTGCCCGATAACCTGATACCGTTGTTCAGTGAAATTCGCGACGTGCTGCCGGCTGCCTGGCGCGGTTTGCCAGGTGCTGTCATCGGTCTGGGTGATTCCAGCTATGGCGACACCTTCTGTGGCGGCGGCGAGCAGATGCGTGAGCTGTTTATTGAACTTGGCATCCGCGAAGTGCAGCCGATGCTGCGCCTGGATGCCAGTGAAACCGTTACACCAGAAACCGATGCCGAACCGTGGCTGGCCGAGTTGGTCAGCACGTTGCGTGGCTGATCAAGCCGACTGTTGCTCGCGCAGCAATTGCAACCAGGCTTGGGCTGCGCGTGACAGGTAGGCGCCCTGGCGCCAGATAAAGGCGATGTCCCAGCGCAGGTCTACCGGTTCGCTCAGCGTCAGGCGGACCACGCCGGGGCGTTCCAGGCCTCGGGCGACAATACTTGGCAGCAGCACCACGCCTTGGCCAGCGGCTACCAGCGCAGCGAGGAAGTCGGCCTGGCTGCTGCGTCCGCCTTCCTTGGGCGTAAAGCCCAACTGCTGGCAGGCACTGAGTAGCCGATCATTGAGAACAAAGCTGCGCTGATAGAGCAGGAACGGCGTGTCGGCCAACTGCGCCAAGCTGACCTGACCAGTTCCGGCCAATGCATGATCAATCGGCAGCAGGGCATCCAGCGGTTCATTGCAAAATGGCTGGAAAGCAAACGCCGGATCGTTTGGGGTCAGGCTGCCACCCAGTTCCAGCTCGCCACTCAACACCGCCTGCTCGACATTGCGGCTGCCACCTTCGAGCAAATAAATACTGATGTTCGGATAGCGCCGACGGTACTCAGCGAACAGTCGCGCAAACAGCGCATCGCTGCCCAGCAGCGGTAGGCCCAGACGCAGTTCACCGCGTCCGAGCTGGCTCAGGTCATCAAGTTCGTTCTGCAACTCCTGGCGCAGGCGCAACATGGCTTCGCCGCGCTCCAGGACAATTTTGCCAGCGGCCGTCAGGTGCAACTGCGAGCCTTGACGTTCGAGCAGGGCAACACCTAAGTCTTGTTCCAGCTGGGCTACCTGCTTGCTGACGGCCGACTGGCTGATGTGCAGGGAGTGCGAGGCTTGAGTGAAACCTCCGCGGTGAATCACCTCGACAAAGCTGCGTAGCTGTTTGAATTCCATTGCCTGGATTCCATTTTGGAATTGATACCAGTCTAACAATTCGTTTTTAGCGTGGGAAAGGAGCTTTTAGAATGGAGCCTTGAAGAGGTCCCCGCGATGAAACCTGCATCTATCAAACGCTTCCTGCGCCTACTCGCCGAGCTGGCGGTATTCCTGTTTCTCTATGGGGTTGGCGGTCAGTTGGCAGCCTGGCTCGGTTGGCCGATCCCTGGCGGTGTCATGGGGCTGGCATTGTTGCTGTTGGCCTTCGCGTTCGGCTGGCTGAAGCCGGCTGCCTTGCAACTGGGCGCTGGCTTGCTGATGGCAGAAATGCTGCTGTTCTTTATTCCGGCACTGATGAGCCTACTCGACTATGGCAGCCTGCTGCGCGATGAGGGTTGGCGAATCCTGTTGGTAATTGGCGTCAGCACCTTGATGGTCATGGTGCTGACGGCACTGACGGTGGAATGGGTGTGTCGCTGGAGGATGCGTCATGACGCTTGAGCCCATGCCGCTGTTCTGGTTGGCCTTGACGCTATTGGCCTATCTGGGCAGTCGCTGGTTGTACCGGCGCACCGGTCGTTACCTGCTGTCGCCGCTGATCCTGGTTCCGGTTCTGCTGCTGGCGGTTGCGGTACCGCTGAACACGGCTTATGCCGAATATTCACGAGACACCCATTGGCTGATGTCGGTGCTCGGGCCGGTGACGGTGGCTTTTGCTGTACCTATCTGGCAGCAGCGTGCGTTGTTGGTTCGCCACTGGCCAGCATTGACCCTGGGGATGCTGGTGGGCAGCACGGCATCAATTGCCAGCTCCTGGGGGCTGGCGCATTTGTTGTCACTGGATAACGCGGTGAGCCTTTCGCTGGTGCCACGTTCGATCACCACTCCCTTTGCCATGCCTCTGGCTCGGGATCTGGGCGGAGTGCCAGAGCTGACGGCCGTTTTTGTGATGTTCACAGGCGTGCTCGGGGCAATGTTCGGTGGGGTCTTGCTCAAGTTCCTGCCGTTGCGTACGCCTTTGGCGCGTGGCGCGCTGTTTGGTGTCGGCGCGCATGGCGCCGGGGTCAGCCGGGCCCATGAAGTGGGCGGTGAGGAGGGCTCTGTTGCCGGCTTGGTAATGGTCCTGACTGGGCTGCTCAACCTGTTTGCTGCACCAATAATGAGCTTGCTGCTGTAAGGCTGCACTATTTTGTGGCCTGACTCACAAGGTCAATAAGCTGGCTGCCAATGCAACTTACCTTTGTCTGTAGGCTGATTAGACTGCTTCACAGTAGAGCACACGAATGTGCCGAGGTGATTGCAATGATCGCAACAGATGCCTTGCTCAACACGACGTTTTTCTATTATTTGCCGGGACTACGCTGATGCCATTGGCCGAGATACCATTGTGCGTCTGGCGTACCCGGGGCCTGAGTTTTACCTTCCGCGACCAGACCATTCGCTATTGGACAGCAGGGCAAGGCGAGCCATTGCTGCTTATTCACGGATTTCCCACAGCAAGTTGGGATTGGCACTACCTGTGGGCGCCGCTGGCCCAGCGGTTCCGGGTCATTGCCTGTGACATGCTTGGATTTGGCGATTCAGCCAAGCCTGTCCACCACCGCTACAGTCTGATTGAGCAGGCTGATCTGCAACAGGCGTTGCTCGAACACCTAAAGGTTGATCAGCCGGTACATCTGCTTGCCCACGACTATGGTGGCAGTGTCTCCCAGGAGTTGCTGGCGAGGCACTATGAAGGCCGAGCGAATATCGCCAGCTGTGTCTTCCTCAATGGCGGTCTGTTTCCTGAGCGACATCGATCGCTGCTGATTCAGAAGCTGCTGCTCAGCCGATTGGGCTGGCTGGTGGCGCGCTCCTTCGGGCGTGACGACCTGGTGCGTCATGTAACCCAGATCTATGGCCCGTGCTCACATCCCAGCGAAAGCGCGCTGGATGACTACTGGAGCCTGATGGTATCGAACCGTGGCACGCGGATTCTGCACAAACTGGTCACTTACGTGCCTGAGCGGGCGGTTCATCGTGAACGTTGGGTTGGCGCCATGCAGAAAGACGGCGTGCCCCTGCGCTTTATCAATGGCGCGGTCGATCCAGTGTCCGGCGCCCATATGCTTGAGCGTTACCTGGAACTGGTGCCGCATCCCGATACCGTGCTGCTGCAAGGCATCGGTCACTACCCCCATACCGAAGCACCGGCACAGGTGCTGCGCCACTACATAGCGTTTCGTGAACAGCCGCTGACCCACCTGCCACAGAAGGTAGCCTGGTCCTGAGGGGCCAGGCCGGGTCCATCATCGTCTGGCCTTATCACCTGCCATTCACCCTGTGCCCGCTTGATTGTGTGCTGGCTGGTGCTGGCCGACACTCGGGTATTCCGTGTTGATTTCCTGGAGTGTTGAGCATGAGCGACTCGCTGCGGCTGGACGATAAAGTGGTGATTGTGACCGGCGCTGGCGGCGGCCTGGGTCGGGCCCACGCCTTACTGTTTGCCCGTTACGGCGCAAAGGTGGTGGTCAACGACCTCGGCGGTTCGACCCACGGCGAGGGTGCCAGTGCCTCAGCAGCGGATCAGGTGGTGGCGCAGATTCGTGAAACGGGTGGCAGCGCGGTGGCCAACCATGATTCTGTGGCCGATGGTCAACGTATTGTCGAGCAGGCACTGGACACGTTTGGACGGGTTGATGTGCTGGTCAACAATGCCGGCATCCTGCGTGACAAGACTTTTCACAAGATGGACGACAGCGATTGGCAGCAGGTCTATCAGGTGCATGTCGAAGGTGCCTACAAAGTTACTCATGCTGCCTGGCCGCATCTGCGAGAACAAAACTGGGGCCGGGTGATTTTCACTGCCTCCACCTCGGGTATCTATGGCAACTTCGGCCAAGCCAACTATGGCATGGCTAAACTCGGTCTTTATGGTCTGACCCGGACCTTGGCCATTGAAGGGCGCAAACACAACATCCTGGTCAACGCCATTGCTCCTACAGGTGGCACACGCATGACCGAAGGACTGATTCCGCCTCAGGTGTTTGAACAGCTCAAGCCGGAGCTGATCAGCCCACTGGTGGTGTACCTGGGCAGCGAGCAGTGTCAGGACAGCGGTGGGTTGTACGAAGTGGGCGGTGGCTGGGTGGGTAAAACTCGTTGGGAGCGTAGCTTGGGCGTGGGTTTCAACCCGCATCAGGGCTTCACCCCAGAGGACGTGGCGGCCAGTTGGCAGGACATCGGCGATTTCGCTGACGCTGTGCACCCAAAGGACAGCCTGGAAGCATTGCAGCAGATGATGGCCAATCTGCAGAAGTTCTCTCAGTAACGCCTACCTGCCTGAGGTTGTGGTCGCCCGACAATCTTGCCTATGCTGGGCGGCCATGATTGATGCAGGAGTACACCGGATGTACGAGTCCAAGGCCGAAGCGGTGATCTCACCCCGCCAGTTTCGCTTTCGTTTGCTGCGCCATGGCCTGGCGGCCTGTGTGTTGTTGATCGTGTCGATTCTGTTTGGCGTGCTCGGCCACCTGTACTTCGAGCCGCATATTCCCCTGCACGACGCCATCTTCAACGCCACCTTGTTATTGGGTGGGGTAGGGCCGGTAATCTTGCCCGATAGTGTCGGCGGCAAACTGTTCTTTGCCGCTTATGGCTTGTATGTCGGGTTGGTGTTTGTTGCCAGCATTGGGTTGATACTGGCCCCCATCGCTCACCGGCTGCTGCACCGCTTTCACTTTGATGATGGCGATGACTGAATTGCAGAGATAAAAAAGGCCGCTGCAATGCAGCGGCCAAGTAAGACGTAGATCAAGGAGCTTCAAAATCAACGTCGGTGAACCTGTTGCCGGGAAGCGGGGTGTACACGCTTGATATGCCCGGTCCAGAGCGGCTGCCAGTGATGGCGCGGTCCAGCTGCAAACAGAATAGGCTGCTGAGTCGGAAGGAAAAATAGCCGATTTGGACATTCACTGTTGCGCCTCTGGCAACAGTTAAACGCAGTTCACATTAGCGCAGGCGTCGATGAATGAGTGTGAGCCTTTGTAAGCAATCTTAAGGTGTTTGTTCGTAGCCCATGCGCCAACTGATCATCTTCGCCGCGGCCAGCAATTGCTGCGCTGCCGGACCTTGTTCATCCGCATGGAAAATAGAGGTCGGGCCGACCACCGTCAACACGGCGGCAATTTTGCCAACGGCGTTGAACACCGGTGCCGAAAGCGCATCGACACCGGGCATCAACAAACCGTGGACGTGATGCAGGCCACGCTGGCGAATGTCGGCAAACAGTGTCTCGTACGCTTCGGTGGTGTGATTCAGAGCGGCCAATTCCTGATCGCGCAGCTCGACGGTCTCACGCTCCGGCAGGTAGGCGCCAAACACTAACCCGGTGGATGAACTGAGCAGCGGCAGCACCGAGCCGATCTGGGTAACGACGGTCACCGCGCGCACGGCCGGCTCGATGTTGACCACCGTAGCCCCCTGGTTACCCCACACAGCAATGAAGCAACTTTCGTTGAGGTCGTCGCGCAACTGCGACAGCGGCATGGCCGCGACTTTCAAAACGTCCATCCCGCCCAGGGCCGCCAGGCCCACGCGCAAGGCTTCACGGCCCAAGCCATAGTGGTTGGTGGCCGGATTCTGTTCGGCAAAGCCACTGGCAATCAGGGCCTGCAAGTAGCGGTGGACCTTGCTCGCTGGCATATCCACATGCTCGGCCAAGCGCGACAGCGAGGTTGAAGGCGATAGCTGTGCCAGGGCCTTGAGGATGTCGGTGCCGACTTCAGCTGAACGGACCTTCTGTTTGCCGGTGTTATCGGCGGGGGAGCTGGCTTTGGCCATGGTGCTTTCGATCCGGGTGGTCCAGGTGGGCGTCTTTATAGCTTGACGGTCTTCGTCAATCAAATTACGTTATGCGTAATGTAATTACGATAAAATAACGCAGCAGTGTTGCCACCTTCAACGGCTCGCAGCCAACTGCCATCAACCGGCCTGCTCTGGGCCCGGAGGCTCAATGAACCTCGACAGCACCCCCGTGCCTGAATACTTGAGTGGTTTCGGCAACGAATTCGCCAGCGAAGCTTTGCCCGGTGCCTTGCCGGTCGGACAGAACTCACCGCAAAAGGCCCCCTACGGCCTATACGCCGAACTGTTCTCTGGCACCGCTTTCACCATGACTCGCAGCGAAATGCGCCGTACCTGGCTGTATCGCATTCGCCCTTCGGCCTTGCACCCACGCTTTGAGCGCCTGGAGCGGCAACTGGCCGGTGGTCCGTTGGGGGCGGTGACGCCGAACCGCTTGCGCTGGAGCCCACAGGACATTCCCAGCGAGCCGACCGACTTCATTGATGGCTGGGTTGCTATGGCCGCCAATGCCGCCAGCGAGAAACCTGCCGGTATCAGCATCTACAACTACTGCGCCAACCGCTCCATGCAGCGGGTGTTCTTCAACGCCGACGGTGAACTGTTGCTGGTGCCGGAACAGGGGCGTCTGCGCCTGGTCACCGAACTGGGTGTGCTCATTGTCGAGCCCCTGGAAATCGCCGTGGTCCCTCGCGGCCTGAAGTTCCGTGTCGAGTTGCTCGACAGTCTGGCTCGCGGTTATATCGCCGAGAACCATGGCGCACCGCTGCGTATTCCGGATCTGGGCCCGATTGGCAGCAATGGCCTGGCCAATCCGCGCGACTTCCTCGCACCGGTGGCGCACTATGAGGATCATCAGGGGCCGGTCCAGCTGGTGCAGAAATTCCTCGGCGAGTTGTGGGGCTGTGAACTCAATCATTCGCCGCTGGACGTGGTGGCCTGGCACGGCAACAACGTGCCCTACAAATATGACCTGCGCCGTTTCAACACTATTGGTACGGTCAGCTTCGACCACCCGGACCCGTCAATTTTCACCGTGCTCACCTCGCCCACCAGCGTGCCGGGCATGGCCAACCTCGACTTCGTGATTTTCCCGCCACGCTGGATGGTGGCCGAGAACACCTTCCGTCCACCGTGGTTCCACCGCAACCTGATGAACGAGTTCATGGGGCTGATCCAAGGCGCCTACGATGCCAAGGCCGAAGGCTTCCTGCCCGGCGGCGCGTCGCTGCACAGCTGCATGAGCGCACATGGCCCGGATGCGGAGACCTGCGCCAAGGCTATCGCCGTCGAGCTTGCGCCATGCAAGATCGACAACACCATGGCCTTCATGTTCGAAACCAGCCAGGTGCTGCGCCCCAGCCGTCATGCCCTTGAGTGCCCGCAGCTGCAGGCCGACTACGATAGTTGCTGGGCATCCTTGCCGAGCACCTTCACCCCGAATCGGAGATAACCCATGAATCAGTCCGCTATTGCCCGCAGTTGGGTCGAACACGCCAATGGGCATCGCGATTTTCCGTTGCAAAACCTGCCGCTGGGGATCTTCAGCCACAACGGTCAGGGCAAGCGTTGTGGCGTGGCCATTGGCGATGCAATTCTCGATCTGGAAGGCGCCTTGGCGGCCGGCCTGTTCGACGGTGAGGCCCGTGCCGCTGTCGAGGCGACCCGTGGTGGTGCCCTGAATGCGTTCTTCGCCCTCGGTCGTGTTGCCCGCGTAGCCTTGCGCGAGCGCTTGCTGCAACTGCTCGGCGAGCACAGCGAGCATCAGGCCGCGCTCAAACCGCTGCTGCTGACAAGTGCCGAGTGCCAACTGCACCTGCCGGCACAGATCGGCGATTACACCGACTTCTATGTGGGTATTGAGCATGCCAAGAATGTTGGCAAGCTGTTCCGCCCCGACAATCCGTTGCTGCCCAACTACAAATACGTGCCGATTGGCTACCACGGCCGCGCCTCTACCATTCGTCCGTCGGGCACTGATGTACGCCGCCCTAAAGGCCAAACCCTGCCAGCTGGTCAGAGCGAGCCAAGCTTCGGCCCCTGCGCGCGCCTGGACTACGAACTGGAGCTGGGGATCTGGATCGGCCAGGGCAATGAGATGGGTGAGTCGATCCCTGTCGCTGAAGCGGCCGAGCATATTGCTGGCTTCTGTCTGCTCAACGATTGGTCTGCCCGTGACATCCAGGCGTGGGAATACCAGCCCTTGGGTCCGTTCCTGTCCAAGAGCTTCATTTCGACCATTTCCCCTTGGGTGGTGACCGCCGAGGCGCTGGAGCCGTTCCGTTGCGCGCAACCTGCGCGTCCTGAAGGTGATCCGCAGCCGTTGTCATACCTGCTGGATAAGCGTGACCAGGCAGGTGGCGCCTTCGATATCGAGCTGGAGGTGCTACTGCTGACCGAACGCATGCGCGAGCAGAATCTGCCAGCCCATCGTCTGACGTTGAGCAATACTTTGAGTATGTACTGGACCGTCGCCCAGATGGTCGCCCACCACAGTGTCAACGGTTGCCAGCTGCAGGCGGGTGACCTGTTCGGTTCGGGCACGCTGTCGGGTGCCCAGCCTGGCCAGTTCGGCAGCCTGCTGGAAATCACCCAGGGCGGCAAAGAGCCTGTACAGCTGGCTTCGGGCGAGGTGCGCAAGTTCCTCGAAGACGGCGACGAGATTATTCTGCGCGCGCGTTGCGTCCGTGATGGCGTGGCCTCGATCGGTTTTGGCGAGTGCCGCGGCAAGATCCTGCCGGCGCACTAAGAGGACAGGTCCATGGAGCTGTTCAATTACTACCGTTCAACCTCGTCCTACCGGGTGAGGATTGCCCTGGCGCTCAAGCAGCTTGAGTACCAGTACGTGCCGGTCAACCTGCTCAAGGGCGAGCAGTATGATGAGCACTTCCTGAGTCTCAATCCCCAGGGGCGGGTGCCGGCCTTGAGGATCGACTCCGGTGAGGTGCTGGTGCAATCACCGGCAATCATCGAGTACCTGGAGGAGGTTTATCCACAGCCGGCACTGTTGCCCGAAGAGCCTGTGTTGCGGGCTCAGGTGCGCAGTGTGGCGGCGCTCATTGGTTGCGATGTGCACCCGTTGCACAACGTCAGTGTGCTCAAGCAACTGCGTGCAATGGGGCACGACGAAGACCAGGTGAACCAGTGGATAGCCCATTGGATCAGCCAAGGCCTGGCGGCAGTTGAGCAACTGATTGGTGATGAGGGGTTCTGTTTTGGCGACGAGCCGGGGTTGGCAGATGTCTATCTGATCCCCCAACTGTATGCGGCCGAGCGTTTCAAGATCAGCCTCAGCGACTGTCCGCGGATCCGCCGGGTCGCCGCATTGGCGCGGGAGCATTCGGCGTTTGTCCTGGCGCATCCGGACCGCCAGGCTGACACCCCTGGTTAATGTACAGACGGCCTTGAGGGCGGCAGTTGGCCGAGACGCTCGGTCAGTCGCAGGCGTTGGATGGGATCGTCGCTGAGCAACAAGGCATGCTCCAGGTCGAAGCGTTCGGCCTGGGGGCATTCAAGGTGCTGGTACAGGGTGGCCCGGGCCAGGTAGTCGCTGGCGGTGCCGGGGCCCAGTTGCAGCACCCGTTCGGCATCTTTGAGTGCTGCCAGGTCATCGTCATGGGTCGTATGCAGCTGACGCAAGTTGCGGGACAAGCGTTGGAGCATTTGCTGTGGGCTCGCGGCAAGCAGGTGCTCGGCGCTGAGCTGTAATTGCGGACCAAACTGGCGGCCGAGCAGTTCGCGGCAATCGGCAGGGTAGAGCCTGCGGCCACCGCACGGATCGAGCAGGTGATCGGCGCCGGGCACGCGCAGGAGGAAATGCCCGGGAAAGTTCACCCCTTCCAGCGGGATCGACAAGCCTCGCGCCAGTTCCAAGGTCAGCAAGGCCAGGGCTAGCGGTTGGCCACGGCGACGCTCCAGAACCTTGTCGAGCAGGGCCGCCTGGGGGCGTAACGGGTGATACTCATCCTGCTGGAACCCCAGCGCATTGAGCCTGCGCAACAGGGGTTGGGCCAGCTCACTGAGCGGTAGCATCGGCAAACCGGCGCTGACCTCTTGCTGCAAGGTCCTGACTTGAGCCATGATCAGTAGCGGTTGGACACTGTTGTCGTGCTCTGCCGCGACCCATAGCGCCGCTTCCAGCAAAGCTACTGGATTACGTTCCAGGCAGGTGAGACAAGCTTGGCGTGGGCTCATGACAATCTCCGCTCAAGCTTATTATGTAGCGCTGGCCGGGCTTTTCGTCCAGTGGTCCGGGGGCTGTCATCAATCGGCAAAGCGCAGCCTATACTGGGATCAGCACCTCACTGAGGAGCCCGCTGATGTTCGCGCTCATGCAAAGTACTCGCACGCAATCGCTGCACCTGTGCATCGACCCGGCAACCGGCTTGAAAGCGGTGGTCGCCATTCACAGCGAACACCTGGGCCCGGCCATGGGCGGCTGTCGATACCTGGCCTATCCAGACGACGACAGCGCCATGATCGACGCCATACGCCTGGCCCAGGGCATGAGCTACAAGGCGGCATTGGCGGGCTTGCCATTGGGCGGCGGCAAAGCGGTGATCATTCGCAACCCCCATGTGGAAAACCGCGCGGCATTGTTCGAAGCCTTTGGTCGCTTTGTCGACACCCTGCAAGGTCGCTTCATCACCGCTGTGGACAGCGGCACCTCGACCCTGGACATGGATTGCATTGCCCAGACCACTCAGCATGTCACCAGTACTACTGCCGCTGGTGATCCTTCGCCCCATGCAGCTATGGGGGTGTTCGCCGGCATTCGTGCCACGTCGATGGCGCGCCTTGGCAGCGACAACCTCGAAGGCTTGCGGATTGCGATACAGGGATTGGGCAATGTCGGTTACGCATTGGCCGAGCAACTGCATGCCGCTGGCGCCGAATTGCTGGTCAGCGACCATGATCCCGGCCGGGTACAACTGGCCATTGAGCAGTTCAATGCCCGGCCGGTTGCCAATGAGATGCTGATTAGCACGCCTTGCGACATCTTTGCCCCGTGCGGGGTAGGGCCGGTGCTCAATGGCCAGAGTGTGATGCAGCTACGCTGTGCGGCCGTGGCGGGGGCGGCCAATAATCAGCTGACCACCTTGCAGGTGGCCGATCAACTGGAAAGCCGCGGAATACTCTATGCGCCTGACTACGTCATCAATGCTGGTGGCTTGATTTATGTCGCACTCAAGCACCGTGGCGAAGACCTGGGCGTTATCACTGCCCATCTCGCGCGTATTCCCTCGCGCCTGACCGAGGTGTTTGCTCATGCCCAGGCAGAAAAGCGCTCGCCGGCGCGGGTGGCGCAGATGCTTGCTGAACGCTTGATCTATAGCTGAGGCTTTTATTCGCTCGCTGTCTCAGCGAGCAGCTCGGACAAGGCGTCGGGCTGGCTCTTGAACGCTTTGGCGAACACGTCGCGGTTCTTGGCCATATAGATGCCGGCATCTTCGACTTGTTGTTCACTGAGCGACGGTACGGCTTTCTTCAGGACCTCGGCGAGCAGCTCGGCCAGTTCGAGCATCTTGTCGTGACGGTCAGCTTCGGCTTTATCCATGAACAAGCGCTCCAGATCGCGGCTGCTGCGGTATACCACTTCGACGGCCATTCATCACCTCACATGCCTTTTGAATATCGATGTGCTCGACACTGTTTATTTGTACAGTGTTAATGATAGGGTAATCCACAGGACTAAGATAGTGGCAATTGAGCATTCTGCTTTGCCCAGCGGGGTACTCCAGCCTGGCGCGGCACTTTTACCGTTCTAGAAGGTCTTCTTGCGCGTGTAGAATTCCGGTCAGGCCGTCGAGCCATTCAGTCAACTAAGGATATGCAATGAACGAGCAAACATCGCGCCTGAACCGGGAACGGCGCTTTCTGGTCCTGCTTGGAGTGATCTGCCTGGCCATGATCGGCGGTGCGCTGTATATGCAGGTGGTACTCGGCGAGGCACCCTGCCCGCTGTGTATCCTGCAACGCTATGCACTGCTGCTGATTGCCGTGTTCGCGTTCATCGGTGCTGCCATGCCCGGGCGTCGCGGCCTGACCCTGCTTGAAGGCCTGGTGGTACTCAGTGCCATCGGTGGGATCGCCGCCGCTGGCAATCATGTGTATATCCTCGCCAACCCTGCGATCAGCTGCGGTATCGATACCCTGCAACCGATCGTCGATGGCTTGCCGTTGGCGTCGGTGCTGCCGCTGGTGTTCCAGGTAGATGGATTCTGTTCCACGCCTTATCCGCCGGTGCTGGGGCTTTCACTGGCGCAATGGGCATTGTTGGCGTTCATCCTGACCGCCGTTCTGGTTCCTTTGGGCATCTACCGCAACCGCCGTAAGGCTTAGACAAAAGTCATGTTTTGATGCAAGTCAGATGTGCAATGAAAACTTCATTAGACGTCGCACATTCCTTGACTTGTATCAAGCTTCAGGCCTTGTAGAACAAGGCTTTCAGGGGCGTTGCGCGGGGTGCGACAAACTGTCGCGAAACTGATTTTTCAGACTTGATTGTTGTCAATTCTGTAAAAGACTGTTGCTCAATTAGTCATAGTCATTGATTGGCGACCTATCTACAATCGCCCCCAATTTCCGTTCGGCACCGCTTGCGAGTCGCAGGATTAAAGGAGCCCCAGGCTCTTTTTGCTGACTCTGACGAGCATCGCCTGCGGCGATGCCGGGCTGACCCCCCTCCGTGATTTCCCGCACCAAATGGAATTGGTCTGAACACAGGCCTGTTGCCTACGAAGTCAAAACAATAAACACCGTAATACCCGGTTTATGCCGAGCCGCCGCAGCTGGCCTCAAGGCATAACCGTATTCGATCCCATAAATGCTGACGCTTGGCAGGACGAAGTGTTGGCGACCAAAACACAAATTGCATTGAAGCAAGCTGCTCTAGAGGTCGTGAGATGAGTAAAAAGCGTTACCCCAGACTGTTTGGCATTCTGCCCTTTTTAGGCATGCTTTTACTCAGTGGGTGCAACTGGACCCTGCTCGACCCGAAGGGCCAGGTCGGCATTGAGCAAAAGAACCTTATCCTGATCGCTACCGGCTTGATGTTGCTGGTGGTGATTCCTGTCATTTTCATGACCTTGGCGTTCGCCTGGAAGTATCGTGCTTCCAACAAGGCTGCGACCTACACCCCTGACTGGTCGCACTCGACCAAGATCGAAGTGGCGGTGTGGACCATCCCGGTTCTGATCATCATTGCCCTGGGCTATGTGACCTACAAGACCACCCACGAGCTGGACCCGTATCGTCCGCTGGTTTCCGACGTGAAGCCGGTACAGATCGACGTGGTCGCCCTGGACTGGAAATGGCTGTTCATCTACCCGGAACAAGGCATTGCCACGGTCAACAAGATCGTCTTCCCAGCTAATACGCCGGTCAACTTCCGCGTGACCTCCGACTCGGTGATGAACTCGTTCTTCATTCCAGGCCTGGGCGGTCAGATCTACGCGATGGCAGGTATGACCACCAAGTTGCACCTGATCGCCAACGAGAATGGTGAGTTCGACGGTATCTCGGCGAACTACAGCGGTGCAGGCTTCACCGGTATGAAGTTCAAGGCAACCGCCACCTCCCAGGCTGATTTCGAAGCATGGGTGAACGAAGTCAAGCAATCGCCGAAACAGCTGGATGCGGCTGAATACGCTGCATTGGCCAAAACAAGCGAAAACAATCCAGTCGCGCTGTACAGCGTGGCCTCGCCTGAGCAGTTCCAGTCCATCGTCGACAAGTACGAAGGCATGAACCGCGGTCGGCCGGTCCACGAAAAAGAGCAGAGCAAAGAAGCGGCCGGTACCGAAGGGATGGACGTGAGTATGCATTCAGCTGCTGGGGCAGAGGAGTAAGAGATGTTCGGTAAACTAAGTCTGGATGCGATTCCGTATCACGAGCCGATAGTCATGGTGACACTCGCCATGATCGCGCTCGGCGGTCTCGCGTTGGTGGGTGCAATCACCTATTTCAAAAAGTGGACCTACCTGTGGTCCGAGTGGCTGACTTCGGTCGACCACAAGAAAATCGGGGTGATGTACATCATCGTCGCGATGATCATGCTGCTGCGCGGCTTTGCCGACGCCATCATGATGCGCACGCAGTTGGCCATGGCCACCGGCGGCTCCGAGGGCTACCTGCCTCCCGAACACTATGACCAGATCTTCACCGCTCACGGTGTGATCATGATCATCTTCATGGCAATGCCATTCTTCACCGGCCTGATGAACCTGGCCCTGCCTCTGCAGATCGGTGCGCGTGACGTTGCCTTCCCGTTCCTGAACTCCCTGAGCTTCTGGCTGCTGGTGTCCGGCGTAGTGCTGGTCAACGTCTCCCTGGGTGTCGGTGAATTCGCCAAGACCGGCTGGGTAGCTTATCCACCGCTGGCGGGTATCCAATACAGCCCTGGAGTCGGTGTTGACTACTACATCTGGGCGCTACAGCTATCCGGACTCGGTACGACGCTAACGGGTGTCAACTTCCTTGCCACCGTGCTGAAAATGCGCGCGCCTGGCATGAAGCTGATGGACATGCCGATCTTCACCTGGACCTGCACCTGGGCCAACGTACTGATCGTCGCTTCGTTCCCGATTCTGACCGCTGCACTCGCTCTGCTGACTGTTGACCGTTATCTGGATTTCCACATTTTCACCAACGAGCTTGGTGGGAACCCGATGATGTACGTCAACCTGTTCTGGGCGTGGGGTCACCCTGAGGTTTACATCCTGATCTTGCCGGCCTTCGGTGTGTTCTCGGAAGTCACCTCGACCTTCGCTGGTAAGCGTCTGTTCGGCCACAAGTCGATGATCTACGCTTCGGGCGCGATCGCGGTACTGGGCTTTGCGGTATGGCTGCACCACTTCTTCACCATGGGTTCGGGCGCCAGCGTCAACACCTTCTTCGGTCTGGCGACCATGCTGATCTCGATTCCGACCGGGGTGAAGCTGTTCAACTGGCTGTTCACGATCTACCAGGGCCGTCTGCGCTTCACGGCGCCGGTGTTGTGGACCCTGGGCTTCATGGTTACCTTCTCCATCGGTGGTATGACCGGCGTACTGCTGGCTGTTCCGGGTGCTGACTTCGTACTGCACAACAGCCTGTTCGTAATCGCCCACTTCCATAACGTGATCATCGGTGGTGCGGTATTCGGCTACATTGCCGGCTTCGCCTTCTGGTTCCCGAAAGCCTTCGGTTTCACCCTGAACGAGAAGTGGGGCAAAGCTGCCTTCTGGTTCTGGATCTCCGGTTTCTACGTGGCCTTCATGCCGCTGTATGCACTGGGCTTCATGGGTATGACCCGTCGTCTGAACCACTCCGACAACCCGCTGTGGGAACCCTACCTGTACGTAGCCGTGTTCGGCGCCGTGCTGATCCTGTTCGGTATCGCTTGCCAGCTGATCCAGCTGTACGTGTCGATTCGCGATCGCAAGGACAACATGGACGTGACCGGCGACCCATGGGGCGGCCGTACCCTGGAGTGGTCGACTTCGTCGCCACCGCCGTTCTACAACTTCGCCACCATGCCTGAGAACGTCGATCTGGATGCCTGGCACGAAACCAAGCAGGCCGGTAAGGCTTACAAGGTTCCAGCCAAGTACGAAGCGATTCACATGCCGAACAACACCTCCACTGGTGTGTTCATGGGTGCGTTGCTCACCGTATTCGGTTTCGCCTTCATCTGGCACATCTGGTGGTTGGTTGCTGCCAGCCTGGTCGGCACCATCGCTGTCTTTGTTGCCCACGCTGCGCGTGACGACCAGGGCTACATGGTTCCTGCCGAAGAAGTGGCGCGTATCGAAGGCGAGCGCATGAAGGCCCTGGGCCTGGCTACCGGTTCGCCGGATGGCGCACGTGTCAAATCGTTTGAACGGGTTTAATCAATGTCCAGTCATGTAATCAATGCAGACACTCATGCTCATGGTCACGACCATGGGCATGACGATCACCACCACGACTCGGGCCAGATGACCGTCTTCGGTTTCTGGCTGTACCTGATGACCGACTGCATCCTGTTTGCGTCGCTCTTCGCCACCTACGCGGTGCTGTCCGGCAGTTTTGCCGGCGGCCCGTCGGGTCACGACATTTTCCAGCTGGACTTTGTCGCGGTTGAAACCGCACTGCTGCTGTTCTCGAGTATCACCTTCGGCTTCGCCATGTTGCAGATGTTCAAGGGCAACAAGGGCGGCGTGCTGGGTTGGTTGGCTGTCACCTTCCTGTTCGGTGCCGGCTTTATCGCGATGGAAATCTATGAGTTCCATCACCTGATCGCCGAGGGCTTTGGCCCGCAGCGCAGTGGTTTCCTGTCGGCGTTCTTCGCGCTGGTCGGTACCCACGGTCTGCACGTGACTGCAGGTCTGATCTGGATGGCGGTCATGATGTACCAGATCAACAAGCACGGTATCACCGGTACCGCCAAGACCCGCATGAGCTGCCTGAGCCTGTTCTGGCACTTCCTGGACGTGGTCTGGATCTGCGTGTTCACCGTCGTGTATCTGCTGGGGGTTCTGTAAATGGCTAACGCACATAACAGCCACGCCGAGGGCAACCACGGTAGCGTCAAGTCGTATGTGATCGGCTTCATCCTGTCGGTGATCCTGACCGCGATTCCGTTCGGCCTGGTGATGTTCCCGAGCATGCCGAAGGACATCACCATCATGGTGGTGGTGGCCCTGGCGGTCATCCAGGTAGTGGTACACCTGGTGTATTTCCTGCACATGGACCGTTCCGCCGAGCAGCGCTCCAACGTGTCGACCTTCCTGTTTACAGCGATGGTCATTGCACTGTTGGTCGGCCTGTCGCTGTGGATCATGTTCAGCATCCACACCAGCATGATGGCGAAGTGAGGTAAGACGGCATGTCCATTAAGCACTTTATCCAAATCACCAAACCGGGGATCATTTTCGGTAACGTGCTTTCTGTGGCAGGCGGTTTCTTCCTTGCCGCGCAAGGGCATGTCGACTTCATGCTGTTCCTGGCCACGGTGATTGGCACTTCGCTGGTGGTGGCGTCCGGTTGCGTGTTCAACAACTGCATCGACCGTGACATCGACATCAAGATGGAGCGCACCAAGAACCGTGCAATGGTTCAGGGCCAGATCTCGCTGAAAGTCGCCTTGGCCTACGCCACCCTGCTCGGGGTGGCCGGCCTTGGTCTGCTGTATGTGCAGGCCAATGCCCTGGCGGCGTTGTTCGGCTTGATCGGTTTCATCATCTACGTGGGTTTCTACAGCCTGTACCTGAAGCGTAAATCGGTGCACGGCACCCTGGTTGGCAGCCTGTCCGGTGCCATGCCTCCGGTGATCGGCTACTGCGCCGTGAGCAACAGCTTCGACCTGGCTGCCTTGACCCTGCTGGTGATGTTCAGCCTCTGGCAGATGCCGCATTCCTATGCCATTGCGATCTTCCGCTTCAATGACTACCTGGCGGCCTCGATTCCGGTATTGCCGGTCAAGCGTGGCATCCTGGTGGCCAAGAAGCACATCCTCTGGTACATCGTGGCGTTCCTGGTCGCGACCCTGATGTTGACCCTGGGTGGTTACGCAGGCATGAGTTACATGGCCGTGGCCGCGGCCATGGGCATGTACTGGCTGTACATGGCCTGGACCGGCTACAAGGCTGTCGATGATCGGTTGTGGGCACGCAAGCTGTTCGTGTTCTCGATCTTCACCATCACTGCCTTGAGCGTGATGATGTCGCTGGACACCAAAGTGCCGACTGAGCTGTTGCTGACCTACGCACATTGAGTGTGATGAGTTGAACAAAAACGCCCCGGGCCGCAAGGTCCGGGGCGTTTTTGTTTGTGTCGTGGGCACCGGGGCAGGGCAGGCTTGCCCTCTGCTGCCGCACAGACTCTGTGAATAGAGTGCGTCAATGCTCATCCACGGAGGAAAATTACATGAGTGTACTGACCGTTTATTTCTGCGGAACCGGTTCGCATCGTTTCGATGACACCAACCCGAACTTCTGGAATGGCGAGCTGGTTTCGACCCTGGCCGCCAATGATCAGGGTAAGCAATACGCCAATTGGATTGCCGTTGATGGGCCTGGCAGTGGCAACCTGCAAGCCGATGAACTGTTCGTCGAGCCCGGTGGCTATTACAACTGGAACCAGACCTTGTTCGGCAAAGGCTGGGAAGAGAATGTTCAGCATGCGTTGCAGATCATCAAAGGCCACAGTGCCTGGCAGCGCAAGCAGCTGAGCGAAGACGAGTATCAGCGTCTGAAAGCTGCTGGTGTGCCTATTCCAAGCTCGACGGCAACGGCCTCCTGGTTCTGGCGTACTTACAACTACGGTGACCGTAAGGTGACTCCGCAGATGCTCCAGGAGCAGATCATCAAACAGTTTCGCAAGGATGGCATCATTCCCACCCAGATCAACCTGGTGGGGTGGAGCCGGGGTGGCGTCAGTTGCCATATGCTGGCCAATGCCTTGCTTGCGGACAGCGAGTTGAAAAAGCTTCCTGTAAACATTTTTGCCATCGACCCCGTCCCAGGGATCGGCAACTTTGACAGCCACCGCGTGCAGTTGGGCGAAAACGTGAAGCAATATGTGGGCTTCTTCTCCCGTGATGAGCGCTCCAAGGGCTTTTCCTGTGTGATCCCGAAAACCCATGCCAGCACACGTTGCCATGTTTATCCGATGCCCGGTCGCCATGCGACGCTGGTGGGTAATGCTTCGGCGGATGGTGCGGCGAGTGGCAAAATGCTCGCTGAACCAGGTTTGATTGTCCGGCATCTTGCTGAAGTGTGCCTGACCCGCTGGGGAGTGAAGTTGGACAAAATGCTCAAACTCAGTGAGCAAGACTTGAAGACGTTCCATGCAGCGCTGAATCGGGACGATGGTAAGTACCAGGCAATGCGCAAGCATTCCTACACGCTGCTGACCGAGTCCAAGCAGGATGAGCGCCTGGTCAGCCTCGGCGACAAAGGGGTTGCGTTCTCCAGTGTCAAAGGCGCGACCTTTCAACCCGGCAGCGCCCTGGCGGCGCCTGTTGGATGGGATGCGTCGGCATACAAAGAGATACGCTGACCCGCATCGGAGAATGCCAAGCGTTGTTGGGCCTGCGCTGACAGTGGCGTAGGCCCACATTTGTTTTCCTTCGCCGACTGGACAGCCATACCGCCCAGGCTCTATTGTTGGCACCGGCCACCGCAGTGGCCAACGTCGCTCGGACGGTTCCGGGCGCTTACGTCTTCGAGGAAACCATGGCTGACCAAGGTTCGCCGCGCCGCTTTGCGCGCATAGATCGTCTCCCACCTTACGTCTTCAATATCACCGCCGAACTCAAGATGGCTGCACGCCGTCGTGGCGAGGACATCATCGACCTGAGCATGGGCAACCCCGACGGGGCAACGCCACCGCACATCGTCGAAAAACTGGTGCAGGTCGCCCAGCGTGAAGACACTCATGGCTACTCGACATCCCGTGGCATTCCTCGCCTGCGCCGGGCGATTTCGCGGTGGTACAAAGACCGCTACGAGGTCGAGATCGACCCGGAAAGCGAAGCCATCGTTACCATTGGTTCCAAGGAAGGCCTGGCTCACCTGATGCTTGCCACCCTGGATCATGGCGACACCGTGTTGGTACCCAACCCCAGCTATCCGATTCATATCTACGGTGCCGTGATTGCCGGTGCCCAGGTGCGTTCGGTGCCGCTGGTGCCGGGTGTGGACTTCTTCAACGAGCTTGAGCGGGCGATCCGCGAGTCGATCCCCAAGCCGAAGATGATGATTCTTGGCTTCCCCTCGAACCCGACGGCGCAGTGCGTCGAGCTGGATTTCTTCGAGCGTGTTGTGGCACTGGCCAAGCAGTACGATGTGTTGGTCATCCACGATTTGGCCTACGCCGACATCGTTTACGACGGTTGGAAGGCGCCTTCGATCATGCAGGTGCCAGGTGCCAAAGACATCGCGGTGGAGTTCTTCACCCTGTCCAAGAGTTACAACATGGCTGGCTGGCGTATCGGTTTTATGGTCGGCAACCCAGAGCTGGTCAGCGCCCTGGCGCGGATCAAGAGCTATCACGACTACGGCACCTTCACCCCGCTGCAAGTAGCCGCTATTGCTGCCTTGGAAGGCGATCAGCAATGTGTGCGCGATATCGCCGAGCAATACCGACAGCGCCGCAACGTGCTGGTCAAAGGCTTGCACGAGCTGGGCTGGATGGTCGAGAACCCCAAGGCGTCGATGTACGTCTGGGCGAAAATACCCGAAGAATACGCGCACCTGGGTTCGCTGGAGTTCGCCAAGAAGCTGCTGGCCGAGGCCAAGGTCTGTGTATCGCCGGGGATCGGTTTCGGCGACTACGGTGACGACCATGTGCGTTTTGCCCTGATCGAGAACCAGGACCGCATCCGCCAGGCCGTGCGCGGTATCCGCCAGATGTTCCGGGCTGATGGGGTAGGTAAGGCGCAGAAGTAAGGCAACCCTTCGCGGAACAAGCCCGCTCCAACACTCAGTGGGGGTGGGCTTGGCTGCAGTAATATGGCTTTACGTGTGCGTTGAAGGCTTCAAGAAACGGCGTTTCACTTGCGCTGGCGATTGGGTGGAGTGTTAAAAACCCGTTTTGATCCAGCGGAATATCGAGATCCGGTGACAGCCTCCAGCTGGCCACCGTTACGCACAAAATCACTCACCTCTTTTACCCGGCGACTGCGTAGCCAGGTAATCCATCGAGCAAGCTCGGTGTGCCCCTGCAGCTTAATCATCTGCATGAAACGCACCTGCCAGCGCTTACAGGCGATTCCGCAAAGTCCAGTGCGTCGCTGCAAATCGACAATGCTCTCGCCATTGATCAGCCCTTGGGCAAAGCCCAGCCAGTGTTCTGGATAGCCCAATCGGCACAGCAACGTGCCTTTAATTAAGCTCACCGTGGTCCAGCAGCCAGGACAGCGGAAGTTAGGGCGTCGCTGATCAATTCGCTGCATATCAGGCGAGCCACACTTCGGGCAGACGGCCTGCCGAGTGGTCAGCAAGTGCTCTAACTTACCCATGAACGCCTGGGCTTGAGCGGCAATATGCGCGGGTGGTTCCAGGTTGGTGCGATCTTGTCGCGCAGACCACCAGTGATACAGCGCCGGAAACTCTTTGGCCATCACCGCCCGGCAAGGCTTGATCCAGCGTGTTGTGGTACTGGGGGAAATAGCCATCGCTTTGGCAGTGGCGAGCATAGGCCAACCCGCTAACAAGTAATGGCCATAGAGCGACCATAAGTGCATCAGGCCATAGTTCGAGAACGGGTGCTTCGTTAGGCAGTTGAAGCCTTTATTGCACGCTATGCAGCGGTAGAAGGGCAGGCGCAGGTTTGGCCGGGTATCCAGCCGGAAGTGTGGATGACCGCACTCCGGGCACTTGGCTGGTGAGCTATTGGGAAGCTCATGCAGATAATGGATGAAGGCATCCGCTAGGCTGTGCAGCTCGACGGGCAGGCATCGGTGATAGTCAGGTGGAGCCTGAACTTCGGATATCGGATTTGAGTTTTCCCTATCACTGTTTTGCATTCAGCTTATGCTCCTTTCTCACATTCCAGATCAACAAGACGCGTGGTGGGGCCATTGGCTTTCAAACGCTCAGTAACAAGGCTCGGCCAAAGGTTACGGGTGCGGCTTTTTGCGATGCTGTAAGTGAGTTCCTTTATTTTTGCCAAGGGGTAAAAGATAGGCTCTATTATCAACTTTAAAAAATCATTGCCACTTAAGTAGTTTCTGCCGCCTGCGTGCTGTTTCGCCTGCTTTATTTTCGCCAGGGTGTTTTTAAAGCTGTCGCTCATTTTGAATCGTACGGCCAGCTGGCTTTTTACGAACGCATCCGAATCGCTATGATTGCCGTGTTCATCGAAATAAGGGCCGTTGTTCATATAGGAGCGGATGTATTCCCAAAATCCTTTTTGCAGCGCCAGTGACTTTCCGAAGGGCGCCCCAAGGCTGATCATCAACGCTGTTTCCGGTTCTTCGAATTTCCACACCCTGATTTCCAGTGATGCGTTTTGAATGCTTCCGATTTGAGCTCCAACTATCTGAAACTCATTGGCTATGGCGACAATACCATCCCACGGAGAGTGGAATAATTCGCCGTTGTGATCGAAGTACACTTCGCGGGTTCGTCGGTTGAACAGGATGGGGAGAGGTAGGGGTCGTAGGGTTTCCCATAGGAATGGCACCAGAAAAAAACAAAGACCGAGAGTAAGCATGATGGGGTCGAAAATACCTTGCATCGCCAGTATTAAGGTAAGTCCCAGCGATGCGCATCCACCTATGCCGCCTAATACTCCTGTCAGGAGTCCTCGATAAAAGTCACCGCCTGCTAGCAAAGCCAGATAATGCTCCGTGTGCTCGTCAACGATAAACAACTCCATCGGCTGTTCTCCCGTCGATTTGTGCGCCTCAAGTATTACCGTGGGTGAGGGGCTGTATTGGGATTGTTCTGGCGAGCTCATACACATTTCATTCAAGATCAACAAGGCGCGTGGTGGGGCCATTGGCTTTCAAACGCTCAGTAACAACGCTTGGCCAAAGATTACGTGAACGGCGTTTTGCAATGCTGTAGGTGAATTCCTGGATTCGATCCTGGGGATAAAACATAGCTCCCAATATTAGTTTTATAACGTCATGACCGCTCAAGTAGTTCTTGCCGCCCATCTCTCGTTTTGCCTGCTTTATTTCTTCTCTTGTCTCTTTAAAACTGTCGCTCATTTTGGGGCGAATGGCCAGTTGACTTTTTACAAAAGTATCGGACTCACTGTGATTGCCGTGCTCGTCGAAATAAGGGCCGTTGTTCATATAGGAACGGATGTATTCCCAAAAGCCTTTTTGCAACGCCAGTGATTTTCCGAACGGCGCCCCAAGGCTGATCATCAGCGCTGTTTCCGGTTCTTCGAATTTCCACACCCTGATTTCCAGTGATGCGTTTTGAATGCTTCCGATTTGAGCTCCAACTATCTGAAACTCATTGGCTATGGCAACAATACCGTCCCACGGAGCATGGAATAATTCGCCGTCGTGGTCGAAGTACACTTCGCGGGTGCGGCGGTTGAACAGAATGGAGAGAGGAAGGGGGCGTAAGGTTTCCCATAGAAAAGGTATTACGCACATAGGTGTGCACATAGCGAGCATTATATTTAGCTCTTTAAGATCACCACTTTGCAAAAAACTTAACAGCCCCAACCCTATCCCTCCTATCCCCCCTATTCCTGTCAATATGCCTGTCAGCAATCCTCGATTGGATTCATCGCCTGCTTGTATAGTCAAGTAATGCTCGGTGTGCTCGTCGACGATAAACAACTCGATTGGCTTTTCTCCCGTCGATTTGTCCGCCTCAAGTATTACCGTGGGTGAGGGACGGTATTGGGATTGTTCTGGCGTGCTCATATTCATTTCATTCAAGATCAACAAGGCGCGTGGTGGGGCCATTGGCTTTCAAACGCTCAGTCACAAGGCTCGGCCAGCGGTTGCGGGAGCGGCGTTTTGCAATGCTGTAAGTGAGTTCCTGGATTCGATCCTGAGGATACAAAATAGGCTCAACTAGCAGCTTTATAACATGATGGCCACTCAAGTAATTTTTGCCGCCTGCCTCTTGTTTCGCCTGCTTTATTTGTTTGCATGTCCTTCTAAAGCTGTCGCTCATTTTGGGGCGTACAGCTAGTTGACTTTTCACAAAGGCATCGGACTCACTGTGATTGCCGTGCTCGTCGAAATAAGGGCCGTTATTCATGTAGGCACGGATGTATTCCCAAAAGCCTTTTTGCATCGCCATTGACTTTCCAAAGGGCGCGCCGAGGCTGATCATTAAAGCCGTATCCGGCTGTTTGAACTTCCGCACTCGAACTTCAAGCGAAGCACTTTGCATGGCACCGATCTGGGGGCCCACCAGCTGGAACTCATTGGCCACCGCGGAAATTCCATCCCAAGGGGAGTGGAATAGTTCGCCATTGTGATCGAAATACACTTCACGGGTGCGGCGGTTGAAAAGAATGGGGAGAGGTAGGGGGCGTAGGATTTCCCATAGGAATGGCACCAGTAATAAAGGTATGCCTATAGAAAACGTCATATAGGTGATGTCGAACTTTCCTTGTAATGCCCCTATAAGGCCAAGCCCGATCATTGCGCAGCCACCCATTCCACCTAACACGCCTGTCAGTAATCCTCGATCAAAGTCACCGCCTGCTTGTAAAGCCAAATAATGCTCGGTGTGCTCATCGACGATAAACAACTCCATCGGCTGTTCCCCCGTCGATTTGTTCGCCTCAAGTATTACCGTGGGTGAGGGGCTGTATTGGGATTGTTCTGACGTGCTCATATCCAATTCATTCAAGATCAACAAGGCGCGTGGTGGGGCCATTGGATTTCAAGCGCTCAGTAACAACGCTTGGCCAGAGATTACGGGAACGGCGCTTTGCAATGTTGTAGGTGAATTCCTTGATCCGATCAAGGGGGTAAAGCATTGGTTCGAGTATCAGCTTTGCAACATCACTAGCGCCTAAATAGTTCCTTCCGCCTGCCTCTTTTTTCGCCTGTTTTATCTGCGCCAGTGTGTGTTTGAAGCTATCGCTCATTTTGAATCTTACGGCCAACTGGCTTTTTACGAACGAATCAGATTCGCTATGATTTCCATGTTCGTCGAAGTAAGGGCCGTTGTTCATGTAGGCACGGATGTACTCCCAGAAGCTTTTTTGCATCGCCAGTGACTTCCCAAAGGGTGCGCCGAGGCTAATCATCAAGGCCTTTTCCGGTTGTTTAAATTTACACACTCGAATTTCAAGCGAAGCGCTTTGCATACTACCGATTTGGGCGCCAGCGAGCTGAAACTCATTGGCCACGGCGGAAATACTGTCCCACGGGGTGTGGAATAGTTCGCCGTCATGATCGAAATATACTTCGCGGGTGCGGCGATTGAACAGGATAGGGAGGGGTAATGGACGTAAGGTTTCCCATAGGAATGGCACTAGAAATAAACAAATACCGAGAGTAAGCATGATGGGGTCGAAAATACCTTGCATAGCCAGCATTAGAGTAAGACCCACCGATGCACATCCACCGGCTCCCCCTAATACTCCTGTTAACAGCCCTCGATCAGAATCTCCGCCTGCTAGCAAAGTTAAATAATGCTCCGTGTGCTCATCGACGATAAACAACTCCATCGGCTGTTCCCCCGTCGATTTGTCCGCCTCAAGTATTACAGTAGGTGAGGAGCTGTATTGGGATTGTTCTGGCGAGTTAATACCCACTTCATTCAATATCAACAAGGCGTGTGGTAGGGCCATTGGATTTCAAGCGCTCAGTAACAACGCTTGGCCAGAGATTGCGGGAGCGGCGCTTTGCAATGTTGTAGGTGAGATCCTGGATTCTGGCCCAAGGGTAAAACATAGGTTCGAGTATCAGCATTGCAACATCACTACCGCTTAAGTAGTTTCTACCTCCGGCTTCCTTTTTCGCCTGTTTTATTTGTGCTAGGGTATTTTTAAAGCTGTCGCTCATTTTGAATCGTACGGCCAGTTGGCTTTTTATGAATACATCCGATTCACTGTGGTTACCGTGTTCGTCGAAGTAAGGACCGTTATTCATATAGGAGCGGAGGTATTCCCAAAAGCCTTTTTGCAACGCGAGTGATTTTCCGAAGGGCGCCCCCAGACTGATCATCAGAGCTGTCTCAGGCTCTTCAAATTTGGACACCCTGATTTCCAGTGAAGCGTTCCGAATGCTACCGATTTGGGGGCCAATCAGCTGGAACTCGTTGGCAACAGCAGTAATACTGTCCCAAGGGGTGTGGAATAGCTCGCCATCGTGGTCGAAGTACACTTCACGAGTGCGGCGGTTAAATAGAATGGGGAGGGGAAGGGGGCGTAGGGTTTCCCATAGGAATGGTGCCAAAAACATCGGAAGGCAAATTCCAAGCATGATGTACAACCCTGTTGGTTCAGCAGTTTGCAATAGGCTGTAGACGCCTACACCCAAACCTCCGATAAAAACCCATCCAGCAAGCCCAGAAAGCGACCCTCGATTAGACTCCCCACCCGCTTGCAATGACAAATAGTTTTCGGTGTGCTCATCGACGATAAACAACTCCATCGGCTGTTCCCCCGTCGGTTTGTCCGCCGCAAGTATTACTGTGGACGTTGGGCTATTTCGTGGTTGTTCTGGCGCATTCATATCCATGCTCGCTCCGTGATTTTCACCGCAGGCAGCGTTAGCCCTTCGTGTGGGGAATAAATTAATTCGCCCTCTATACGCCGCAAGTCTCTAACACCGTCCTCATGGTAAACGCGGCGATAACGGGTTATGCCGGCTGGCACAGGAATGCGGGTACCGCTATGCTGAGCAAAGTCTTTACCTGTCCACTCGACCTTTCTGATTTGATCGGCGTAATACCCGAGGGTGTCGCCCCAAACTTCTTGGCCGGTGAAATGAAGCATGGCGTCGGTAAGCAAAATATTTTCCCCTGGCAAGTTCAGCATCAGATACGTAGAGGTAACTTGCCCTTGATAAGGGTGCATTTCTGTCAGCCGGTAAGCGTCAAAGCTGATGGGGAACAGAATGGGGTATAGATTGTCCATAGAAAGGATGTAGCTGCTAGACCATGTGTTGTCCGGGCGGATACCAAAGCGGCAATTTTTCACCCATTTTTCAAGCGCCGAGTCTGCTGTGTAAAGACGTGCAAGGACCCCACCTACAATTACCACTGTGAGTCCCAGTAGTTTGGCGCCAAGGTGTGGTACTACGTTGAGTCCTCTGGCAATCGTCGCTGCATCCCCGGCTATCACCGCGGCTCGTGCGGCCCGCAATGCGCGGAATGCATGGAGCTGAATCTTGATGCTGGCCAGAGAAGCGCCAACCACTACCAAGTTCGCGGTCATGGTGTCAAAGTCGCCCGTTTTGTAGGCCTCAAAGGCATCAACCCCATAAAGCACGACGTCAAACGCCAGAAGGATACCTTGCGCCAAAGCAGTATTGGCGGTGACCCCCATAGTCTTGGCCAAAAGTAGCCGAGAAGTAGTTGAGGTGCTACCGCTCTGCCGGACAACTGAAGCCCAATTTACCTCTGCCACTCGCTGAATTACGCCTGCACCTGCAGCACCGACACCAATTAGGGCCGCTGCTACCCCGAGTCCTCCTTTAACTGATTGATTACCGGCAAACTGCCCCGCCGTCCAAACAAAATTCACCCCAGCCACCAACGTCACAATCGACTTGACCGGTGCCTTACTCAATGCACTTTTCAAATCAAACACACTGCCCAGATCAGCGCCCGCGGCGAGGTTGACCGGCAGTGGTGGCAGTTTGGTACTCGCCGGTACCAGGTGCATAAACGGAATGCTTTCGCTCACCGCACTGGCTAAGGGGGCGACGTTGAGTCTGGCGGGCAGTGTGTTGCGGGTGCCTATCAGGTCGCTGTACCACTCGCCCAGTTGCCGCGGTGTAACGCCCAAGGTCTGAATGCGCTGATCACTGCGGGCCAACGCGGCGGCCATGTAAATGCGTCCGGCAGTGCTGGCGGCATTTTCCGCTTGGTGCAAGTGCAGCCCGGCAGCAGGCGCGAGGGATAGAAACAAGGTTTCCATGCTGGAGGCCGGAGCAAGTTGAGCGAGCTTTTCAGCCGTCTTGTTCAGCGCCTCTGCATAACCAACGGCTTTCGTCAGTTGAGTGATGCCCTCTTTGATTGAGGCTCCATTGTCGTGAGCCGCATCACTCAGATCGATCAGGTATTTTATTTCACCAATGCCAAGCCTCTTGGTTAACCCAAGCAATGCCCAGAGCAACCAGGGTTTGCCTTGCGCATTACCTTCAAGGCTCAAGGTTATGGCTTTGGCGCCTGTACTGGTACTGGCCGGGCCCAGGCAGGCAGCAGCGAAGTGCAATTCCAATGCCTCGCGACTGGCTGGCAGCGTGATGTCGAAGTGGCCGCAGGCGGTGTCCATACTGGACGGGCCATTCACTTGCACGGTGTTGAACCAGTCGACCCAGAGCTGCGCCAGTCGGCGCATGTCGACGGTATAGTTGTATTCTTGGGTGTTCTGGTCGTCCCAGACGCGGTTCAACTCCTCATAGCGGGTGATCAAGCGCAACTGCGATTTCAATTGCTCATCACTGTCCATCAACGACTTTAAAACACCTGCAATGGCCCACTCTTCGGCGTGATGTTCCTTATAGTTGTCAAATCCTGCCTTGCGCGCGCGCATTAGTGCGGCGAGATCGAGCAGCACACCCCATGCGTCATCGATTAGTGCGTAAGTCTGCTGTTCGCAACGTGTCATTTGCCGGAGCATGTTCGGCCAGGCGGGTGCGTGTTCCGTTGCAGGCTCACTGCTCCAGCCGTAGCGCGTGGCATCGCTGTATTCGCCAATATGCGTTTTGATCGCGCCAATTTGGCCACTGAGCGGCGCCACTCCCGGCACAAACGTACGCATGATGCGCTGACGCACAGCAGGGTCGTGTTTGGCGGCCTGGTACTGCGGCTCACTCCAACGAACCGGTGACCACACCAAACCGGCCGACGCGCCCGCTCTGAGCAGTAGGTGGGGTTGCGTCCGGGTATCAACTACCCGTCCTGCCCGTGAGGTTTGGGTGAGTTGAGCTGATTCGACCTGGTACTCCACCAACTTGGGGGGTGTGCTCTCCCAAACGTAGAGCCAACCATCACGCAGCAAGCGTGAGGTGTAGTTCAGGTCTTGCTCGCTCAGGTCAGGATGACGCGGGCCAAGCTCGGGAAACTGACCGTTTAGAGGCGGCAACTCATAGGCACTGACATCGACAGCTGCCGTGGGCCCCAAGGCATAGCGCAGCGGCAACACCGCAGCGAAAAGCGGGCACGTCCCGTATGGCGCTTGAATAGATTGACTCATGAAGGTTGTTCCGTGTTGGCCGGCAGGCTGAGCGCGTGCATGAGCGCGTTGGGCAAGGTGATTTGTGCCGCTAGACCTTTATCTGCCGGAGCAACATCACGCTCAGGCGCTTCGTTCGTCCAGGCGCACACCGAGGCGCCGTTGTGTCTCAGCCAGACGCTATCCACGCCAAACCAGAAGCCAGCAGGCCATTGGGCACCGGCCAAGTGGGCGCGATTGAGTACGGGGCCATCAGCCAGGCGTAACCAATATTCGCCTTGCTGCTCATCAAAAATGCGTAAGCGCCGTTGCAGGATTGGCAGTAATTGGTGGGCGCTTTTAACAGTGGCCAGCCATACACCGTGCTGCAAATCGCCGCCGCCCCACCACGCGCTATAGGCGGCACTGCCGAATGAGGCATCGAGTAAAAATGGTCCGGCCCCGGCAATGGGTTCGTATGGGGTTCCCTTGAACAGGGGGCGGGGATTGTCTGAACCGTAGTGTTGGTTCAGCCAATCAAAGGCATCGTCATACTGGGCACCGTCAAGCAGGAGGAGTCCCTTGGTCGGGGGCATGGACGTCATGCGTGTAGCTCCTCGGTGTCCAGCTGTTGTTGGGCGGCATCACACACCGGACAAATGCCAGAGCTGGCCTCACGGAAAACCGCGTTTTGTTTGAGCAGGGCTTCCATGGGGACGGCGCTGACGCTGGTTGTCAGCGCGGCCACAGGCATCGCCGACACCGCAGGCATCGCCGCTGCTGGTACGCCGCCGATGACTATCGGTACGCTGCTGAAAATTCCCCCAGGACCGATCACGATGTGCTGGTCACCGCCTTTCAAGGTGATGCTGGCGCCGGCATCGAGGATCACCTGGGCCCCTGCTTTGAGGTGCAGTTGCTGACCGGCTTCAATCGCCAGCGTTTGTCCGATGCGGGTATGGCTGCTGTCGGCAATGTGCAAATAGTCGTTGGCTTTGAGCTCAACTTTTCGGTCAGCGCTCACCGTGCGCTGGTCTTCAGCTTCCAGTACCGCAATGCTGTTGCCCTTGATGGTTTCCCGGCGCTCGTTACCGACTTCCAGGCGGCTGTCATTCTCGACCTTTTGCTCCAGGTCGCGCTGGGCACGCAGGTAGATCAACTCCTGGCCTTTGCGGTCCTCAATCGACAGTTCGTTGTAGCCACCGTTGTCAGGCGAGCTGCGGCTGCGCAGCACGGTCTTGGTTTTGTTCGCGGGCAACGGGTAGGGCTGCGGTGTGAGCCTGTTGGGTACGCAACCGGTAATCAACGGCTGGTCGGGATCACCTTCCAGGTAGGTGACCAGCACTTCCATGCCGATGCGCGGGAGGGTCACCGCGCCAAAACCCTGTCCAGCCCAGCTGGACGCTACCCGTAGCCAGCAACTGCTCTTGTCGCTGTTCAGTTCGGTACGGTCCCAGTGGAACTCGACTTTGACCCGCCCGTATTCATCGCAGAAGATTTCTTCCCCGGCCGGCCCGGTAACCCGGGCGGTCTGGCTGACCAGTACGGCGTTGCGGGTGACCAGCGGTGGCCGGTAGAACACGTTCCAGGGAATAGCGCTGAAGCTGTTGCGATAGCCTTGGCTGAAGCCGTCTTCGGGTTGGCTGTCGCTGCTGACTGACTCCTCAAGCACCTGCGGCTGTTTACCTTCATGGGTGACGCTAAGCAAGAGCCACAAGTCGTTGCTGTCTTTACGCGGGTGCTCGGTCAGGTCGAAGAAGTGGCCGCTGCGCAGAAATGGTTGGTCACTTTGACCTTCGGCCAACTGGTAGTCACAGCGGTGCCGCTCCAGGGCCTGGCGGGAGCGTTGTCTGCCAAGGCTCTCGGTGTCCATCGACAACGGGTAGCGGTAGTCCTCAAGCTCCGGGCTGAACTCGGCGGTGAACTGGCTCTCCAGCAGCAGGCTTGGCCGCTGGAAGTCATAGCCGCAGCGCGTGACCGTGCTGGTGCGGGTGCTGAAGCGCCGGGAGAACTGGCTGATGACCGGGTGATCGGCCACCAGACCACCGCCTTGCTGATACGGCGTTGCGCCGAGCTTGGGGAAAAACGTCTGGTCGTCGGTGAAGACCAGTAAGTGGCCATCCGGGCTGTGTTGGTGATGCCAGGCAATCCCGTCTTCACTGCACAGCCGCCGGATCAGCTCGTAGTCGCTTTCAAAATATTGAGTGCAGTATTCACGTTCAGGGCTGGTGCGGACATGAAAGACAAAAGCATCGGCCTGAATGCCATGGCCCTTGAGCACCTGGGCAACGATCTGCGGCACCGTCAGTTGCTGGAAAATCCGCTGGTTGTAGCTGAATTGCAAGTAGTGCAGCGCGGGCACCAAGGTCAGCTGATAGCGGGTCAGGCGCCTGCCGGATTCGCCAACCAGAACATCTTCGATATGCCCGTGAACCCCTTCACCCTGCAAGCCAAAGCGCAGGAACGCCGGCTGACCGAGCAGGCTTTCCAGATCGAAATCAGGGTACTCGCTGACCAGCTCGACGCTGATCGCATACAAGCAACTAATGGCTTCAGTACCGCTGAAAGCCAGCACTTTGAAGTCGTTGCGAACCGTGGGGATCTGTAGCTCGAAAAGCGCAGCATTGGCCGGTGCGAACATACACTTATCCTTAAGCTGAAAGGGAAAGCAAAAGGCGATGCGCAAGCCATTGCCTGAGCAAGCTCAATTTTTCGAGCACGCTAACAAGGCGACATGGGAATTGATGCAGGATGCGTCCTAAGCATCTGTGCGAATTTTCTTTACTTCAGGATTTTGAGCGACCAACACGCGGAATCAACCGCCTGTCAGAGACGCGATATTTCTGCAGGTGCCCCCTTCTCAAAGCGCTGGCGAAGCATAGAATGGCGGCGGGTTTTCTCCCAATAACGATAAACTTACCCCCCCGTCTCCTTATCATGTCCGAACATAATCCTTGTTTGAACTGCGGCGCCTGCTGCGGGTTTTTCCGTGTGTCTTTTTTCTGGGGTGAGTGCACATCGGCGGGAGGCTTGGTGCCCGACGATCTGGTGGTGCAGATCAATCCAACCCGAGTGGCGATGATTGGCACCGACAGCAAACCCTGCCGTTGCATTGGTCTTGAGGGTGAAATAGGTAAAGGGGTCAGTTGTGGCCTTTATGAGCAGCGCTCCAGCCCTTGTCGCGAATTCGAGGCATCCTGGGTCGATGGTCAGCACAACCCCAGTTGCGACGCAGCCCGGGCTGCCTATGGCTTGCCACCGCTGGAGGCCAACGAGCCGATCTGGCCACATGAGGGGGCGGAAGTAGCCTGAAGGCTATACAGCCAGGCCGCTGTACTCACAACCAGCGCCTGGCAACCTTGCGGTAGACTGTGCGGCTCTTCGACCAGAACAGGAGTTCTACTCGTGTCGTATTCCCACGCATTTCCTCTTGAGCTTTGCCTTGAAAGCCCACGTCTGCAGTTGCGGCCCATGCGCGCAGAGGATGCTGCTGCTTGGCTGGCGATCATGGCCGATCCGCAGGTCATGCGCTTCTGGAATCATGCTCCTTGGAATGAACTGGCTCAGGCTCAGGCAGCACTGGAGGCTGACCGTGAAGGCTACCATCAGGGCCAGTTGCTCAAGCTGGGTATCTATCGCCGTGACAGCAATGCGCTGATCGGCATGTGCCAGTGTTCCAACTTCGAGAGTGACTCGCGCCGTGGCGAAATCGGCTACTGCCTGGCCGGCAATGCCCAGGGGCAGGGCTTTATGGGCGAAGCGCTTGAACACTTCGTTCAATACCTGGCGCGGGACCTGAAAATGCGTCGCCTGGAGGCCGAGATCGACCCGCGCAACAGCGCTTCAGCACGGACCCTGGAGCGCCTGGGCTTTGTCCTTGAAGGCGTGCTTCGCGAACGTTGGTGTGTGGCGGGCGAATTATCCGATTCGGGACTCTACGGTTTGTTGCTCGAGCGTGAGCAGTGATCATCGCCCGCCGTTACGTCGTAATCACCTTGCTGTTGTTTTTGTCGAGCCTGTGTTTCAACGCCATGTACCTCAGCGGTGACGGACGCCTGCATGCGTTGCAGGCGCTGCTGTATGGGCCTTGGGGCCTGGTGTTCGGCATGTACGGTTGGTTCGCCAATCCCTTGCTGGGGCTGGCGATCCTTGTGCACCGGCGCTGGCGTTGGCTATCACTGGCTCTGGGGTTAGCCGCGTTCTACCTGGCGTTGACCAGCTTCGGCATTGATCGGATGCCTGATAATCGCAGTTACAACTTCGTCAACCTGACGCACTTTGCTCCGGGCTTTTACCTGTGGCTACTGGCGATCTTTGCGTTTTGCCTGGGGCAGGCCTGGTGGTGCCAACAGGCGCGTCAGGGGGCCGCGATACCTGGCTGGCATTGGCTGGAGGGTGTTTTGGTGGTGGTCTTGGGCGTGGTGATCAGCTTCGCCATTGAAGCCCCCAGCCTCAGGTTCGAAATTAATCGGGCCCTGGAACCGCCGCCCTACATCCAGCCCATTGACCCGGATACCATCTAGCGCGACGTCGATGTCCCCCATTGCACTACCAGCATGCCAAGCACGATCAGCCCGACCCCCGCCAGGCGCAGGCTGTTCACGGGTCGCTGCGTCAGGCCCATCAGGCCCCATTGATCGATCAGTAGCGATGACACTACTTGGCCGGCGATCACGCAAACGATGAACCCGGCAGCCCCCAGGCGCGGCGTCAGCATCAGCGCCGCAGTGATGTAGGCGACCCCGGCCACGCCACCCAACCAGGCCCACCAGGGGGCCTGGGCCAGAGCCGCGACCTGCGGCAATGGCGCGCGCATGACCAGCAAGGCCGGAATGACCATCAGCACACTGACCGCCAAGGACACCAGTGTTGCCCACAATGGATGACCAAGCAGGCGACCCAGGGCGGCATTGCTGCCGGCCTGGAAAGGTACTGCCGCACCGGCAAGCAGGGCAATGACAAGCGGTAGCAGCGCGGCAGGGGTAAACGACAGGCTCATGGCAAGACTCCTTGAAAATGGCTTGGTAAAGTCTTGGCTATCCATGTTGTTAATGGAAATTCGAATGATGCACTGGAGTTATTCGTCTGATGGATGATTTGCGGCGTATTGATCTGAATTTGTTGCTCACTCTGCATGCACTGCTGGTCGAGCAGCACGTATCGCGTGCCGCGTTGCGCTTGCACCGCAGTCAGCCGGCGGTTAGTCATGCACTGGCGCAGTTGCGCGAACTGTTTGCGGACCCGTTGCTGGTGCGTCGTGGCGGACGTCTGCAGGTCACCGCCCGTGCCCAGGCCTTGGTCGAACCGTTGCAGCAAGCCTTGGAGCAGCTCGATGGTTTGCTGGCTCATCCTGGTTTTGACCCACGCAAGGCACGGCGCAGTTTTCGTCTGGCCATGTCGGATTACGGTGCCCGGGTGGTGTTGCCTGGGCTCATGCGTGTGCTGCGAGAAGAGGCGCCGGGGATTGATCTGGTGGTTATTCAGGGCAGCCGCGAGGCGATGCTTGGGCATCTATTCGACGGTGAGGCTGATCTGGCGCTTGGGGTATTTCCCGACGTTGCCGCCGAGCTTCGGGTTGAAACCCTGTTTGAGGAGCGCTTTACCTGCATTGCCGATCGCAGTGGCTTGCCGGCTCGCGGCGGGCTCAATTTGGCAGATTGGCTGACGCGACCGCATGTGCTGGTGGCAGTGCGTCCGGGGATCGACAACGAGATCGATCTGGCGCTGACAGCGATCGGCGCTCGTCGCCGAGTGGCCTTGGCGTTGCCGCATTGGGCGGCGGCGCAAGAGGTGATTGCCGGCACTGACCTGATTCTTACGGTTGCCCGACGCAGCCTCGACAACGGCAAGCTCGACCCGCGTCTGCGCCGCTTCGAGCCGCCGCTGGCGATCAAGGCTTTTGGCTTTCAGCAGGCCTGGCATCAGCGCCGGGAGAGCGAGGCGGGGCATCGCTGGTTGCGTGAGCGAGTGGCTGCACTATGTCAGTGATTACACCTGTCTTGTGGGTGCCAGCCTTGCTGGCGATGGGATCGGCGCGGTGTCAGATGATACGCGGTGCCGGCATCAGTGTCGGGCCGCGCGGGCCAGCAGGTATTCGCGTACTTCAACCTGATCGCCGGAAAACTCGATGCGCTCGGCCTTGCTGTCGCGATGGTAGGCGTACATCGGGTCGTAATATTCACTGAGCAGGCCGCTGATCCAACCCCGATGCAGGTCAACTGCACCACTGCGCTGCTGCTCCTCCAAGGCCTGTTGCAGCACTGCTGACAGACGCTGGTAACGCTCACCCCCCAGGCGTTTGAGGATATTGCTCATGCTCTGGTTCAGGCGTTCGGCAAACAGTGTGAAGCCTTGTTCATCACCGTGCAGGGCTACAAACTCAGCACACAAATTGATCACATAGTCGCCAAGTATGCGTTCGACACGGTTGTCGAAGGTGTCTTCCAACCATACCAGCGGATACTGCTGCATGCCCTGGTACAGTTCCAGAGGCAGTGAACAGCTGCCGACGATACGCCCTTCATCTTCGAGTACGAACTGGTCGATACCCCGTGCACGCTTTTTCAGCACGTCGATGGCCAGGCTGTTCTCGAAATCGATTTGTGCCGGCTGGCCGGTGGCGCGCTTACCGAAGCTGGAACCGCGATGGTTGGCATGGCCTTCCAGGTCCAGGGCGTTGTCCAGTACCTGCAGCACTTCAGTCTTGCCGGTGCCGGTCAGGCCACCGATCAGGACAAAATCGCACTCGGTGACGGCGCTCTGGGTGGTATCAAGCAGGAAGTTACGCATGGCCTTGTAGCCACCAACCACTTTTGGGTACTCAATACCAGCTTCTGCCTTGAGCCACTGCTGGGCGATCTGCGAGCGCAGGCCGCCACGAAAACAGTAGAGGTAGCCTTCAGGATTGGCCCGGGCGAAGGCGGCCCAGGCGGCGATACGCTCATCTTTGCTTTGGCCACTGACCAACTGGTGGCCCAGGGCGATGGCGGCCTGTTGGCCTTGCTGCTTGTAGCAGGTGCCAACCTTCTGCCGTTCCATGTCGTTCATCAGTGGCAGGTTGATCACATTGGGAAAGGCGCCCTTGGCAAACTCGACCGGGGCGCGCATGTCCATCATCGCGACATCGTGCAAAAACAACTGGCGGTAGTCGGTGCTGTTGTCACGCATCACAGCACCTCAACCGCATGGCTCTGTCGCTCAACCAGCTCGCCGATCGGCGCCAGGTTCAGACCCAGCTCGGTGGCGACAGCAAGGAACTCGGCTTCACCTTCAGGCGTCACTGCAACCAGCAGGCCACCGCTGGTTTGCGGATCGCACAACAGGTGTTTCTGCTCGTCGCTCAGCGGCGCTATTTTCTCGCCGTAGCTGTCGAAGTTGCGCAGGGTGCCACCTGGTACACAGCCTTCGGCCAGGTAGTGTTCGACACTTGGCAGACGTGGTACGGCGTTGTAGTTCAGGCGCGCGCTCAAGCCGCTACCGTCAGCCAGTTCCACCAGGTGGCCCAGCAGGCCGAAACCGGTAACGTCGGTCATGGCTTTGACGCCTGCCAGCTTGCCGAAGCGACTGCCGGGGGTGTTGAGGGTGCACATCCAGTCGCGGGCCAGCCCTTTGTCCTGGTCACGCAGTTTGGACTTTTTCTCGGCGGTAGTGAGGATGCCGATGCCCAGTGGCTTGGTCAGGTACAGGCGGCAGCCCTGGGTGGCGGTGTCGTTGCGTTTCATGTGGCGCTTTTGCACCACGCCGGTTACCGCCAGGCCAAAGATCGGCTCGGGGGCATCGATGGAGTGGCCGCCGGCCAGGGGGATACCGGCCTCGGCGCACACAGCGCGACCGCCACGAATCACTTCGCGGGCCACTTCCGGAGCCAGCACATTGATCGGCCAGCCGAGAATGGCGATGGCCATCAGCGGGTCACCGCCCATGGCATAGATATCGCTGATCGCGTTGGTGGCGGCAATGCGCCCGAAGTCGTAAGGGTCATCGACAATCGGCATGAAAAAGTCGGTGGTAGAAACCACGCCACGCTCGTCGTCGAGGGCGTAAACTGCTGCGTCATCACGCGAGGCATTGCCGACCCAAAGGTTCGGGTCCAGCGCCTGGGTACCGCTTTCGGCGAGAATCACCTCGAGCATCTTCGGAGAGATCTTGCAGCCGCAACCGGCGCCGTGGCTGTACTGGGTCAGACGAATCGGCTCGCTCATACGCACCTCGAAAAATCGTGAAGGCCGATTGTAGCAAAGCTGGCCTTTGCGCCGTTGCCTCTTATAATTCTGGAGCCAGCCCGACGCTGGCTCTTTCCCCGCTATTGAACCGGAGAATCCCCATGCTCAAACGTCCCCTGGCGCTGTTCGCCGGTCTCGTGCTGTCTTGCTCGTCTTACCTGGCCCAGGCGGCCGATGTCCTTAAGGTCAGCGCCATCCCTGACGAGGCACCGACTGAACTGCTGCGCAAGTTCAAGCCGCTGGGCGAGTACCTGGAGCAGAAGCTGGGCATGAAGGTCGAGTTCGTGCCGGTGTCGGACTATCCGGCGGTGGTCGAGGCCTTGGCCACTGACCGCCTGGACATGGCCTGGCTGGGCGGTTTCACCTTCGTGCAAGTACACCTGAAGAGCCCGACCGCGACGCCGCTGGTACAGCGTGAACAAGACGCCAAGTTCACCAGCAAGTTCATCACCGCCAACCCTGATATCAAGAGCCTGGCCGACCTCAAGGGCAAGACCTTTGCCTTCGGTTCGATTTCGTCCACCTCCGGTAGCCTGATGCCGCGCTACTTCATGCTCAAGAACGACAACATCAAGCCTGAGACCTACTTCAGCCGTGTTGCCTATTCCGGTGCCCATGACGCCACCGCTGCCTGGGTCCAGGCCGGCAAGGTCGATGCCGGTGTGCTCAACGCCAGCGTCTGGGACAAACTGGTTGCCTCGGGCAAGGTCGATACCAACAAGGTCAAAGTGTTCGCTACCACCCCGAGCTACTACGATTACAACTGGACCGTGCGCGGTAGCCTCGATCCGGCGCTGAAGGAGAAGATCAAACAGGCCTTCCTCGACCTCGATCCGGCCAAGCCGGCTGACAAGGCGATCCTCGACCTACAGGCCGCCAGCCGCTTTATCGCCACCAGCCCGGACAACTACAAAGGGATCGAGGAGGCTGCTCGCGCTGCTGAGCTGCTCAAGTGACAATCCAGCTCAAGGGTACGAGTCTGCGTCATGGTCAGGTTCAGGCACTGCACGCCATTGACCTGCGCGTGGAGACCGGTGAGCGCGTTGCGATCATCGGTCCTTCGGGAGCGGGCAAGTCCAGCCTGCTGCACCTGATCGCCAGTGCCCTGGCGCCGACTACCGGCAGCATCGAGTTGCTCGGTGAGGCGCCATGGCGACTGTCTGCGCGTGCACGTCAGCGATTACGCGCGCGGATCGGTCTGATCCATCAGGCACCGCCGTTGCCGCCTCGCCAGCGCGTGGTGACTGCGGTGTTAGCCGGGCGCCTGGGGCAGTGGAGTACCCTGCGTGGATTGCTCAACCTGTTGTACCCCTCGGATGTACCGGGGGTGCGTGCGGTGTTGTCTGGGCTGGGCATGGCTGACAAGGTCTTTGCCCAGTGCGGGCAATTGTCCGGTGGGCAGTTGCAGCGTGTTGGTATTGCCCGTGCCTTGTACCAGCAGCCAGCGCTTCTACTCGCCGATGAACCGGTTTCGGCCATGGATCCGGTGCTGGCCGAACACAGCCTGAAAACCCTCAATCAGCATGCCAGCGAGCGCGGCATTACCCTGGTCGCCAGCCTGCATGCGGTGGACCTGGCGCTGGCGCATTTTCCACGGGTGATCGGTATTCGCGAAGGGCGAGTGGCGTTTGACCGCCCGGCCAGCGAGGTCTCCAGTGAAATGCTCGATGCCTTGTATGCCAACGAACACTTGGCTTCACCTCAGATGCCTTTACCAACGCTGAACCTGCAGATTCCACGATGCTGACGGCTGACAAACGCGACCCGGCAGCGCTGCCCAGACTGCTGCTGACGCTGCTGGCGATTGCCTTGCTGTGGCCCGGTATTCACTTGAGTGAGCTCAATCCCGGCGTGCTGCTGCAGGCTGAAAACCGCCGCGAGATGAGCAATTTTGTCAGTGCCTTTTGGCCGCCAGCGCATGATCCCGAGTTTCTTGCCTTGCTGTGGCAGGCCACGCTGCAAACGCTGGCGGTGGCCACGGCAGGCATGGCCCTGGCCCTGCTTCTGGCCATTCCGGCCAGCCTGTTGGCCAGTCGGGCATTGTCCTTGGGCGCTGCGTCGCGCGGTGGGCGTCTAGGGTACTGGTCGCGCGCGGTGCGTTTGCCAGTGCGCGGGCTGCTGATCTTTTTGCGCAGTGTCCCGGAAATCGTCTGGGCCCTGCTGTTCGTCCGCGCTGTAGGCCTGGGGCCGACGGCTGGTGTGCTGGCCATTGCCATCACCTACAGCGGCATGCTCGGCAAGGTGTATGCGGAGATCTTCGAGTCGGTGAATCAGCGGCCTGCTCATGCGCTGCTGCAGGCCGGCAGCAGTCGTCTGAGTGCGTTCTTCTACGGCATTCTGCCGGATGCCGCTGCGGAGCTTGTGTCCTATACGGTCTATCGCTGGGAATGCGCGATTCGTGCTTCGGTGGTGATGGGCTTTGTTGGCGCTGGCGGGCTTGGGCAGCAGATCGACTTGTCGATGCGCATGTTCGCGGGGGCCGAGGTGGCGAGCATGTTGCTGGCCTTCCTGGTGCTCGTTTGGTTGGCCGACCAACTCAGCCGTTTGTTGCGTGGGAGGTTGGCATGAGGCAGTTGATCAACGCCGCACTGATCCTGGCCATGCTGGCGGCAGTAGCAGGTTCATTCGCCTACTTGAGCCTCGACGTGCAGTCGCTGTTTGGTGAGGGTGGCCTGGGGCAGATGGGCGCTTATGCGGCGCGGTTCCTCAGCCCTGACCTGAGCCCGGAGCATTTGCGCGCAGTCGGCAAAGGGGCCCTGGAAACTCTGGCCATGTCCGGTCTGGGCACGTTGCTAGCAGTCATCCTCGGATTGCTGCTGGCGTTACCGGCAGCCGGGCGTTTTGGTTGGCCGCTGCAGGGCGCTGCACGGTTGTTGCTCAATGCCCTGCGGGCGATACCGGAGCTGGTTTGGGCCGCGTTGACCGTACTGGCGGCGGGTCTGGGACCGAATGCCGGTACCTTGGCGTTGGCCTTGCACACCTCGGGTGTACTGGGCCGGCTGTTTGCCGAAGCCTTGGAAAATGCCCCGCCAGAACCGGCCGCAGCCATTCGCTTGCAGGGTGGCAGTCAGGTCACGGCATTCTGCTTCGGTACCTTGCCTAACCTCTGGCCGCAGTTGCTGGCCTACAGCCTCTACCGCTGGGAAAACAACATCCGCATGGCCAGCGTGCTTGGCTTTGTTGGCGCAGGGGGGTTGGGGCAGATGCTCTACACCACCCTGAGCCTGTTCCAGGAAGCCCAGGCCAGCACGGTGATCATTGCCATGCTGGTGTTGGTGTTGCTGGTGGATGCGTTGAGCGATGTGCTCAGGCAGCGATTCGTGCGGGCCTAGCGGATGCCCAGGTAGCGATCCAGCGACCAGCGTCCGCCACCGCGGCCGATCACCACCAGTAACAAACCCGCCCAGCTCAGATGGGTAGGCCAGGCGTCAGGGTAGACGAACACCTGGATCACCAAGGTCATGCCCAGTAGCGCCAAGCCGGCAAAGCGGGTGAACAGACCGAGCACCAACAACAACGGAAACAGGTGCTCGGCATAGGTAGCCAGGTGCGCGGCCAACCAGGGCGAAAGCACCGGCAGCACGTATTCGGTACGGAACAGTTCGTAGGTGCTGGGCGTGATGCTCAGCAAGCCTTCGACCTTGGTTCGCCCCGATAGAAAGAAGATCGCGGCAATGCCCAGGCGCGCTACGAGTGATAGCAGCGAGTCGTTGATCAACCCCTGTAGCTGCTCGACGCAGCGCGACCAGTGTGTACAGCGATGGCTGGGGTGTTTGTGAGGGGTATCACTGAGCGAGTGCATGGCGTGCTCCAATCAAGGCCGCGCGGGCCTGGGGCTGTTTAAGCAAATACCCCGGCCGCGAGCAGGCGGCCGAGCAGGTTGGTGAAGTCCATCGACGCATCGAAGTTCAGTACGCCATTGGCGGCCTCTTCCAGTGATTGACCAGCGGCACAGGCGTCAAGAAAGATGCATTCGGCTTCGCTTAACGATTGCCACAGCACCTGGCCGCACTGGCGGCGTAACAGCAAGCCTTCACCTCTCCAGGCGAGCGGATCGGGCAACGCCAAACCCTGGCGGTTGCAGTGCCATATGCTGTAGATCGGTTGCCCGCTGAACCACTGCCAGCGCACGTCCAGGCGCGGTCGCAAGTGCTGCTGATCGAGGTGTTCAGGGCTGATACCGGCCATCGCTACCAGGTCCAGAGCGCGGTCTTCAGGCGCGATGTGGACCTCTATCCACAAACGATCAGCGCGTGCCACATCCGCCAGGTAAGGCAGGCTTTGCGCGGGCTCGAATTGTTCGAGGAACGTTGCGAACTGGTCTCCGTAAAGGATCAATCGAGGGTCGTTGGGGGGCGTTTGCATCGCATGAATGGCAGCGGCAGCACGAAACCAGTCGGTACCGACCAGGCGTTCGACGGTGGGGAAGTTCGCCTGTAAGGCATCGACACAGCCTTTGAACACGGTGTTGCGATACACCGTGAAGCCGGCCTGCTGGGTTAGCGGTAGCTGTTCGGCCGATCCCGGCTGGCCATACAAGGCGGCGGTGAAGGCCGACTGGAATGCGCCTAACGAAGAGCCGCTCATGGCCGGATACCGAGGTTGTCGAGTAGACACTGGGCGGTGTCGCGCTCACCCAGCAGCGCCTCGAACGGTGGAATCTGATCATCACGTTCAATTAGCGTTGGGCGCGGTCCGGTCCGCTGTAATAAGTGCCGGTACAGTGACCAAACCTCTGCGGCGACGGGCGCGTCATGGGTGTCGATCAATAGGTCACTGTTGGCGTCCTGGCTGAAACCGGCCAGGTGTATTTCGCTGATCAGGTGCGCCGGAAAGGCATCCAGATAGGCGCGGGCCTCGAAGCCCATGTTGTGGGCGCTGACGTGAACATTGTTGATGTCCAGCAACAAACTGCAGCCGGTGCGTTGGACCAGCTCGGTGAGAAAGTCGATCTCACTGAAGTCGTGTCCCTCCAGATGCACGTAGTGGCTGGGGTTCTCGATGGCTAGCGGACGGGCGAGGATGTCCTGGGCGTAGTGAATGTTTTCGACAATGCGTAGCAATGCAGCCTGGCTACGTGGGAACGGCAGCAGGTCAGGGTGGTACTGGCCTTGCCAGGTGGACCAGGCCAAGTGCTCAGAAAGCAGGCGAGGTTGTACTTGGTTGACCAGAGCCCTGAGTCGATACAGGTGCTCGGCGTCAGGCAGTTGATCAGCGGCCAGTGACAATGAAACACCATGTAACGACAGTGGATGACGCTCGGCGATGGCTTCCAGCCAGGTCAGCCTGGGGCCTGCGACCATGTAGTTCTCCGGGTGAACCTCGAACCACAACCCAGGGGCCTCACAGGCAATGGCATGTTCGTAATGCTCAGCCTTGAGCCCGAGCCCCGCACCGAGATGGGCGTCGGTGGGGAGGAGAGGGAAACTTTTCATGGTCGCTTCGCCTTTTGCGGGTTGCTGTGGATCAGGACTGTTTTGGCGTCAGCGAGCCCATGCCGTTGGGTGTCTTGATCGAAGTGCAGGTACCGGCAGGGACGTTTTTCCAGGCATTGGCCTGGTAGTCCATTTTCGAGGTTCCGGCGCAGCTGGTGCCGGCCCCGGCTTTGCAGTCATTTTTGCCGGCCATGGCCACGCCGTAGCATTTCTCCATGGCTGGTGTCGGGGCGTCGGAGGAGGAAGCAGCAACAGCAGTACCGGCGATCGAAGCGAAGGCGAGGGCAGCAGCGGTGGCGGCGAACGTTTTCATGTTGTCAGACTCCAGAAGGTGAGGTGGCCGGGCAACTTTGCTTGCGGCTCGTGATGTAGTTCGCCGGGTTTCACCAATGGGTTACAGCAGGGTAGAAATTTTTCCGCACTTTTCTCCCTGTTCGGAGCGCAGCGAAAACCGCTATGGTTTCCAGCAGCACTGTCTGTGTTCCAGACACTTTCCTATCGCCCCTGTAACCAGAGCCTTGGATGGAACGAACTACTCAGAGTGAACTGATGCGCATGCGTGAGGCCGCGCTGCAAGGCTTGTTATTGTCCGGGCTGGAGGGCAATGCAGACGCCTATCGGCAGTTTTTGCAGCAACTGAGCGGGCATTTGCGTAACTTTCTGCGCAAACGGCTGTATGCTCACGCTGATGACCTTGAGGACCTGCTTCAGGAAGTGCTTCTGGCCGTGCACAATGCCCGTCAAACCTACCAGCGTGATCAACCGCTGACCGCTTGGGTGCAAGCCATCGCCCGCTATAAGTTGGCCGATTATTGGCGTGGTCAGAGTCGCCGGGAGGTCTTGAACGATTCACTGGATGACGCCGACGCGTTGTTTGCCCAAGAGCAGTTGGAGCCCGCTCATGCTCAACGAGACCTGGGTAAACTGCTTCAACAACTGCCGGACAAGCAACGATTGCCGATCATGCATGTCAAGCTGCAAGGCTTGTCGGTTGAAGAAACAGCCCAGTTAACCGGGCTGTCCGGCTCCGCGGTGAAAGTCGGCATTCATCGGGGGCTCAAGGCAATCGCCGCGATGATTCGAGGGGCACAATGAAAACTGACGACTTGATTTCCCTGCTTGCCACTGGCATCGAGCCGGTTGATCGGCGGCAGTTTGCTCGTCGTTTGAGCCTCGCCATGCTGGTCGCCATTGTGGGCGCGTGCCTGCTGACGGTGGTGCTGTTCGGCGTGCGTGCCGACATTGTCGAGGTGGCAGCCACCCCGTTGTTCTGGGCCAAGCTTGCCTTGCCGGCAGCGCTGATGGTCGCGGCGCTGCTGGTATTCATTCGCCTGGCGCGGCCAGGGCTTGAAGTGGGCATACGCTGGGGTGGCATTGGCGTGCCGGTACTTGGCGTCTGGGCGGCGACGCTGCTGGTGCTGAGCGCAGTGCCGGAGGATCAGCAAGTGAGCTTGATGTTCGGCCGCACCTGGCGCACCTGTGCGTTCAATATTGTCTTGTTGTCGATACCGGGATTTTTCGCGCTGTTGCGGGCGATGCGTGAGCTTGCCCCGACACGCTTGCGTCTGGCGGGCGGGGTGACCGGCCTGTTGGCCAGTTCCACGGCGACCTTGGCTTACTGCCTGCATTGCCCGGAGATGGAGGTGCCGTTCTGGGGTGTCTGGTATGTGCTGGGTATGGCTATTCCGACCCTGATGGGTGCCGTGCTCGGACCGCGCTGGTTGCGCTGGTGATTGATGTGGGAGCGGGCACCTGCACCTGCATTAGCCAATCAATTCCCCACACTGCGCATCGCGCTGCATCGACTCCAGATTGCGCTCGATGGTTTCGCAGATGTTGTCCATCTGGATCTGATGCTCGCTGACGCGAAACGGGCTTTGCAGATCCGTGCCGATGCGTTCGATGGCCAGCAGCATAAAGCCCACCACTGTCGAGGCCAGCGGGGTGAACCAGCCCAAGGACTCAACCAGGCCGATTGGCACGATCAGGCAGAACAGTGAGATGAACAACCGCGGGAAATACACGTAAGGGTAGGGCAGCGGCGTATTCGCGATACGTTCCATGCCGCCCTGGCTGTTGGATAGGTCAACCAGGGTCGATTCCAGCCGCGCCAAGCGAATGCTGTCCAGGCGCCCAGCCTTGTATTCACGTGCCAGCAACGTTGCCGATCCGGTGAGGATGTCGTTGGCAAAATTGTTCGAGCGGCTACGGCGGTCAAATTCATCGGGCGGGATGAAGGCCATCAGCTCATCCGGGCACGGTTCACCGCGCAGATGCGCGGCCAGGCAATTGACATAGGCAACATGGCGGCGTAACAGCGTTGCCTTGATCGGATTGACGCCGTCACTTTGGTCGTCGATCAGGGTCAGAACCTGGCGGGCAAAGCTGCGTGAACTGTTAACCAACCCACCCCATAAGGTCCGCGCTTCCCACCAACGGCTATAGGCGCTGCTGTTGCGAAAGCTGACCAGCACCACCAGCGCTGAACCCAGCAGGGTCAAGGGCATCAGCGGCAGGGTGAACTTGCTGTTGAAGAACAGCATGAAGTCGATGGTCACCAAGACGTCCCAGATCAGCAGCCAGAACAGCGACCAGCCGACGTAGCCTAGGGTTTTGACGATCAGGCGATACTTGCGGGTGATAGCGTCTTTCACAGGTGAACCTCGAGCGGCGGATGCACAAGATCGGACGCCGCCGCGTGCTCAAGGTTCGTCGCAGTTCATCGATTCAGCGCAATGCCTGCTTCATCTGCACCAATGCCACCCGGGTATTACCCGGTCCCTGGCGTTCTTCAGTGGCGAAGGGGGTAAAACCCAGCTGTGGATACAGCAACAACCCGGCGGTGTTGTGGTTGAAGCAGGACACCCAGACTTCGCGGGCATTGAATTGCGTACGCGCCAGGTCGATCATCGATTGCACCAGATAGCGCGCTACGCCGTGGCCGCGGGCAGCTGGGGCCACCACGACATTGCCCAATGCACAGATACCGTTGTGTTCGGCCTTATAGAAATTGGCAAAGGCCAGTACTGCGCCGTCGCCCTCCACCACGGTTGAACCGGCGCGCTGAGTGATGGCGTCGTGCAGTTGTGTCGGTGTCAGCGGGTACTCGGCCTTGGGAAACATATAGAACAGTTCCTCGGGACCTTGAGGGAAACAGCAGATAGTGGCGATGTCCTTGGCCTGGACGGGGCGATGAGTCAGCTGCATAGAGTGGCTCGCTCAGGGGGGGGGCGGTGACAGCAATCCTACACTGCCAAGCGGTGCGTAGAGGTCCAATTGCCGTCTGTAAACCGGCCACCCGGATCCTGCCATGAGTCTTACTGTTCTCATCGTGCCCTGGCACTGCTGCTGATTGGTGCCTTGTCTTGAGTGGTGCTGAGGTATGAGCACCACTGGCCCGGAGTATCTTCGGGCCAGGTAGCAAGTACTAGTGAGCCAGTCCCAAGCTCACATCATCAACAATCGCCTTGGCCATCTCGCCTAGAAAGTGCGCAGCCCACACCAGGGTCTGGTCTTCATCGGTAGCACCCAGTGAGGTCAGCTTGTTTACGCAGGCCATGAGCAGTGAAGCCTGTTCCAGTGCGTGTTCACAGGCGATGCCCGGGTTGATGCGAAACAACTGATGGTGGGCGAAGGTAACTGCGCCTGGCGTTTCCCTGGTCATGAAGTGATCCTCAGTGCATCAGCTACGGACCTGAACGCAAGTCAACGCCTGCTCAACACGCCGGCGCGCTGCCTCGATTTCATGCAGTGCCGTACGTACCAGTGCTTGTCCATGGGCATCAGGGTGAAGCAACGCCGCCTGTTGGGTTACGGCCAGGGCGCAGGTCAGATGCTCGGAGGCATAGACAAGGGTGTCTTCCAGGAAGTGTGGGGAATCGGTGGGGAGAAGCGGGGGATCGGGGACGATTTTTAGCATGGTCAACTCCTGTATCGGTGGAGCCGCCACAAATCTGCTGTCAAACAGGAGGGTGGCAGCTGTACGCGGGTTGACAGACCGGTGATACAGGAACCGGCGCACACGAGTGTGCCCCACGCACAGCTACCATAAAACCGTGCGACTGTATCAATGGCGGTCTGTCAAAACCGGTCGTTGAATTGGCAACGACCGTTCAAGACTAGGCAGCTACCGACGCAGACGCAACAGCTGAAGTGCCCGGGGATTATGCTTGGGAAAAGGACTACACGAAATAGCGAAACTTCTGTATCCGTTACCTACAGGTGTGTCGATGCTTTGTAGCCGCTGCCGAGGTACGAGGCTGCGATCGACTGCGTAGCAGTCGCACTTCAGGCAGATCATTAGGGTCTACGGCCCCTTCGCGGCCGATCGCAGCCTTACGGCAGCGGCTACAAGCAGGTGGTACAGCTCAACATCGATACCATTGCCGCGGGTGGGGGAGGTATTCACTGCGTGACCCACCAGTTGCCTCATGTTTGAACCTGTTAAAGGCTCACTGAACCGTGGAACTGACCCGTGCCGGTTGCCCGTGTTGGCGGGTCAGCACAATCCCTAGTAATGAAATGATCAGTGCCAGACCAATGGTGGTCGTCACTTCGACCCGGTGTTCGGGCGTCACCAACATGACCCCGAGCGCTGCGACGATAAAGGCAATCACCGCATAGGTAAGCCAGGGGAACAGCCACATATGGAAGTTGAGCTGGACGTTTTGCTGCAGCAGCCTCTTGCGCATGCGCAACTGCGAGATAGCGATGACCAGGTACACCAGCAAGGCAATGGCGCCTGAACTGGCGAGCAGGAATTGAAACAGGCTAGGCGGTGCGAAGTAACTGACGATGGTGATCAGCGCACCCAGCACGGTGCTGGCGAAAACAGCCGCCCTGGGTACACCCACCTTCGAGGTCACTTTGATCTGCCGGGGTGCCTCGCCGCGCTTGCCCAGTGAGTAGAGCATGCGTGAAGCGATGTAGATCGACGAGTTCATGCAACTGGCAACGGCGACCAGTACCACTACATCCATCATGAACTTGGCGTGAGGGATGTTCATCAGCTCCAGCGCTCGCTGGTATGAGCCCACCGAGGCCAGTTGCGGGTCGTTCCAGGGCACGATGGAAATGATCACGGCAATCGACAGCAGGTAGAACACGCCGATCCGCCAGATCACTGAGCGAGTGGCCTTGGCGATGTTCTTCGCCGGGCTTTGCGACTCGGCGGCGGCGATGGTGACTGCCTCGATGCCGATAAAGCTGAACATCACCGTGATGAACGCGCCGACCACGGCCGAAGCACCATTGGGTGCGAAGCCGCCATGCTCAGCGAGCAAGTGACTGAAGCCGCTTACTTCCCGCTCCGGCACCCAGCCAGCCAGCACCGCAGCCCCCAAGCTGATGAACGCGATAATCGCCACCACCTTGAACATGGCGAACCAGAATTCGAACTCGCCGTACTTGGCAACACTGAACAGGTTGGTCGCTGCCAGGGCAATGATCGATAGCAGGGCAAACAACCAGGCCTCCACCTGGGGAAACCAGGTGTTCAGAACATGCCCGGCGGCGAGGGCCTCGATAGGAATGACCAGCACCCAGAACCACCAGTACATCCAGCCGATGGTAAAGCCCGCCCAGGGTCCGATCGCTTGATCGGCATAGGTGGAGAACGACCCGGTGTCAGGGTTGGCCACGGCCATCTCGCCGAGCATGCGCATCACCAGAATGACCAGCAGGCCGGACAAGAAGTAGGCCAATATTGCCGCAGGACCGGCGGCGGCAATGGCATGCCCGGAGCCGACGAACAACCCGGCACCGATGATGCCGGCAATTGAAAGCATGGTGACGTGACGCGGCTTGAAACCCTGCGCCAACTGACCTTTCGAATCCTCGGAGCCCAGGCTGATCATTGTGCTTATTCTCTTTGTATTTGATCTTGGGACGCGTGACTGAATGCACGGTTGAAAAAGGCCAAGTCACATTACCTAGGTGTATTAGCGCGTGGGTTTGTCGATTGCGCCGTGCTTAAGTCCGATTGCGCCATGGCGACGGTGCAAGTAGGGGGGAGGTTTTGTGTATAATCGCGCCGCCATCATTATGATGGCGCTTCATAAATTAAAGGATTTTTGTATGAAAAAGCTGTTCAAAGTAGCCGTCGCTACTGCCATGGTTTCTGGTGTTGCCCTGCTGTCCGGTTGCACTGGTCAGGTATATAACCAGCAAAAGAATTGCTCTTATGACTACCTGTTCCACCCTTCGGTTTCTATCTCTAAAGTTATTGGTGGCTGCGGTCCTATCGATAAACTGCCTCAGCCGCAGTAATTTTAGTGATGCGCTGATTAGTCCGATTTCGGCTTAATCGAGACCCCCTGCTACCGATGGTGCAGGGGGTTTTTATTGCGCGTTTGACTGGCCCCTTGTAGCCGCTGCCGTGAGGCTGCGATCGGGCGTGAAACGCTCGCAAAACCTGACCGCCGCGATCATCCGACAGGCACCTCGGCAGCGGCTACCGCAAGCAGTGCTGCCTGGCTAGTTGTTGTGGGGAGAGGGGCTTGGTGTGACTGAGTACCCTGGAAATGGAACCCAGCAGGTTAAGTCAGTCTCCATTGCTAAAGTGGGTCGCTTCGGTCCCCTTCAGGCAATGGAGTTTCTCTCATGAAAGTATTCTGGTTCACCACGTTATGGATCGCGTCGGTTGTCGCCCAGGCGCAGACAGTCGAAATGGCCCTGGTGAAAGCTGATGGCAGCGCCCAGCCCATCGGCACCATCACCCTTGAGCAAAATCGCTACGGCACCTTGTTGACCCCGAACCTGCGGGACCTGCCAGCCGGTGTGCATGGCTTTCACCTGCATGAAAAGCCTTCTTGCGCTGCGGCGATGGTGGATGGCAAGAACACGCCTGCTGGGGCTGCGGGTGGGCACTGGGACCCGGGCAGCAGCCAGCTTCACAAAGGCCCCTATGATGACAGCGGGCACCAAGGCGATCTGCCGGCGCTTTATGTCAGTGACAACGGTACGGCGACCTATCCGGTCCTGGCGTCACGTCTGAACGTTGAGGACTTCAAGGGGCATGCGTTGATGGTGCATGGCGGTGGCGATAACCACAGTGATCACCCGCAGGCGTTGGGCGGGGGTGGGGCGAGGATGGCGTGTGGGGTGGTGAAGTAAATTGCGGGCACAAAAAAGCCGACGTTTAAGTCGGCTTTTTCATGCGTTTGGTGCCCCGAGGGAGACTCGAACTCCCACTCCTTTCGAAAACGGATTTTGAATCCGCCGCGTCTACCAATTCCGCCATCAGGGCTTGTGGCGGCGAAGTATAGAGAGACCTCTACCGTTGGTCAATCAGGTTTCATGGTCAATTTTCGACTTTTCGGCTAAACTTTGCGACCCTGTCGAACCGAACACCATCATGCGCGTCGCTGATTTCTCCTTTGAACTCCCTGATTCCCTGATCGCTCGCCATCCGCTGGCGCAGCGCCACAGTAGCCGCCTGTTGACCCTGGACGGGCCGAGCGGGGCGCTGGCTCATCGCCAGTTCACCGATTTGCTCGAGCACCTGCGCCCGGGCGATCTGATGGTGTTCAACAATACCCGGGTGATTCCGGCGCGTTTGTTTGGCCAAAAGGCCAGCGGCGGCAAGCTGGAAATTCTGGTTGAACGGGTGCTCGACAGTCATCGGGTGCTGGCCCATGTGCGTTCGAGCAAGTCGCCCAAGCCAGGCACACAAATTCTTGTCGACGGTGGTGGTGAGGCCGAGATGGTCGCCCGTCACGACACTTTGTTCGAGCTGCGCTTTGCCGAAGAGGTATTGCCGCTGCTCGACCGCGTCGGGCATATGCCGCTGCCGCCTTACATCGACCGTCCGGATGAGGGCGCCGACCGCGAGCGCTATCAGACGGTGTATGCCGAGCGTGCCGGGGCCGTTGCAGCGCCCACCGCTGGTCTGCACTTCGATGAAGAACTGATGGCCAAGATCGCCGCCAAGGGCGTGGAAACCGCCTTTGTCACCCTGCACGTTGGCGCTGGCACCTTCCAGCCGGTGCGCGTCGAGCGTATTGAAGACCACCACATGCATAAAGAGTGGCTGGAGGTCAGCCAGGACGTGGTCGATGCTGTGGCGGCCTGCCGAGCCCGTGGCGGGCGGGTGATCGCTGTCGGCACCACCAGTGTGCGTTCGCTGGAAAGCGCTGCCCGTGACGGCGTGCTCAAGGCGTTCAGTGGCGACACCGACATCTTTATCTTCCCGGGCCGGCCGTTCCATGTGGTCGATGCCCTGGTCACCAACTTCCATTTGCCTGAATCCACGCTGTTGATGCTGGTTTCGGCCTTCGCCGGTTACCCCGAGACCATGGCTGCCTATGCGGCGGCGGTCGAAAACGGGTACCGCTTCTTCAGTTACGGTGATGCCATGTTCATCACCCGCAATCCGGCGCCGCGCGGCCCCGAGGATCAAGCATGAGTCGCACCTGTCGTATGTCCTTTGAATTGCTGGCCACTGATGGCAAGGCCCGCCGCGGCCGCCTGACGTTCCCTCGGGGTGTGGTCGAAACCCCGGCGTTCATGCCCGTGGGCACCTATGGCACGGTCAAGGGCATGTTGCCGCGCGACATCGAGGCTATCGGCGCGCAGATGATTCTGGGGAATACCTTCCACCTGTGGCTGCGCCCGGGCACCGAAGTGATCAAGGCCCATGGTGACCTGCACGACTTCATGAAGTGGCAGGGCCCGATCCTCACCGACTCCGGTGGTTTTCAGGTGTTCAGCCTGGGCGCCATGCGCAAGATCAAGGAGGAGGGTGTGACCTTCGCCTCGCCGGTCGATGGCTCCAAGGTGTTCATGGGCCCGGAAGAGTCGATGCAGGTCCAGCGTGACCTGGGCTCCGACGTGGTGATGATCTTCGATGAGTGCACCCCGTACCCGGCCGATGAAGACGTCGCGCGGATCTCCATGGAGCTGTCGCTGCGCTGGGCTCAACGCTCGAAGAATGCCCACGGTGACAACACTGCAGCGCTGTTCGGTATCGTTCAGGGTGGCATGCACCAGGACCTGCGCATGCGCTCGCTCGAAGGCCTGGACAAGATCGGCTTCGACGGCCTGGCCATCGGCGGCCTGTCGGTGGGCGAACCCAAGCACGAAATGATCAAGGTGCTGGATTACCTGCCAGGCCAGATGCCGGCTGACAAACCTCGTTACCTTATGGGGGTAGGCAAGCCTGAGGATCTCGTTGAGGGTGTGCGCCGCGGCGTCGACATGTTCGATTGCGTGATGCCCACGCGCAACGCGCGCAACGGTCATCTGTTTATTGATACCGGTGTGCTCAAAATCCGTAACGCGTTCCATCGTCATGATGATTCGCCACTGGATCCGACCTGTGACTGCTACACCTGCCAGAACTTCTCCCGTGCTTATCTGCATCACCTGGATAAGTGCGGCGAAATGTTGGGCAGTATGTTGAATACGATCCATAACTTGCGCCATTACCAGCGGTTGATGGCTGGTTTACGCGAGGCTATTCAACAAGGTACATTGGCCGTCTTTGTCGATGCCTTTTACGCCAAGCGCGGGCTGCCTGTGCCGCCCTTGGACTGACGTTTTGTCGATCCCTAACAAGTACTGATTGCAACTGGAGTGCTAAATGAGCTTTTTGATCCCTGCCGCTTACGCGGACGCCGCTGCCCCTGCCGCCGGCCCAGCCGGAACCGGCTTTGAGTGGATTTTCCTGGTTGGCTTCCTGGTCATCTTCTACCTGATGATCTGGCGTCCACAGGCCAAACGTGCCAAAGAGCAGAAGAACCTGCTGAGCAACCTGCAAAAAGGTGATGAAGTTGTCACCAATGGCGGTATCGCTGGCAAGATCGTCAAAGTTGCCGATGACTTCGTGGTACTGGAAGTGTCCGATAACGTTGAACTGAAGTTCCAGAAGGGCGCCGTTGCCGCGACCCTGCCAAAAGGTACGCTCAAAGCGATCTAAGTTTCAGTTTTTTACCAATCGACGGGGCGCGCAAGGCGCCCCGCGTCTTGAACGGGCGGCGTGATGCTGAACAAATACCCTCTGTGGAAATACGTACTGATCCTGGTGGTACTGGCGATCGGTTTTATTTATTCCGCTCCCAACCTCTACCCTGATGATCCGGCCGTCCAGGTCAGCGGTGCCAGCACGGCGCTGCAGGTCACTCAGGCGGATCTGGATCGCGTGAGCAAAGCGCTCGTCGAAGCCGGAATCCAGGTCAAGGCTGCAAGCCTGGGCGAGAAGGGCAAAGGCGCGTTGGTGCGTCTGACCAAGCAGGAAGATCAACTGCCAGCCAAGGATGTTGTGCGCAAGGCACTGGGCGATGACTACGTAGTCGCACTTAACCTGGCCCCGACGACTCCGCAATGGCTGCGTAACCTGGGCGCAAGCCCGATGAAACTGGGTCTGGACCTGTCCGGTGGTGTGCACTTCCTCCTCGAAGTGGACATGGACAAGGCCATGCAAGCCCGTCTGAAAGTCTATGAAGGCGAAGTCAAAAGCCTGCTGCGCAAAGAGCGCGTGCGCTATCGCAGCCTGCCGCAGCAAGATGGCGGCATTCAACTGGGCTTCTCCGATGAAGACTCCCGCGAACAGGCTCGCAGCCTGATCCGCAAGAATTTCAACGATTTCGAGCTGACCACCACCGAGCGTAATGGCCTGTCGGTGCTGCGTCTGGCGATTACCCCGGCCAAGGTCGCGGAAATCCGTGAATACTCGATCAAGCAGAACCTGACCACGGTACGTAACCGGGTCAACGAGCTGGGCGTTGCCGAGCCGCTGGTACAGCGCCAGGGCGCCAACCGCATCGTGGTCGAGCTGCCAGGTGTGCAGGACACTGCCGAAGCCAAGCGTATCCTCGGTAAAACGGCCAACCTGGAGTTCCGTCTGGGTGCCGAGCCGGGTGCTTCGAAAGCGACCACCGAAACCTTCGAGTTCCGTGAAGGTGGTCGTTCGGCGGCCGTTGAGCGTGGCTTGATCATCACCGGTGATCAGGTGACCGATGCCCAGGCCAGCTTCGACGAGCAGGGTCGCCCACAGGTGAACATCCGTCTGGATGGTCATGGTGGCGAGCTGATGAGTCGTGCGACCCGCAGTAACGTTGGTCGCAGCATGGCGGTGATCTTCATTGAGCAACGTCCGACCACGCGTTACGTCAAGCAGATGGTGGATGGCGTAGAGAAAGACGTCGCCGTCCAGACCTTCACCGAAGAGAAGAAAATCATCAGTCTGGCGACCATTCAGTCGCCGCTGGGTAGCCAGTTCCGCATCACCGGCCTGAACGGTCAGGGTGAATCTTCGGAGCTGGCCCTGCTGCTGCGCGCCGGTGGCCTGGCTGCGCCGATGTACTTCGCTGAAGAGCGCACCATCGGCCCGAGCCTGGGTGCTGACAACATCACCAAGGGTATCGATGCATCGTTGTGGGGCATGCTGTTTGTCTCGCTGTTCATCATGGTCATCTACCGCTTCTTCGGTCTGATCGCTACGGTCGCCCTGGCCGGTAACATGGTCATGCTGCTGGCGCTGATGTCGTTGCTGGGGGCAACCCTGACCCTGCCGGGTATTGCCGGTATCGTCCTGACCATGGGTATGGCGGTCGATGCCAACGTGCTGATCTTCTCGCGGATCCGCGAAGAGCTGGCCAATGGCATGTCGGTGCAGCGCGCCATTCACGAGGGCTTCAATCGTGCCTACACGGCGATTGTCGATGCCAACCTGACCACCTTGCTGGTCGGCGGCATCCTCTTTGCCATGGGTACCGGCCCGGTCAAGGGCTTCGCAGTTACCATGTCCCTCGGGATTTTCACCTCGATGTTCACGGCCGTCATGGTTACCCGCGCAATGGTCAACCTGACCTGCGGTGGGCGTGATATCAAGAAGTTGTGGGTTTAAGGGGCTGCCATGTTACGTACCATTAACTTCATGGGTGTGCGCAACGTTGCGTTCGGCGTCACCCTGCTTCTTACCGTGCTGGCGTTGTTCAGCTGGTTCTATAAAGGCCTCAATTTCGGTCTGGACTTTACCGGCGGTACGCTCATCGAGCTGACCTACGAGCGTCCAGCTAACCTCGGGCAAGTGCGCGAAGAGCTGGTCAAGGCCGGCTTCGAAGATGCTGTGGTGCAGAGTTTTGGCGCCACCACCGACCTGCTGGTGCGCATGCCCGGTGATGATCCGATGCTCGGCAACCGTGTTTCCGAAGCACTGCAGAAGGTCAATACCGACAACCCGGCCGTGGTCAAGCGAGTCGAGTTTGTTGGTCCGCAGGTGGGTGAAGAGTTGCGCGACCAGGGTGGCTTGGGCATGTTGCTGGCCCTGGGCGGCATCATGATCTACCTGGCGTTCCGCTTTCAGTGGAAGTTCGCCTTGGGTGCGATCTTGTCGCTGATTCATGACGTCGTGGTAACCATGGGGATCCTGTCGTTCTTCCAGATTACCTTTGACCTGACGGTGCTGGCGGCGGTGCTGGCAATCATTGGTTACTCGCTCAACGACACCATCGTCGTCTTTGACCGGGTGCGTGAGAACTTCCGTGTACTGCGCAAGGCTACGTTGATCGAGAACATCAATATCTCGACCACTCAGACTTTGCTGCGGACAGTAGCCACTTCGGTTTCGACCTTGCTGGCAATTGCTGCACTGCTGTTCTTCGGTGGTGACAACCTGTGGGGCTTCTCGCTGGCACTGTTCATCGGTGTTATGGCTGGTACCTACTCGTCGATCTACATCGCCAACGTGGTGCTGATCTGGCTGAACCTCAGCAGTGAGGACCTGATTCCTCCTGCCAAAACTGATGGTGTGGACGACCGTCCATAAGGTTTTCCCCGCACTGTTGGTCGTAGAAGAGGGCGCGAGTATTGAACTCGCGCCTTTTTTTATGCTCCAAGGCAGGGAGAAGGCGGGCAATGTTCCCGCAGGTACGATCAGGAGGTTCACGTGAACAAGTCAATGCTGGTGGGTGCGGTTCTGGGTGCAGTCGGTGTTACCGCCGGGGGTGCTGTGGCCACCTACAATCTGGTCAAGACTGGGCCGGAGTACGCAGAAGTGCTGGCGGTGCAACCGGTCAAGCAGACCGTCAAAACCCCGCGCGAAGTGTGCAAAGACGTGACTGTTACACGTCAGGCTCCAGTGAAGGACCAGCATCAGATTGCCGGTACGGTACTCGGTGCAGTAGCGGGTGGTCTGCTGGGCAACCAGATTGGTGGCGGTACCGGTAAGAAAATTGCCACGGTGGCTGGTGCGGTCGGTGGTGGTTATGCCGGTAACAAGGTGCAGGAAGGCATGCAGGAGCGTGATACCTACACCACCACGCAAACACGCTGCAATACGGTCAACGACCTGAGCGAGAAGGTTGTGGGCTATGACGTGAAGTATTCGATTGGCGACAAGGTCGGGCAGGTTCGTATGGACCGTGACCCGGGTTCGCAGATCCCATTGGACAAAGAGGGCAAGCTGGTGCTGAGTCAGGCACAGCCAGGCCAGTAATGGCGCACCCTTTGTGGGCAATAAAAAAGCACCCCGAGGGGTGCTTTTTTTGTGCCTGATCGAAACTTAGCGTTTGATCGAGGCTGGCAGGTGCGGCTGGATAGCAGTCAAGACGGCTTTGAAGCACTTGGTGTTGCCCGCAACGATGTGGCCCTTCTCGAGGAAGTCATGACCACCGGTGAAGTCACTCACCAGACCGCCGGCTTCCTGAATCAGCAGGGTGCCTGCAGCCATGTCCCATTCCGACAGGCCCGATTCCCAGAAGGCATCGAAGCGACCAGCGGCAACATAGGCCAGGTCCAGGCTGGCAGCACCGGCACGGCGGATGCCAGCGGTCTGGCCGACCAGGGCGCGGAACATACCCAGGTAGTTGTCCAGATCAGCCATTTGGTTGTCGCGGAACGGGAAGCCAGTACCCAGCAATGCGCCTTCCAGGCTGGTGCGTGGGCTGACGCGCAGGCGACGGCCGTTCAGCTGGGCGCCACGGCCACGGCTGGCGGTGAATTCTTCTTGGCGGACAGGGTCCAGAACCACGGCGTGCTCAAGGCGGCCACGGTATTTGCAGGCAATGCTGACAGCAAAGTGCGGAACGCCACGCAGGAAGTTGGTGGTACCGTCCAGTGGGTCGATGATCCACAGGTAGTCCTTGCCTTCTTCGCCGCTACCGGCGTGCAGGCCGGTTTCTTCGCCGTAGATGGAGTGGTTCGGGTAGGCCTTGCGCAGGGCATTGATGATGCTTTGCTCTGCGGCGCGATCGACTTCCGAGACGTAATCCTTGGCGTCTTTTTCATCAACCTTGATGGTATCCAGGCGCTCGATGGAGCGGAAAATCAATTCACTGGCGCTGCGGGCGGCGCGCAGCGCGATATTCAGCATGGGCTGCATGGACGTTTCACCTGGGTCGTTAAAGAAAGCCGAACATTCTAGCAGAAAACTTTGCGCGAAGAAGGGGCACATTTGCTTTCGTAGCGTAAAGTCGGTCGCTTCTGTAAGATTTGCACCCTCTATTCCGTGTCTGTGAGCGCTCGCCTTGCTGCAAAATATTCGTGTTGTTCTGGTCAATACCAGCCACCCCGGCAATATCGGCGGCGCTGCGCGTGCCATGAAAAACATGGGCTTGTCGCGCCTGGTGCTGGTCGATCCGCAGGATTTCCCGTCTCATGAGGCGGATGCCCGTGCGTCGGGTGCCAATGATGTGCTGGCCGGTGCACAGGTGGTCGGCACCCTCGAAGAGGCGTTGGTCGGCTGCAGTCTGGTGTTCGGTACCAGTGCTCGCGAGCGGCGTATCCCTTGGCCGTTGGTCGATCCGCGTGAATGTGGCAGCAAGGTCATTGAGCACGCAGCTCAGGGTGAAGAGATTGCTCTGGTGTTCGGTCGTGAATATGCAGGCCTCACCAACGAGGAGCTGCAGCGTTGCCACTTCCATGTGCATATCCCGTCGAACCCGGACTTCAGTTCGCTGAACCTGGGTGCTGCCGTTCAGGTGCTGGCCTATGAAGTGCGTATGGCCTGGTTGGTCGCCGAGGGGCAGCCGTCGAAGGTAGAAAAGTTCGAGGTGACGTCGGTGCGCAGTAGCGAGCTGGCGACCATGGATGAAATGGAGCTGTTCTACGAGCACCTGGAAAAGACCCTGGTCGACATCGGCTTCCTCGATCCAGAGAAGCCCAAGCACCTGATGCCGCGGCTGCGTCGGCTGTATGGGCGCAGCTCGGTCAACCGTTCGGAAATGAGTATTTTGCGCGGCATTCTCACGGAAACCCAGAAAGTGGCCCGTGGCGAGCCGCATAAGCGCAAGGATCAATAAATGTTCGAGCGTCTGCGTGAAGATATCCAGAGTGTTTTCCACCGTGACCCGGCGGCGCGCAATGCCTTTGACGTGCTGACCTGCTACCCGGGCATGCATGCGATCTGGTTGCACCGCGCGGCCCATGCGCTATGGAGGCGGGATTGGAAGTGGCTGGCGCGATTGGTGTCGAATTTCGGGCGCTGGATGACCGGTATCGAGATCCATCCGGGGGCCAAGGTAGGGCGGCGCTTCTTCATTGACCATGGCATGGGCATTGTGATCGGTGAAACGGCCGAGATCGGTGATGATGTCACCCTGTACCAGGGAGTAACACTGGGTGGCACCAGCTGGAACAAGGGCAAGCGCCATCCGACCTTGGAAGATGGTGTCGTGGTCGGCGCTGGTGCCAAGGTGTTGGGGCCTTTTACCGTCGGTGCTGGCGCCAAGATCGGCTCCAACGCTGTGGTGACCAAGGCAGTGCCGGCGGGTGCCACCGCTGTGGGTATTCCGGGGCGGATCATCGTCAAGACCGACGCTGAGGTCGACGCCAAGCGTAAGGCCATGGCTGAGAAGATTGGCTTTGATGCCTATGGTGTCAGCGAGGACATGCCTGACCCGGTGGCGCGTGCCATTGGTCAGTTGCTCGACCATCTGCAAGCGGTGGATGGGCGCCTGGAAGGCATGTGTGGTGCGCTGAAAAATCTGGGCAGTGACTACTGCGCCAAAGAGCTGCCAGCCCTGCGTGAAGAAGACTTCGCGCAGATCAAGAATGAAGCCCGCAGCGACGCGTCGACGCATTGACAGAAGGGCGTGCGTTGGCGCCCCTTAGTTTGCTATCATTCGGCCGCCGTCTAGCGGTAAACCCGACTAAAGCACTAGGTCTTATAGTTGACTTAAATGCTCGGGAATAGCATACTCGCTCCCATCCTGTAACCCCGTGGTACCTACTAGCCATGCGACTGACTACAAAAGGCCGATACGCCGTGACCGCCATGCTCGACCTGGCGTTGCACGCGCAGCATGGGCCGGTGTCTCTGGCCGACATTTCCGAGCGCCAAGGCATCTCCCTCTCTTATCTGGAGCAGCTGTTTGCAAAGCTGCGCCGCAGCAGCCTGGTTTCCAGTGTGCGCGGCCCTGGCGGCGGCTATCAGCTGTCGCGAAGCATGGAGAGCATTCAGGTTGCGCAGGTCATCGACGCGGTCAACGAATCGGTCGACGCCACACGCTGCCAGGGGCTGGGTGATTGCCACGCTGGCGACACCTGCCTGACCCACCATTTGTGGTGTGACCTGAGCCAGCAGATTCACGAGTTTCTCAGCGGCATCAGCCTGGCTGACCTTGTTACTCGCCGTGAGGTACAAGAAGTCGCCCAGCGCCAGGACCTGCGTCGTATAGCAGGCCGGGCACCGCAGCTGGACAAGATTGAGACGTCAGCCGTCGAATGACCGTTTCGACGCGCGGCGCGACCGCCTGATAGGAGATATTCAATGAAGTTGCCGATCTACCTCGATTACTCCGCGACCACACCGGTCGATCCACGCGTTGCCCAGAAGATGAGCGACTGCCTGCTGGTCGACGGAAACTTCGGTAACCCGGCGTCGCGCTCCCACGTCTTTGGCTGGAAAGCCGAAGAAGCGGTCGAGAACGCCCGTCGCCAGGTCGCAGACCTGGTCAATGCCGACCCGCGGGAAATTGTCTGGACCAGCGGTGCCACCGAGTCCGACAACCTGGCAATCAAGGGCGTCGCGCACTTCTACAGCACCAAGGGCAAGCACCTGATCACCTCCAAGATCGAGCACAAGGCTGTGCTGGACAGCACGCGTCAGTTGGAGCGTGAAGGTTTTGAAGTGACCTACATCGAGCCAGGCGCCGATGGTCTGATCACACCGGCCATGATTGAAGCTGCCCTGCGTGACGACACCATTCTGGTTTCGATCATGCACGTGAACAACGAAATCGGCACCATCAACGACATCGCTGCCATCGGCGAACTGACCCGCGCCCGCGGCATCATGTTCCACGTTGACGCTGCTCAGTCTACTGGCAAGGTCGAAATCGACCTGCAGAAGCTGAAAGTCGACCTGATGTCATTCTCCGCGCACAAAACCTACGGTCCAAAAGGCATTGGCGCGCTGTACGTCAGCCGCAAGCCTCGCGTACGCCTGGAAGCCACCATGCACGGCGGCGGTCACGAGCGCGGCATGCGTTCGGGCACCCTGGCTACCCACCAGATCGTGGGCATGGGCGAAGCCTTCGCCATCGCCAAAGAGCAGATGGCCAGTGAGAACCTGCGCATCAAGGCCCTGAGCGACCGCTTCTACCAGCAGGTTGAAGGCTTGGAAGAGCTGTACATCAACGGCAGCATGACCGCGCGTATCCCGCACAACCTGAACTTGAGCTTCAACTACGTTGAAGGCGAGTCGCTGATCATGGCCCTCAAGGACCTGGCAGTGTCTTCGGGTTCGGCCTGCACCTCGGCTTCGCTTGAGCCGTCCTACGTGCTGCGCGCCCTGGGCCGCAACGACGAGTTGGCACACAGCTCGATCCGCTTCACCTTCGGTCGTTTCACCACCGAAGAAGAAATCGACTACGCCGCGCAGAAAGTTTGCGAGGCCGTAACCAAGCTGCGCGAATTGTCGCCGCTGTGGGACATGTACAAAGACGGCGTCGACATCTCCAAGATCGAGTGGGCTGCGCACTAAGTAGTCGCCGGCAAGAGCGGCTCTCTGATGAGGAAGGAATTGCACCATGGCTTACAGTGAAAAGGTCATCGACCACTACGAAAACCCGCGCAACGTCGGCAAGATGGATGCTGAGGACCCGGATGTCGGTACCGGCATGGTCGGCGCCCCGGCATGTGGCGACGTGATGCGCCTGCAGATCAAGGTCAATGAGCAAGGCGTCATCGAAGATGCCAAGTTCAAGACTTACGGCTGTGGCTCGGCCATCGCTTCCAGCTCCCTGGCCACTGAGTGGATGAAGGGTAAAACGCTGGACGAAGCCGAAACCATCAAGAACACCCAGCTGGCCGAAGAACTGGCGTTGCCGCCGGTGAAAATTCACTGCTCGGTACTCGCTGAGGACGCCATCAAGGCGGCCGTACGCGATTACAAGCAGAAGAAAGGTTTGCTCTAAGTTCGCCTGTTGCAGGTAAGGAGTCTCGATGGCTATCAGCATGACAGAAGCCGCCGCCAACCATGTGCGGCGCTCTCTCGATGGACGCGGCAAGGGTGTAGGTATTCGCCTGGGCGTTCGTACCACTGGCTGCTCGGGCCTGGCCTATGTGCTGGAGTTCGTTGATCAGCCGGACGCCGAAGACCAGGTCTTCGAAAGTCATGGCGAGAAGGTGATCATTGACCCGAAGAGCCTGACTTACCTCGACGGCACCGAGCTGGATTTCGTCAAGGAAGGGTTGAACGAAGGCTTCAAGTTCAACAACCCCAACGTGCGCGGTGAGTGTGGCTGCGGCGAAAGCTTCAACGTCTGAGGCTGCGCGTGGGTACTCCTTGTCATTTCGCCCTGTTTGACCTGCAACCTGGCTTCCGTCTGGACCTCGATAAGTTGGCCGTTCGCTACCGCGAGCTGGCCCGTGAGGTTCATCCGGATCGCTTCGCCGACGCCTCTGAACGTGAACAGCGCATTGCGCTGGAGCGTTCGGCTGCGCTCAACGAAGCCTACCAGACACTCAAGAGCGCGCCCCGGCGTGCCCGCTACCTGCTGGCGATCGGCGGCCATGAAGTGCCGCAGGAAGTCACCGTCCACGATCCCGAGTTCCTGCTGCAGCAGATGCAATTGCGCGAAGAGCTCGAAGATCTGCAGGACAGTGCCGACCTCGATGGCGTTGCTACCTTCAAGCGCCGCTTGAAAGTCGCCCAGGAAGCGCTCAACGAGGACTTCGCCGCCTGCTGGGATGATCCTGCGCAGCGTGAACAGGCCGAGCGCCTGATGCGCCGCATGCAGTTTCTCGACAAGCTCGCCTATGAAGTGCGCCAGCTGGAAGAGCGCCTCGACGATTAACTCGGTGCTGCTTCTGGCGGCACCCCTGGTATTCAGATAAGCATGGCCCTACTGCAGATCGCCGAACCCGGTCAGAGCCCTCAACCGCACCAGCGTCGTCTGGCGGTGGGTATTGACCTTGGTACCACCAACTCCCTGGTTGCCGCCCTGCGCAGCGGCCGTAGCGAGCCCCTGCCTGACGCCCAAGGCCGGGTCATCCTGCCTTCGGCAGTGCGCTATCACGCTGACCACATCGATGTCGGTCAGGTGGCGCGTGACGCTGCTTCCAGCGACCCGCTCAATACCGTGCTGTCGGTCAAGCGCCTGATGGGTCGTGGCCTGGCGGACGTCAAGCAGCTGGGTGAGCAGCTGCCGTACCGCTTTGTCGGCGGTGAGTCGCATATGCCGTTCATCGACACCATTCAGGGGCCTAAAAGCCCGGTGGAAGTCTCTGCGGATATTCTCAAGGTCCTGCGCCAGCGTGCAGAAGAAACCCTGGGCGGGGAACTGGTCGGTGCGGTGATCACGGTTCCTGCGTATTTCGACGATGCTCAGCGTCAGGCCACCAAGGACGCTGCGCGCCTGGCGGGCCTGAATGTGCTGCGACTGCTCAATGAGCCTACTGCGGCAGCGGTGGCCTATGGCCTGGACCAGAACGCCGAAGGCCTGGTTGCGATTTACGATCTGGGTGGTGGCACCTTCGATATCTCGATCCTGCGCCTGACCGGCGGTGTCTTTGAAGTACTGGCCACCGGTGGCGATAGCGCTTTGGGTGGCGATGACTTCGATCACGCGATTGCCAGCTGGATCGTTGAGCAGGCCGGATTGTCTTCGGACCTGGACCCGGGTGCCCAGCGCCAACTGCTGCAAACCGCCTGCGCCGCCAAAGAAGCCCTGACCAATGCCGATTCGGTGTCGGTCGCCTATGGCAACTGGCAGGCCGATCTGACCCGTGGTGCCTTTGATGCGCTGATCGAACCGATGATCGCCCGTAGCCTCAAGGCCTGCCGTCGCGCGGTGCGTGACAGTGGCGTCGAGCTCGAAGAGGTCGGTGCAGTGGTCATGGTCGGTGGTTCGACTCGTGTGCCGCGTGTGCGTGAGGCCGTTGGTACGCTGTTTGGTCGTACCCCGCTGACCGAGATCGACCCGGATCAAGTGGTCGCCATCGGTGCGGCGATCCAGGCTGATACCCTGGCCGGTAATCGCCGCGATGGCGGCGAACTGCTGCTGCTCGACGTGATTCCGCTGTCCCTGGGGTTGGAGACCATGGGCGGGCTGATGGAAAAGGTGATTCCGCGTAATACCACCATCCCGGTCGCCCGTGCCCAGGAGTTCACCACCTATAAAGATGGCCAATCGGCCATGATGATTCACGTCTTGCAAGGTGAGCGTGAATTGATCAGTGATTGCCGCTCCCTGGCGCGCTTCGAGTTGCGTGGGATTCCGGCGATGGTTGCCGGTGCGGCAAAAATTCGCGTGACCTTCCAGGTCGATGCTGACGGTCTGCTCAGTGTTTCTGCACGGGAGCTGGGGTCGGGTGTCGAATCGAGCATTCAGGTCAAACCGTCGTACGGTCTGACCGACGGCGAAATTGCCCGCATGCTCAAGGACTCCTTCGAGCATGCCGGTTTCGACAAGGTTGCCCGCCAGTTGCGCGAGCATCAGGTCGATGCTGAGCGCTTGCTTGAAGCGGTGCAGGGCGCGTTGGACGCCGATGGCGAGCGCCTGCTGGACGCCGAAGAGCGTTTGGCAATCGAGCAACAGATGCAAGACTTGCGTGATTTGATCAACGGCACCGATGGCGCAGCCATCGAGCAGCAGACCAAGCGTCTGTCGCAGGTGACCGATGCCTTTGCCGCCCGTCGCCTTGATTCGACGGTAAAAGCCGCGTTGGCCGGGCGCAACCTGAATGAGATCGAGGAGTAACCAATGCCGCAGGTGATTTTTCTACCCCACGAGAAGTTCTGCCCGGATGGCATGGTGGTGGAGGCTGAGACAGGTAAGTCCATTCTGGAAGTGGCGCACGACAACCACATCGAGATTGAAAGCGCTTGCGGTGGCGTCTGCGCCTGCACCACGTGCCACTGCGTCATTCGCGAAGGCTTCAATTCGCTCAATGAGGCCGATGAGCTGGAAGAGGACTATCTCGACCGTGCCTGGGGGCTGGAGCCTACGTCGCGCCTGACTTGTCAGGCCAAGGTCGGCACCGAAGACGTGACCGTCGAGATCCCCAAGTACTCCCTCAACCACGCCGCCGAAGCGCCGCATTGATCTGGAGCTGACATGAGCCTGAAATGGGTTGATGTACTTGAAATTGCAATCCAGCTTGCCGAAAGCAAGCCGGAAGTCGATCCTCGTTATGTGAATTTCGTCGATCTGCACCAGTGGGTGCTGGCTTTGCCGGAATTCAGTGACGATCCGCAGCGTGGCGGCGAGAAAGTTCTCGAAGCCATTCAGGCGGCCTGGATCGAAGAAGCCGACTGAGCGCGCTCGGCAGGTTAGGCAATCCCCCGGAACCCGCGTATAATTCGCGGGTTTAATTTTTCGCTTCACTCAACGTTTCTGGAGTTTCACCATGGCTGTTCAACGTACTTTCTCCATCATCAAGCCTGACGCCGTTGCCAAGAACGTGATCGGCAAGATCACCACTCGCTTCGAAGACGCTGGCCTGAAAATCGTTGCTTCGAAAATCAAGCAGCTGTCCAAAGCCGAAGCTGAAGGCTTCTACGCTGAGCACAGCGAGCGCGGTTTCTTCGGTGACCTGGTTGCTTTCATGACCTCCGGTCCAGTTGTTGTTCAGGTTCTGGAAGGCGAAAACGCCATCGCTCTGAACCGTGAGCTGATGGGCGCTACCAACCCTAAAGAAGCTGCTCCTGGCACCATCCGTGCTGACTTCGCTGAGTCCATCGACGCCAACGCCGTACACGGTTCGGACTCCGAAGCCGCTGCTGCTCGCGAAATCGCTTACTTCTTCGCAGCTACCGAGGTAACCACTCGCTAAGCGAAAGCTTACGGGTGAGGGTGAATCCATGACGACATCGACTGGCAAAACTAACCTGTTGGGGCTTACCCAGCCGGAAATGGAAAAATTCTTCGACTCTATCGGGGAGAAGCGTTTCCGTGCCGGTCAGGTAATGAAATGGATTCACCACTTTGGCGTCGATGATTTCGACGCCATGACCAACGTCGGCAAGGCCTTGCGCGAAAAGCTCAAGGAAGTTGCCGAAGTTCGCGGTCCGGAAGTGGTCAGCGAGGACATCTCCAGCGACGGCACCCGTAAATGGGTGGTGCGCGTGGCGTCCGGCAGCTGCGTCGAGACCGTGTACATCCCCCAGGGCAAGCGTGGCACGCTGTGTGTCTCGTCTCAGGCCGGTTGCGCCCTGGACTGCAGTTTCTGCTCCACCGGCAAGCAAGGATTCAACAGCAACCTCACCGCCGCCGAAGTGATCGGCCAGGTGTGGATTGCCAACAAGTCGTTCGGCACCGTGCCAGCCAAGATCGACCGTGCCATCACCAACGTGGTGATGATGGGCATGGGCGAGCCGCTGCTGAACTTCGACAACGTGGTCGCTGCCATGCACCTGATGATGGACGACCTCGGCTACGGCATTTCCAAGCGCCGGGTGACCCTGTCCACCTCCGGCGTGGTACCGATGATCGAAGAGCTGGCCAAGCACATCGACGTCTCTCTAGCCCTGTCGCTGCACGCGCCGAACGATGCGCTGCGCAACGAGCTGGTGCCGATCAACAAGAAGTACCCGCTCAAGGTATTGCTCGAAGCGTGCATGAGCTACATGTCGCAACTCGGCGAAAAGCGCGTACTGACCATTGAGTACACCCTGCTCAAGGACGTTAACGACAAGCTCGAACACGCCGTGGAAATGGCCGAGCTGCTCAAGAACGTACCGTGCAAGATCAACTTGATCCCGTTCAACCCGTTCCCGCACTCTGGTTACGAGCGGCCAAGCAACAACGCTATCCGTCGTTTTCAGGACCACCTGCATCATGCCGGCTACAACGTCACCGTGCGCACCACCCGTGGTGAAGACATCGATGCGGCCTGCGGCCAATTGGTCGGCCAGGTGATGGACCGCACCCGCCGCAGCGAGCGCTATATCGCCGTGCGGCAGTTGAATGCCGACGGTGATGTGCAGGTGCAAGAAAGCGCTGCTGGCAACTGAAGAGAGGAACTCCATGACCTTGCGCGTCGCGCTGTCGATCCTGTCGCTCGCCCTGCTTGCAGGCTGCGTGTCCGGCGGGAGTTCGGACGCGCTGGCGAGCCGCGAAGGGCGGGCGCAGGCAACGCAGGCCTACGTGCAGTTGGGGTTGGGTTATTTGCAACAAGGTTTGACCGAGCAGGCCAAAGGCCCACTGAAAAAAGCCCTTGATCTCGATAGCCAGGACGCCACTGCAAACGGCGCCCTGGCGTTGGTGTATCAGGCCGAAGACGAGCCTGACTTGGCCCGCAGTCACTACCTTAAGGCCCTGGCCAGTCGCCCTGACGATACACGGACCCGTAACAATTACGGCAGTTTCCTTTATGCTCAGGGGCAATACGCGCAGGCGCAGCAGATGTTTGCCCAAGCGGCGGCCGATACCCTGTATCCTGAACGTTCACGGGTATTCGAAAGCCTCGGCCTGACCGCCCTGCGGCTTGGTCAGCGTGACCAGGCCCAGGAATACCTGGTAAAAGCTTTGCGACTCAACCAGCAGCAACCACGTGCGTTGCTGGAAATGGCTGAGTTGTCTTACGAAGACAGGCATTATGTGCCGGCCCGCGACTACTACGATCGTTTCAGCCAGCTGAGCGACCACAGTGCCCGCAGCTTGTTGCTGGGCAGTCGCCTGGCCAATGTTTTCGAAGAACGGAACAAGGCCGCCGATTTGGGCCTGCAATTACAACGACTTTATCCCGGTACGCCGGAATATCAGCAATACCTGTCGGAGCAATGATGAAAGCGGCGCATCCCGAATTAGCAGCAGCGACTCGCGAAAATCCAGGTGACACTCTGCGTCAGGCCCGAGAAAGCAGGGACTGGTCACAGGCCGAGGTGGCCCGCAAGCTAAACCTGACCGTGAGTTCCCTGAACAACCTTGAAGCCGGCGCCTTCGACAAGCTGCCGGGGCATACCTTTGCCCGCGGCTACATCCGTGCCTATGCCAAGCTGCTGGACATGGACCAGGCCCCCTTGGTGCAAGCCTTCGACCAGTGCACCGGCACCCATGCCCAAGGCAGCGATGTGCATGCGCTGGGACGCATCGAAGAGCCGGTGCGGCTGTCACATAACATCCTGCGCATCGTCAGCTTGTTGCTGTTGGTGGTGGTGATTGGTGGTGGCTTCTTCTGGTGGCAGGACCAGAGCAGTCAGCGCAGCAAGGACCTGGTCAACATGGCCCTTGAGCATGTCGAAGTTGAAAGCGCCGACGGCACCACTCAGATTCATCCATTGGACGAGCCGGAAGATCAGGCTGTTAACGCTGCCCAGCAGCCGCAAAGCACGCCTTTGGACCTTGAGCAGGCGCCAGCCAGTGCTGAGCCCGTGCAAGACGCGCCTGCGCCACAAGCGCCAGCCACCACCGCAGTTGTTCCTGCAGTTCCGGCAGCCACCGCTCCTGTAGTACCTGTCGCGCCAGTAGCCACGACCGCTCCGGCGCCTGCTGCTGCACCAGTCACCGCACCAGCAGCGCCTGCCACTCCTGTGGTGGTCGCGACCGCACCTGCCGCAACGCCTGCGCCAGCGGCGGTACAGGCACCGGCAGCGGCAGGCAGCGGCCAACTGCACATGCAATTCACCGCCGATTGCTGGACTTCGGTCACCGACGGCAATGGCAAGGTGCTGTTCAGCGCCATCAAGCGCAAGGGCGACAGCCTGGACCTGACCGGCAAGCCGCCGTTTGCGGTACGCCTGGGCTATGCCCGGGGCGCGCAGGTCAGCTACAACGGCCAGCCTGTTGACGTTGCGCCGTTCACCAGTGGCGAGACTGCTCGCCTGAAGTTGGGACAATAAGTCATGCACGGCGAATCACCGATCAAACGTCGCGAATCGCGAAAAATCTGGGTAGGAAATGTACCTGTCGGCGGCGATGCCCCTATCGCCGTCCAGAGCATGACCAACACCGACACCAATGACGTCGCCGCCACTGTGGCGCAGATCAACCGCCTGGTTGATGCCGGCGTCGATATTGTTCGTGTCTCGGTACCGGACATGGACGCGGCCGAAGCCTTTGGCAAGATCAAGCAGCAGGTCAGCGTACCGCTGGTTGCCGATATCCACTTCGACTACCGCATTGCCCTGCGTGTGGCAGAGCTGGGTGTCGATTGCCTGCGGATCAACCCAGGCAACATCGGTCGCGAAGACCGCGTGCGTGCGGTGGTCGACGCAGCCCGCGATCGTGGCATTCCAATTCGCATCGGCGTCAACGCCGGTTCCCTGGAAAAAGATCTGCAGAAAAAGTACGGCGAGCCGACCCCGGCAGCGCTGGTCGAGTCGGCCATGCGTCACGTCGAACACCTTGATCGCCTGGATTTCCAGGATTTCAAGGTTAGCGTCAAGGCCTCCGACGTGTTCATGGCCGTCGAAGCCTACCGCTTGCTGGCCAAGCAGATCATCCAGCCGCTGCACTTGGGCATCACCGAAGCCGGTGGCCTGCGTTCGGGTACGGTGAAATCCGCAGTTGGCCTCGGTATGCTGCTTGCCGAAGGGATTGGCGATACTATTCGCATCTCCCTGGCGGCAGATCCGGTTGAGGAAGTAAAAGTCGGTTACGACATCCTCAAGTCCCTGCACCTTCGTTCGCGTGGCATCAACTTCATCGCCTGCCCGAGCTGCTCGCGGCAGAACTTCGATGTGGTGAAAACCATGAACGAGCTGGAAGGGCGCCTGGAGGACTTGCTGGTACCGTTGGACGTAGCCGTGATCGGCTGTGTGGTCAATGGGCCGGGCGAAGCCAAAGAAGCCCATGTGGGTCTGACCGGCGGCACGCCGAACCTGATCTACATCGATGGCAAACCTGCGCAAAAGCTGACCAATGACAACCTGGTCGATGAGCTGGAAAGACTCATCCGCCAGAAAGCGGCCGAAAAGGCCGAGGCCGACGCAGCGTTGATCGCCCGTGGCTGACACCCAGATTCGTAAGGACTTTTCGTGAGTAAATCGCTGCAAGCCATCCGTGGCATGAACGACATCCTGCCCGAGCAGACTCCGCTGTGGCGCTACTTTGAGAGCACCGTGGCCGGCCTGCTGGATACCTACGGCTATCGTCAGATCCGCACGCCGATTGTCGAGTTCACCGAGCTGTTCAAGCGCTCGATCGGTGAAGTGACTGACATCGTTGAAAAAGAGATGTACACCTTCGCCGACCGCAACGGTGACTCCCTGACTCTGCGTCCTGAAGGCACTGCAGCCTGTGTACGTGCTGTGCTTGAACACGGCATCAGCGGTGGTGGCCAGGTGCAGAAACTCTGGTACATCGGTCAGATGTTCCGTCATGAGCGCCCGCAGAAAGGTCGTTATCGCCAGTTCAACCAGATCGGTGTTGAAGTCTTCAACCTCGATGGGCCGGACATCGATGCCGAGTTGATCGTGCTCACCTGGCGCCTGTGGGGCCTGCTGGGTATCCGTGACGCGGTCAAACTCGAACTCAACAGCCTGGGTACCAGCGAAGCCCGTGCCCGCTACCGTGATGCGCTGGTCGAGTTTCTCTCGGCGCGCCTGGAACAGCTGGACGAAGACAGCCAACGTCGCCTGAAGACCAACCCGCTGCGCATCCTCGACAGCAAGGACGCCAACACTCAGGCGGTACTGGTCGGTGCACCGAAGCTGGAAGATTATCTGGACGAAGAATCGCGGATCCATTTCGAAGGCCTCAAGGCACGTCTGGATGCTGCCGGGATTCCGTTCGTGATCAACACCAAGCTGGTGCGTGGTCTGGATTACTACAGCAAGACCGTGTTCGAGTGGGTCACCGACAAGCTTGGCTCCCAGGGCACTGTCTGCGCCGGTGGCCGCTACGACGGCCTGGTCGAGCAGATGGGCGGTAAGCCGACCCCCGGCGTTGGTTTTGCCATGGGTATCGAGCGTTTGATCCTGCTGCTGGAAACCCTGGAGCAGGTGCCTGAGTCGATCAACCGTCAGGTTGATGTCTACCTGTGCGCCTTCGGTGAGCAAGCGGAGCTGGCAGGCCTGGCCTTGACCGAGCGTCTGCGTGATCGCCTGCCGAACCTGCGCCTGCAGGTTAACGCCGGCGCTGGCAGCTTCAAGAGTCAGTTCAAAAAGGCCGACAAGAGCAACGCGCTGTTCGCTTTGATCCTGGGGGACGACGAACTGGCGCAACAAGTGGTAGGTTTCAAACCCCTGCGTGGCCAGGGCGAACAACAAAACATTGCCTGGGATGCTCTGGCAGAGCACCTGGAAGCTTCTCTCGCGCAGGCGTGAAGCGGGTCAACAGCCGATTTGGTGAAAAGGAGTATTGGGGTGTCGAGTAGCGATGATGAACAGCTGGCAGCATTCAAGGACTGGTGGCAGCGTAACGGCAAACCACTGGTAACCGGCGGCCTGCTGGCACTGGTAATAGTGTTCGGCTGGCAGGCTTTCCAGAAGTACCAGGGCAACCAGTCGCAAGGCGCCTCGAACCTCTATCAGGCCCTGCTGGAAACCACCCTGACGCCAAGCGGCGAGCCGGATGCGGCCAAGGTCGCTGAGTTGTCCGGCAAGCTCAAGAATGAGTTTGGCGGTTCTGCTTATGCCCAGTACGGTAGCCTGTTCGTGGCCAAGGTCGCGGTCGAGTCTGGCAAGCTGGACGACGCTGCCACCGAACTCAAGTCGATCGTCGACAAGCCGGCTGACGACACACTGGGCGAGATCGCCCGTCAGCGTCTGGCCCGTGTCCTGGCCGCTCAGAACAAAGTCGACGAGGCCCTGAAATTGCTGGAAGGCGATGCCGATAAGGCGTTCCTGGCCAGCCGCGAAGAGCTTAAAGGCGACCTGCTGGTACAGCTGGGCCGTGCTGCTGATGCGCACAGTGCTTACGAAAAGGCCAAGGCCGCGCTGTCTGACGACGCTGCGATCGGTGGTTTGCAACTCAAGCTCGACGACCTGGCCAAAGGGGATGCGTGACGTGATCGGTTGGAAACATGCAGCAGTGCTGACCCTGGCCCTTTTGGCCGTGGGTTGCAGCAGCAACAGCAAAAAGGAATTGCCGCCGGCCGAGCTGACCAAGTTCACCGAAGAGGTGGTCCTGAAGAAGCAATGGAGCCGCTCGATCGGTGACGGTCAGGGCGAGTCCTTCAACATGCTGGTGCCAGCGATCGAAAATGATCGCATCTACGCCGCCGATGTCACTGGCATCGTCATGGCGATGGATCGCAACAACGGCGACGTGGCCTGGAAAAAAGACCTCGAATTGCCTGTCTCCGGCGCTGTTGGCGTAGGTTACGGCATGGTCATGCTCGGTACGCTGCGCGGTGAAGTAATCGCCCTGGATGCCAGCACCGGTGAAGAACGCTGGCGTTCGCGCGTTACCAGTGAAGTGCTGGCGCCGCCTGCCACCAACGGTGACGTGGTGGTCGTGCAAACCCAGGACGATCGCGTAATCGGTCTGGATGCCAGTACCGGTGACCGCCGCTGGATCTACGAAAGCACGCCGGCCGTACTGACCCTGCGCGGTACCGGTGCGCCGATCGTGACCAACCGTCTGGCTGTCGCAGGTCTGTCGACCGGTAAGGTCGTTGCCCTCGATACCCGCAACGGTGTGCCGGTCTGGGAACAGCGTGTGGCAATTCCGCAAGGTCGCTCGGAGCTGGACCGCGTAGTCGATATCGACGGCGGCCTGCTGCTATCTGGCGGTACCTTGTACGTGAGCAGCTACCAAGGTCGGGTTGCCGGCCTGGACCTGGAAAGCGGTCGGGTGATGTGGCAGCGTGATGCGTCCAGCTACACCGGTGTGGCCCAGGGCTTCGGTAACGTCTACGTGAGCCTGGCTTCGGGTACCGTAGAAGGCATCGACGAGCGTTCGTCCAGCGCGCTGTGGAGCAACGATTCGTTGGCACGTCGTCAGCTGTCGGCGCCGGAAGTGTTCTCCAGCTATGTAGCTGTAGGTGACCTGGAAGGCTACCTGCACCTGCTCAGCCAGGTCGATGGTCGCTTCGTCGGCCGTGAGCGTATTGACAGCGATGGCCTGCGCGCCCGTCCGCTGGTGGTGGGTGACACCATCTATGTGTACGGCAACAGCGGCAAGCTCGAGGCACTGACCATCCGCTGAGGCTATGCTTGAGGCCTTACCGGCCTCGGGCTGCGGCACTTCGGGTGCCGCCCGAACTCCGGCCGCTGCAGTGCAGCGGCCTTTGTATTTTCTGAATTTATGAAGTGGAGAGCCGCATGGTTCCCGTAATCGCCCTGGTGGGCCGACCGAACGTCGGTAAATCCACCATGTTCAACCGCCTGACCAGGACCCGCGACGCTATCGTCGGCGACCTGTCCGGGCTGACCCGTGACCGTCAGTACGGTGAAGCCAGCTGGCAAGGCCGTTCGTACATCCTGGTCGACACCGGTGGTATTTCCGGTGACGAGCACGGCATGGACGAAAAAATGGCCGAGCAGTCGCTGCTGGCCATCGAAGAAGCCGATGTGGTGCTGTTTCTGGTTGATGCCCGCGCTGGCCTGACCGCCGCCGACCAGATGATTTCCGAGCACCTGCGCAAGCGCAACAAGCGCTCGATCCTGGTGGCCAACAAGATCGATAACATCGATCCGAACACCGCCATCGCCGAGTTCTCGCCGCTGGGTATGGGTAACGCCATTGGCGTGGCCGGTGCTCAAGGCCGTGGCGTCAACAACCTGCTGGAAGCCGTACTGAGCGATTTCCCACGGGACAATGACGAAGAAGAAGTCGACATGAACGTCGCCGAAGGTGAGGAAGCGGTCCGCATTCCTGGCCCAAGCGAGAAAGATGGCATCAAGATCGCCATCATTGGTCGTCCGAACGTCGGCAAGTCGACCCTGGTCAACCGCATGCTCGGGGAAGACCGGGTTATCGTCTACGACCAGCCAGGCACCACGCGCGACAGTATCTACATTCCCTTCGAGCGTAACGAAGAGAAGTACACCCTGATTGACACGGCGGGCGTGCGCAAGCGCGGCAAGATCCACGAGGAAGTTGAAAAGTTCTCGGTGGTCAAGACCCTGCAGGCGATCAAGGATGCCAACGTCGTCATCTTCGTCATGGATGCCCGCGAAGGTGTGGTTGACCACGACCTGAACCTGTTGGGCTTTGCCCTGGAAGCCGGTCGTGCCATCGTCATCGCCCTGAACAAGTGGGATGGCATGCAGCCGGGCGAGCGCGATTATGTGAAGACTGAGCTGGAACGTCGACTGTTCTTCGTCGACTTCGCCGACATTCATTTCATTTCGGCGTTGCACGGCACTGGCGTGGGCAACCTGTACCAATCGGTGCAGAACTCGTTCAAATCGGCGGTCACCCGCTGGCCGACCAGCCGTCTGACCCAGATTCTTGAAGACGCGGTCAGCGATCACCAGCCGCCAATGGTCAACGGTCGCCGGATCAAGCTGCGTTACGCTCACCTCGGGGGGGCTAACCCGCCGATCATCGTGATCCACGGTAACCAGGTTGAGAAGGTACCCAAGTCCTACTCGCGCTACCTGGAAAACACCTATCGCCGCGTGCTCAAACTGGTCGGTACGCCGATCCGTATCGAGTACAAGGGCAGTGATAACCCGTACGAAGGCAACAAGAACACCTTGACCGACCGTCAGGTCAACAAGAAGCGTCGCCTGATGTCGCACCACAAGAAAGCCGAGAAAAAGCGTAAAGATAAGCGCTGACTGTGTGAGAGCCAGCCTTGCTGGCGATGGGATCGGCGCAACGTCAGTTGTTGCGCGGTGTCTGCATCGCTGGCAAGGCCAGCTCCCACCTTGCAACACCCAAGGCTCACCTTTTTCCTGACCACTCAATCCGCTATGCTCGGTCTCTGACCGCGCCGCCTCGAGCCGGATTGATTCGCAGGAAAGAGGGCTCCATGATCAGCAGCAAGTTGCCGAACGTCGGCACGACCATCTTTACCACCATGTCCCAGCTCGCCGCGCAAACCGGCGCCTTGAACCTGTCCCAGGGTTTTCCCGATTTCAATGGCCCCCAGGCCCTGCTCGATGCCGTAGGCCGGCATGTCAGTGCTGGACACAACCAGTATTGCCCAATGACCGGATTGCCCGCCTTGCGCCAGCAAGTCGCGACCAAGATCGCCCGTAGCTATGGCGTCAGTGTCGATGCTGAAACTGAGGTCACCATCACCCCAGGGGCCACAGAAGCGATCTTCTGCGCTATTCATGCGGTCGTCCGTGCCGGTGACGAAGTGATTGTCTTCGACCCGAGCTATGACAGCTATGAGCCTTCGGTCGAACTGGCCGGCGGGCGCTGCGTACATGTCCAGCTTTCCGATGGCCAATTTGCTATTGATTGGCAGAAGCTCACCGAAGCGTTGAGCCCGCGAACGCGGATGATCATTCTCAATTCGCCACATAACCCCAGTGGTGCGCTGATCAGCCGAGATGACCTGGACAAGCTGGCGCTGCTGATTGCCGACCGCGATATTTACCTGATCAGTGATGAAGTCTATGAACACCTGGTGTTCGATGGCGTCCAGCATGCCAGTGTGCTGGCGGTTGAAGCCTTGTACCAACGCGCCTTTGTCGTCAGTTCGTTTGGTAAGACCTACCACGTTACTGGCTGGAAGACCGGTTATGTGGTTGCGCCACCGGCCCTGAGTGCAGAGCTGCGCAAGGTCCACCAGTACGTCAACTTTTGCGGTGTAACGCCATTGCAGTGGGCCCTGGCCGACTTTATGGCTGAGCATCCTGAGCATGTTGAAGAACTCCCGGCGTTTTACCAGGCCAAACGAGATCTGTTCTGCGATCTGCTGACACCTTCACGCTTTCAGTTCACCCGCAGCGCCGGTACTTACTTCCAACTGGTCGACTATTCAGCTATTCGTCCCGATTTGAACGATGTCGAGATGTCCCTGTGGCTCACCCGTGAACACGGCGTGGCGACCATCCCGGTATCGGTGTTTTACCAGCAACCCATCCCAGAACAGCGCTTGGTGCGCCTGTGTTTTGCCAAACGCGAGGAGACGCTGCGTCAGGCAGCGGAAAAACTATGCGCGATCTGAGTGCTCTGCCCAACCTGAAAGTAGCCCTGGTCCAGACAACCTTGGCCTGGCAGGACCGCCTGGCGAACTACGAGCATTTCGACAACCTGCTGGAGCAAGCGCGTGGCGCCGACCTGATCATCCTGCCGGAAATGTTCACCACAGGCTTTTCAATGGATTCCGAAAGCCTCGCTGAGCCAGAGAATGGCCCGACCTACAAGTGGCTCAAGAGTCAGGCGAAAAAACTTGATGCGGTGGTCACGGGCAGTGTGATCATCCAAGCCGCGGATGGTAGTCACCGTAACCGCCTATTGTGGGCGCGGCCAGATGGCGAGATTCTGTTTTACGACAAGCGCCACCTGTTCCGTATGGCCGGTGAGCATAAGCATTACACGCCTGGCGAGCGCCAGGTGCAGTTCGAGGTCAAAGGCTGGCGGGTAAGACCGCTGATTTGCTACGACCTGCGTTTCCCGGTGTGGAGCCGCGACGCCCAAGATACCGACCTGTTGCTGTATACCGCCAACTGGCCGGCGGCGCGGCGCCAGCACTGGAACCGTTTGTTACCGGCACGGGGTATTGAAAACCTGTGTTACGTCGCTGCGGTGAACCGGGTGGGTACTGACGGTAAGGGCTTTGCCTACTCAGGTGACAGCCAGGTGTTGGACTTCCAGGGTGAGAGTCTGCTGAGTGCGGGAGAAGCGGATGGGGTGTTTACGGTGGTCCTGAGTTCGGCGGATCTGGCGGCTTACCGCACACGTTTTCCGGCCAACCTGGATGCAGACACGTTCGATCTGCATTGAGGTCAATCGCCAGCAAGACTGGCCCCCATCGCTGGCAAGCCAGCCCCTGTGGGCGCCGGCTTGCCAGCGATGGAGTTTCAAGGCCTAGTACACATCCCGGCGATAGCGTCCACGTTCAATTAAACGTTCAACTTCGGCTGCGCCCAGCACCTCAGCCAGCACCTCATCGACACCACTGGCCATGCCCTGCAGGCTGCCACAGATATAGATCGAGGCTCCTTCAGCCAGCCAACGGCGCAGCTCAATCGCCTGTTCACGCAGGCGATCCTGCACGTAGACCTTGTGTGCTTGATCGCGAGAGAAAGCCAGGTCCAAGCGCGCCAAATCGCCCTTGCGCAGCCAACCTTGCAGTTCTTGTGCACAGAGAAAGTCGTGGGCCTGGTTACGTTCGCCAAACAACAACCAGTTGCGTTGCTCACCCGCCACGATACGGGCCTTGAGCAAACTACGCAGCCCGGCAATCCCGGTGCCATTGCCGATCAAAATCATCGGTGTTGCAGGCGCCGGCATATGGAAGCCACTGTTGCTGCGCAGGCGCAGGCTGACACTGTTATCCACAGGCACATGTTCAGTCAGCCAACCGGAACCCAGCCCGAGACTGCCATCAGTGTGCCGCTCCTGGCGCACGATCAGCTCCAGCACGCCATCACTGGCAATCGAGGCAATCGAATACTCCCGTGCTGTCAGGGGAATCAGCGCATCGACCAAGGCCTGGGCATGCAGGCCAACCAGGTGCTCACGACTTTTGGGTAGGTTACGGCTGGCCAGGGCCTGGAGCAGGCTTTCCTGCAGCCCCTCGACTTGCACCTGAGCTTCGCCATCCAGGCCCATTCCGCGCAGGAATACCGCAAGGTCTTGAGCGCTGTTGCGCGGCAGGACTTCCACCAGGTCACCGGCCTGCCACTGCGCTGGCTGCTGCGCCTTGAGCCCCAGCAAATAGACTGCCGAGCCCTGGCTGCCCGGGTTCATTAACTCACGCTGAACCAGGGTCCAGTTGCTCAATGCTGGTGCTTGCCAGGCGGCCGGCGGCTTGCTGCCGGTCAGCTGTGCCAGCTGCTCCTGCCAGTGTTGCAAGGCTGCAGGGTCGGCGTTGTCGACTTCCACCGGGGCAAAGGCCGTGGTGGCGCCGCGTTCACCCAGCCAGGCCTGTAGGCGTCGGGCGAAGCCACAGAACTCGGGGTACTGCCGGTCACCCAAAGCAAGCAGGGCGTAGTTCAGATTGTCCAGCGTCCAGGGTTGGCCGAGCACTTTGCGTTCGAACCCGCGAGCACTGTCCGGCGCTTCGCCGTCGCCAAAGGTACTGACCACGAACAACGCACGTTCGGCCTGGTTGAGATCGTCCTCGGTCAATTCGGCCAATGGCCGAACCTGAACCGCCACGCCGGCTGCCTGCAGCTGACCGGCGCTCTGCCAGGCCAGTTGCTCGGCAAAACCGCTCTGGCTGGCGAAACCCACCAGCCAACTGTCGCCCTGATCGGTCGCAGTTGCCAGGGTGCTGCGTGCTGCCTGCACCTGGCGTTTTTTACGGCGGCGATCCAGGTACAGCAACCAGCCGGTGATGAAGAACAGCGGCATCGTCAGGCTGGCGACAGTCACAATGATCCGGCCCGGCAAGCCGAAGTAACTACCCACATGCAGGGCATAAACGCTGGCCAGCAGCTGTGCCTTGAGTGACTTGTCGGCGTAGCGCTCGTGCTTTTTCACCTGACCGTTGGCCGGGTCGATGGTCAGGGTGTTGAGGGCGCGTTCGTGCTCGGCACCTTCAAGCAGGTAGAAGAGCGTCGCCGGTTGCCCGCCAGCAGGTGGCAGGCGTAGGTTGTAGCTGGTCATCGTTGGGCCGGCGGCCGCTTGCAGGTTGCTCCAGATGGCGTCGTAGTCGACGACCAGCGGTTTGGCGTCTTTGTTCGCAGCGCCGCCTGGGCGCCCGCGACTTTCGCCACGTTTGTGCTGCTCTCCAGCGGCAGGACCATCAGCCAGCAGTTTGTTCAAGCCTTCGCGGTACCACTCGTATGACCAGAACAGGCCGGTGAGGGCGAACAGCAAATAGAACAGCAGGCACCAGGTGCCGGCCACCGCATGCAGGTCCCAGTTAAAGGCACGACCTTTCTTGGCCCAGTCCAGGGTCAACCATGCACGCCAATTCAGCGTCTTGCGCGGCCAGCGTAGATACAAGCCGGAGAGGCAGAAGAAAATCAGCATCAGGGTACAAGCACCGGTGATCTGTCGGCCAGTGTCGCCCATGGCCAGAAAACGGTGCAATTGCAGCATCAGGTCAAAGAAGCCTTGGCCGGCTACGTCGCTCTGCAGCTTACCGGTGTAAGGATCGGCATAGCGCATCGGACCTCGACGTTCGCCCGGGGGCGGGGTGAAGAACACCCGTGCGGCGCTATCACTGCGGGTATCAACTCGCAACATCGAGACCTTGTCGCCTTGCTCGGTTTCGATCCGGCGTACCAGTTCAGGCATCGGCAATACGCCTTCCTGACGAACCTCAACCTTGAGTACATCGGGGTTGAACAGGTGCAGCAGTTCATCCTGGAACGACCAGATTGCTCCGGTGATGCCCATCAAGGCCAGCACCAGCCCGGCTGTGATACCGAAGAACCAGTGCAGTTGGAACAGCGACTTCTTCACCACATCAATCACCTTGTCTTGCCGCCAATGCGAATGCGTCGCACATTATGCTTGATACACAAAAGCCCCGTTCACCGAAGTGAAACGGGGCCTGCCAGACAGCGTCCGTCAGAAGTGGAAGCTGGTGGTCAGCAGGGCAGTGCGCCCCGCTGCCTGGTTGGCATAGTGTGCCGCGTAGGCCTTGTCGTAGTAGACCTCGTTGGTGAGGTTCTGCACGTTCAATTGCAGATCGACGTTCTTGGTCAGCTTGTAGCTGGCCATGGCGTCGTAGCGCCAGTACGAATCGACCATCACGCTGTTTGTCACGTTGCCGAACACATCGTCGACGTAGAAGGCGCCGCCGCCGATGGTGAGCTTCGGTGTGATGTTGTAGGTGGTCCACAAGGTCAGGCTGTTGTTCGGCGTGTTGGGCATCTGGTTGCCGTCGTTGTAGCCATCGATCAGCACACCACCTACCGATTGCGCGCCACCGTCGATCAGCTTGGCATCCATGTAGGTGTATCCGGCGAACACTTGCCAGGCGTTGGTCAACTTACCGGTGGCGGTCAGCTCCAGGCCGTCGACGCGGCTCTTGCCTGCGTTCTGGTAGGTGTTGGCATCGACCAGTACTCGGGCATTTTCCTTCTCGGTGCGAAACACCGCGGCAGTCAGGTTCAGGCGCTGGTCAAGCAGGTCCCATTTGGTGCCGATTTCGTAGTTGGTGGTTTCCTCGGGTTTCAGCTCACTGGTGGTGGTAGCGGTCAGCAGCGGGTTGCCGTCGCTGCCTTCACCCAACGCGGCGCCAGCCGGTGTGGCCGAGGTGGCATAAGAAATGTAAATGCTGCCGTTTTCCGCAGGCTTCCAGGTCAGGCCCAACTGGCCGGTAACGAATTCGCTGGTGTCTTCGGTCTTGAAGCTGGTCGCACCGCCTGCCACTTTGGTTTTGGCTTTGGTATCGAAATGGTCGTAGCGCAGGCCCATGGTCAACAGCCAGGCCGGATTCAGCTCGAGGGTGTCGGTCAGGTAGATAGCACGGGTGTTGCTAGTGGTATCGGCACCCGCATCGGTACGGCTCACGTCACCACCCCAGGCTTCGTTCGGGTCTGGGTTGGGGAATGAGGTGCAGACGCCCGGGATCTGGCCAGTAGGCGTCGAGCAGTTACCCGCGCGAAAACCGGTGATGTCGTAGCCTTCTTTGGTTGAGGCTTCGCGGCTCAACTCGATACCGGTAGAGAAGGTGTTCTTGAATCCACCGATGTACACCTCACCGAACAGATCAGTCTGGTTGGTGGTGGTACGGGTGTTGGCCACACGGTTGTTCGGTCGGCGCCAGACTTCACCGTTGAGGATGTTGCCTTTGCTGTCATCCGGCTGGCTGTAAATGTAGTCCTGCAGGGTATTGCCGTGGCGCAGGGTATTCTTGATGGTCAGCGAGTCGCTCAGGTCATGTTCCAGGGCAATGGTGCTGATGTCGGCGCGGGTTTTGTAGAAGTCGCGGCCGACCAGGCCGTAGTAATTGTCGCTGTCTCCGCCGTCGGTCGGCTTGTCTGGATTGGCCGACGTACGATTGGCCGAACTGCCGGATTTGAGGCTGTAGGGGATGCCTGAGTCTGGCAGGTCATCGCTTTCGACGTGGTAGTAGTCCAGGCTCAGGCGGGTATCTGTACCCAAGCCAAAGACCAAGGACGGTGCCACGCCCCAACGGTCATAGTTGACTTCATCGCGACCGGCGACATTGCTCTCATGGCTCATCAGGTTCAGGCGGAATGCGGCGGTATCAAGGAACTGATAGTTGCCATCGAAGGTGTAGCGATTGGTCTGGTCCGAACCCCAGGTAAAGCCACCATCGACAGTGTTACCCAGGTGAGCGCGCTTGCTCACCAGGTTGATGGTACCGCCCGCTGCGCCACGGCCGCCGATTGCCGAGTTCGGGCCTTTGGCGACTTCGACTGATTCAATGGCAAAAATTTCACGGGTTTGCGAGCCGGTGTCACGTACACCATCCAGGTACATCGAATTCTGTGAGTCAAAGCCACGGATGAATGGGCGGTCGCCTGATGGGTTGCCACCTTCGCCAGCCCCCATGGTGATACCTGGCACCGTGCGCAGCGCGTCTTGCAGGTTGAGGGCGTTAGTGTCTTTGATCACTTGCTGTGGGACCACAGTCACCGAGCGTGGAATGTCGACCAGCGGCGCGGTGTACTTCTGCGAAGAAGCGTTCTCGACCTTGTAGTCGGTGCTGGCTGTTTCAGCCTGTCCGGTGACGCTGGTGGCATCCAGGGAAATGGCGCCGTTGTTGGGCGTTTCAGTGTCCGCGGCGTAAGCCAGGTGTCCTGCAGAAGTAGCCGTAATCGCTACACCAATGGCGGAGGCGAGCAAGCGTGGTGAACTGACAGCGGTTGGCACGTAGTGACGCGGCATGGTGGTCCCCTTCCCCAGGTTTCAAGGCCGCGAAATATAATGTAAACAAATATGAGTAACAATTGAGAAGAATTGCTATTTGTTAGAAATTTACAATCTTTACAAATTGTTGCTGCGGCGGTTCCTTGCTGAAACGTCCCGCCTCTCGGAAAGAGCTTGTGGTGGGCCAATGGGAATCAATACCATTGGTGTCTTTTCCGTTCTCAGGTGCCCGCGCCATGCTGCTACACATATCCGGACTGTTCTCCACCGAGGAAGTCATGCGTATCCGTGAGGCACTGGAGCAGACCGAGTGGGCCGACGGTAAGGTCACTGCCGGCTACCAATCAGCCAAAGCCAAGCACAACCTGCAGCTGCCCGAAGGCCATCCGTTGGCCAAAGAAATTGGCACTGCACTGATCGAGCGCCTGTGGCAGCACCCGCAGTTCATGTCGGCGGCCTTGCCACACAAGGTTTTTCCGCCGTTGATCAACTGTTACCGCGAAGGTGGCAATTTCGGCTTCCACATCGACAACGCGCTGCGTCAGCCCCGTGGCAGCCACGAGCGGGTGCGCACCGATCTGTCTTCGACCTTGTTCCTGAGCAACCCCGAAGACTATGACGGTGGTGAGCTGGTGATTCAGGACACTTACGGCGAGCAGCAGGTGAAGCTGGCAGCAGGGGACCTGGTGCTCTACCCGGGCAGCAGCCTGCACAAGGTCAATCCGGTGACCCGCGGCGTACGTTATGCCGCGTTCTTCTGGACCCAAAGCCTGGTGCGAGAGGACAGCCAACGCGCGTTGCTGTTCGAGATGGACAACGCGATTCAGCAACTGACAGCGGAGTTGCCCGATCACCCGGCGCTGATCCAATTGACCGGCACCTATCACAATTTGCTGCGCCGCTGGGTTGAGGTCTGAGCCATGGCGTTCGCATTGCGTAATCGCCAGGAACTGGACAGCGAGCAGTTCGCTCAGATGCTTGAACACAGTCCGGCAAAGGCGGCTCAGGCCATTCTGGCCGCCGCCGGGCAGGACGTTATCGAAGCTCAGTTACTGCTTGGGCAGATCCTACTGGACGGTCGTGGCATCGAGAAGGACCCCACGCTGGCGCGTCGCTGGTTCAGCATCGCCGCCAGCCGCGGCAGCGCAATGGCTGACAATATGCTTGGGCGCTGCCTGGAACACGGTTGGGGCGGGTCGGTTGATCCCGCCCAAGCAGCACGTCACTACCGCATGGCCGCCGAGGCCGGGCTCGATTGGGGGATGTACAACTACGCCAATATGCTCGCCACCGGACGCGGTGTGCGCCTGGACCATGGTGCTGCGCAGGCCTGGTATCGGCAGGCGGCCGAGCAGGGGCATGGCAAGTCGATGAACCTGTTGGGGCGTTATCTGGAGGAAGGCCAGCATTGCCAAGGCAATGTTCTGGAGGCGCAGGGTTGGTACCAGCGCTCGGCTCACGCCGGAGATTTTCGTGGACAGTTCAGTCATGCCGGCGTATTGGCCGCCCATGGGCAAATACAGGAAGCACTCGCCTGGTTGCAGCGAGCATTGACCGGTGGTAATGCGAATTTTCTGAGGGTCGCCGGACCAGCGCTGGAGCAGGCTGAGCAGGCAGAAATCCGTAACCTGGCATCGGCCTACAGAACGCGCTTGGCGCAGCTCGAAGCGGGGCGTTGAACGCCCCACGATGGGCGGCTTGGCCGCCCGCTACAGCGATTACAGGTAGTAGGCCTTCAGCGGCGGGAAGCCGTTGAATTCCACCGCGCTGTAGCTGGTGGTGTAGGCACCGGTCGACAGCCAGTACAGGCGGTCGCCAATCGCGAGGTTCAGCGGAAGGCCGTACTTGTAATGCTCGTACATGATGTCGGCGCTGTCGCAGGTCGGACCGGCGATCACCACTTCTTCCATCTCGCCTTTTTTCTCGGTCCAGATCGGGAACTTGATGGACTCGTCCATGGTTTCAATCAGGCCGGAGAATTTGCCCACGTCGGTGTAGACCCAACGCTCGACAGCGGTACGCGACTTGCGTGCTACCAGCACCACTTCACTGACCAGGATACCGGCGTTGGCGATCAGCGAACGGCCTGGCTCGAGGATGATTTCCGGCAGGTCATCACCGAAGTCTTCCTTGAGGAAGCGGATGATTTCTTCGGCGTAGGTTTCCAGGCTGTTGGTACGGGTGATGTAGTTGGCCGGGAAACCGCCACCCATGTTGATCAGCTTGAGTTCGATACCGTCTTCTTCTTTGAGGCGCTCGAAGATCACTTTGACCTTGGCAATCGCCGCGTCCCAGACGCTGATGTCACGCTGTTGCGAGCCAACGTGGAACGAGATGCCGTAAGGCACCAGGCCCAGGTCGCGAGCGAGGATCAGCAGGTCCATGGCCATGTCGGTCTGGCAGCCGAACTTGCGCGACAGCGGCCAGTCGGCCGTGGTCGAGCCTTCGGTAAGGATGCGCACATAGACTTTCGAACCTGGCGCGGCCTTGGCGATGTTGCGCAGGTCGGCTTCAGAGTCGGTGGCATACAGGCGCACGCCCTTCTCGTAGAAGTAGCGAATGTCCTTGGATTTCTTGATGGTGTTGCCGTAGCTGATGCGGTCAGCGCTGACGCCACGGTCCATGACCTTGTCCAGCTCGTAGATCGAGGCGATGTCGAAGTTCGACCCTTTTTCCTTGAGCAGGTCGATGATTTCCACGGCAGGGTTGGCCTTGACCGCGTAATAGACCTTGGCGAATTCGAAACCTGCGCGCAGGTCATCGTAGGCCTGGCTGATCATCTGGGTGTCGATGAGCACGAACGGGGTTTCTTTCTTGTCGGCGAACGCCTTCATTTTCTCAAAGGTATCGCGCGCGAAGTAGTCTTCGACCTGAATCGACATGCTTAGGGACTCCATGGGCAAACTGAATAAAAAAGTGGCTGCAACTGAACGCCCTCCGTATCCCCACTTTGGTTCGCCTACTTCCCAAGGCATGTCGCCGAAAGCAAAAAGGTCAACCGTGCGTGATGAAGCGAGCTACGGGTGACCTTGCTGTCTCGTCGTCAGTACTTGAGCCGGATGGATCGTTTCCAGCATGGACGTTCGGCGCGAACTTTAGGACCTGAGGGGCTCAAGATCAACAAAAAATGTCGCGATTTCGCACACGTCTGTCGCCCCGTCTTGCACAGCCACTTTTTAACCGACCCAGGTAAACAGTAGATGTTCAATTTGATGACAAAAGCGTTAAAAATACCGAAATGCCCAAGGAACTATCAGTGATCTGGCCAGGTTGGCCGAGTGTTGCGAAATCGTCGAAGTTAGCGGCGAAAGCAGTAAAAAACTCTCGAATATTGCCCTGTAAAAGCACGGGCCGTATCAGCGGTACACAGTGCTGGCCGTTCATATTATTTTCCGTGCTCAACGATGATGTTGGGAGTCGCCTGTCACACATTTTTTTGTCCCGATCACGCTTCGTCGCCTGTCATGAACTTCGATTGCCGTGCTTAATAAGAAACATTACTATTCGCGTCATTCCTCACCGCTTGGCGAAGACCCCCGCATCGTGTCGCGACACAAAGGCTTTCTAGACCACTACCATGAGCTGATCGGCACCTGGACGCGCAAGTTGCGCAATCGTCAGCAGGCCGAGGATCTGGCACATGATGCTTTTATCCGGGTTCTGGAAAATGACCAGGTCGGGGTCGAACAGCCACGTGCATACCTGCACCAAACCGCGCGCAACATTGCGGTGGATGGTTACCGTCGTGAAGATCGCCGCCAGGCTGTGGAGCAAGACATTTTTGATCCGGGCACCGACACTAGTGGCGACCCGGAGGCCTACATGCATGCCATCGAGTTGGCTGACAGTGTCGAGCGTGCGTTGGCGCAATTGCCGCTCAATTGTCGGCGGGTGTTTATCTGGCAGAAGCTCGAAGGACTGACCCAGGCAGAAATCGCCGAACGCATGGGTTTGACCAAGAACATGGTCGAAAAGTATATGATCCGCACGCTCCGGCATCTGCGTGAGCACCTGGATGTGTCGACGAGATGAGTCAGGCGAATGTTTTCATGAATCAGCACGCGTGCCCTTGTGGCAACGAGGCCGTGCGCGAGCAGGCGGCCCAGTGGTTTGCCCGCAGCCGTGACGGGGCGCTGCCGGCAGACCAGCAGGCGCAACGTGATGTCTGGCTGGCGCAGCACGCACACCATCAGTATGAGTACGATCTGCTCGCCCGGCTCTGGGAGGCTGCCGATAGTCTGCCCCGTGCGCGTCTTGAGGCCTTGTGCCAGGCGGATCCGGTGCGTCAGTTACCGCGTCGGCGTTTTATCCAGCAGGCTCTGGCCGCAGGTGTCGCGGCTGCAGCGGTAGGGCTTGGCTGGTTCGGTTGGCAACATCATCAGCTCAACTATCAGGACCAATTGCACACAGCCCTGGGTGAACGTCGTCAACTTGAGCTACCGGACGGTTCGCACTTGGAGCTCAATGGCCGCACGCAATTGAAGGTCGACTTCAGTGCCGGACAACGGCGTATTGAATTGGCTGCCGGGGAAGTCATGTTCAGTGTCGCCCATGACAGCGCACGGCCCTTTGTCGTTAGTACTGTAAACGGCCACGTAACGGTCACAGGCACGCGCTTCGATGTGCGCCTGGATCCGGCGCGAACCCAGGTGGCGGTGGAGCAGGGCTCAGTCCGGGTGCAAGGCCGCGGCGACAGCCAGGCGTTACTCAGTGCCGGGCTTGGCTCGCAAATCGATGCCCAAGGCCAGGTGGCTGCGCCTTATGCCATCGACGCCGCCGCGTTGACGGCCTGGCGTAACGGCAAGCTGGTGTTCAATGACGCACCATTAAGCGAAGTGGTTGAGGAAGTCTCCCGTTACCGCGAACAACCCTTGCGCGTGGCAGAAGGCAAAGTGGCGGCGTTACGCCTGAGCAGCACCTTCAGTAGCGACGACACCGATGCCTTGTTACGGGCCCTGCCGAGCATTCTTCCAGTGGCGATCAAGACCCACTCCGATGGCTCCAAAGAAATAATTTCAAAATAGATTCAGGTTTTTTTTCAGTTGTTCGTCTTCCTGGCCAACTGCAACTGCCAAGCATTTACATTTGCATGCAGCTGGCATTTATCCCGTACCCTCAGGATTTCTCGACGACGTGAACAACAATAAGTTTTCCCCGCGTTCTGCCGCCCGCTTTCGTTTGCTGCCGCTGGCCCTGGCCCTGTCCATCAGTGGTGGCATCGCCACTGGCTACGCCGATGAGGCAGCCACTGCCATTCAAATCCAGGCTCAACCCTTGGCGTCGGCCTTGAGCCAGTTGGGTCAGCAAACTTCGCTGCAGCTGTTCTTCAGTCCGGAGCTTGTCGCTGGCAAGCAGGCCCCGGCGGTGTCCGGTACCCTGGCGCCGGAGCAAGCCCTGCAAACGTTGCTGCAAGGTAGCGGGCTGACCTACGAGATTTCCCAGGGCACCGTGGTGCTCAAGCCAGCACAGAACGCCGGCACCTTGAGCACTGGCAGCCTCGAACTGGCGCCGACCGACGTCAAGGTTGTCGGTGACTGGCTTGGCAACGCCGAAGAGACTGTGGTCCAGAACCATCCCGGCGCCCGCACCGTGGTGCGCCGGGAGGCGATGATCGAGCAGGGCGCGATGAACGTGCGGGATGTACTGCGCGGTATCCCGGGTGTGCAGGTGCAGGACTCCAATGGCACCGGCGGCAGTGATATTGCCCTTAACGTGGGGGTGCGCGGTCTGACTTCGCGTTTGTCACCTCGCTCGACTGTACTGATCGATGGCATCCCGGCAGCCTTTGCCCCCTATGGTCAGCCGCAGCTGTCCATGGCGCCAATTTCCTCGGGCAACCTCGACAGCATCGACGTGGTCCGCGGTGCCGGCTCGGTGCGGTATGGCCCGCAGAACGTCGGTGGAGTCATTAACTTCGTTACCCGCGCGATTCCCGAGAAGGCCACCGGTGAGCTGTCCACCACCATGGAAACGTCTCGCCATGGTGGTTGGAAGCATATCGAGTCGGCGTTTCTTGGCGGCACGGCGGACAACGGCCTGGGGGCGGCGTTGCTGTACTCCGGGGTTAATGGCGATGGTTATCGCAGCAGCAACAACGACAACGACATTGATGATGTACTGCTCAAGACCCATTGGGCGGTTACCGACAGCGACGAGCTGTGGCTGAACTTCCACTACTACGATGCCAAGGCCGACATGCCCGGTGGCTTGACTCAGGCACAGTTCGACGACGACCCGTACCAGTCCGATCGTGACTACGACAACTTCAGTGGTCGACGCAAAGATGTTTCGCTCAAGTACTTGCGCCAGATCGATGACCTCACCCAGTTTGAGGTGCAGACCTACTACACCGACAGCTTCCGTGGCAGCACCATCGCTTCCCGCGACCAGAAGACCTTGTCGTCATACCCGCGCAGCTACCACGTGTTCGCCATCGAACCACGTCTGTCGCGGATTTTCTTCGCCGGCCCTACCACCCAGGAAGTCAGCGTTGGTTATCGCTACCTCAAAGAAGCGATGCATGAGCAGGCTAGCCGCCTGGAGCTGATCGACAACGTGCCTGTCGAGACGCCGACCTCTGATGGGCACGTATACCAGGACCGTACGGGTGGTACCGAAGCGAGTGCCTATTACATCGATGACAAGATCGATGTTGGCAACTGGACCGTCACCCCAGGCATTCGTTTCGAGCACATCAACACCGACTGGCACGACCGTCCGGTACTCGGCACTAACGGTGTGCCGGTGCAGGAGAAGAAGCGCAGTGTCAGTAGCGACGAGCCGTTGCCCGCGCTGAGCGTGATGTATCACCTGTCGGATGAATGGAAGCTGTTTGCCAACTACGAAACCTCGTTCGGCAGCCTGCAGTACTTCCAGTTGGGTCAGGGTGGCAGCGGTGACCAGACGGCCAACGGCCTGGAGCCGGAAAAAGCCAAGACGTATGAAGTGGGCACGCGTTACAACAACGGCACCTGGGGTGGCGAGCTGACGGCGTTCTACATCGACTTTGATGACGAGCTGCAATACATCAGTAACGACGTGGGCTGGACCAACCTTGGTGCGACCAAGCACCAAGGTATCGAAGCGTCGATGCGCTATGACCTGTCGGGCCTGGATCCGCGCCTGCAGGGCCTGAGTGCGAATGCCGCTTTCACTTACACCCGTGCCACCTATGAAGGCGAGATTCCGGGCTTCAAGGGCCGTGACCTGCCGTTCTACTCGCGGCAGGTCGTCAACGCCGGGCTGCGTTACCAGATCAATCGCTGGACCTGGAACCTGGATGCCTACGCCCAGTCGAAACAGCGTGCACCGGGTACCGGCATGAACGCCGATGGCAGCTTCAATGGTGACTACATCACCGAGCCGAGTGCCGATGGCCAGTACGGCGATATTCCCGGGTACGTCACCTGGGCTGCGCGAGGTGGTTATGACTTCGGCAAGGAGCTGTCGAACCTCAAGCTGGCGGCAGGGGTGAAGAACATCTTCGACAAGCAGTACTACACCCGTTCCAGCGATAACAACTCAGGGATTTACCTGGGTGAGCCGCGCACTTTCTATGTGCAGGCCAGTGTAGGGTTCTGATGAGTAGGAGCCGCTTGCGCGGCCCATCGCCGGCAAGACCGGCTCCCACAGCTGAAGGGTAGGCCATCTGTTGTGGGAGCCGGCCTTGCCGGCGATGCGTTTGCGGATCAGGCCACAGCTTCAGCCGGCGATACGATACTGGTCTTACCTCCGCGCGAACGCCCCGAGCTCAGGTACGCAGCAATTGACTCCTGAGTGACCTCACCCAAGAACACCTGCTCGGCATCCAGTACTGGCAACCACGAGCGATTGAATTCATACATCCGCGACAGCAGGATACGCAGGTGTTCATCGTGCGCAGCGGTGGCATTGAAGGTGCGCAAGAAATCGGCGCAGGTACCCTGCTGACGATGCAGGTCACGGCGCCGCACATAGCCCATGGCTTTGTTCTGCTCACAGGTGACCACCACATAGCGGCGGTCATGTTCGTCCATCAATTCCAGGGCATCGTTGACCGGCGTCTGCGGGCTCACGGATGGCGCGTTATCCGCCGCATCTTCAGCGCGCACCAGCAGCAGGCGCTTGAGGGTACTGTCCTGGCCAACAAAGTTGCTGACAAAATCATCGGCCGGGTGTGCCAGCAGGGTGTCAGGATGGTCAATCTGGATCAATTTGCCGGCCCGGAAGATGGCAATCTTGTCGCCCAGCTTGATCGCCTCATCGATGTCGTGGCTGACCATGATCACGGTCTTGTTCAAGGCCCGCTGCATCTCGAAGAACTCGTTCTGGATCATCTCGCGGTTGATCGGGTCAACCGCACCGAACGGTTCGTCCATCAACAATAGTGGCGCATCGGCGGCCAGGGCACGGATCACGCCGATTCGCTGTTGCTGACCACCGGAGAGTTCACGCGGATAGCGTTGCAGGTACTGCTTGGGTTCGAGCTTGATCATGCTCATCAATTCGCGGGCACGCTCATGGCATTTCTGTTTGTCCCAGCCAAGCAAGCGCGGAACCACGGTGATGTTTTCCTCGATGGTCATGTTGGGGAACAGGCCAATTTGCTGGATCACATAACCAATACGCCGGCGCAGGGTCACTTCGTCCAGGCTGCTGGTGTCTTCGCCATTGATCAGCACCTTGCCGGAGGTCGGCGTGATCAGGCGATTGATCATTTTCAGCGTGGTGCTCTTGCCGCAACCGGACGGGCCGAGGAACACGCAGATTTCGCCTTCATTGACGGTCAGACTCACGGCGTCGACGGCTTTGACGTCTTTGCCGTTGGCGTGAAAGGTCTTGCTCAGGTTCTGAAGTTCGATCATTTGCGCAGTCCTTCTGGAGTCAGGGCACGTTGCAGGGTTTGCAGCAGCAGGTCGGCGAAGATGGCCAGCAGGCTCACCAGCACGGCACCGACCAGCAGCATCGACATGTCGCTACGGCTGATGGAGGTCAGGATAAGAACACCCAGGCCGCCGGCACCGATTGTTGCGGCGATGGTCATGACGCCAATGTTCATGACCACAGCGGTACGCACGCCGGCGAGAATGACCGGTACGGCAATGGGCAGCTCGACCATGCGCAAGCGCTGGCCGAAGGTCATGCCGATACCGCGCGCCGCTTCACGAATGCCCGGCTCGACATTGGTCAGTGCCAGGTAGGTGTTGCGCAGGATCGGCAGCAGTGAATAGAGGAACACGGCGGTGATTGCCGGTAACGGCCCAAGGCCCTGACCGAACTTGGAGTAGAACGGCAGCAGTAGGCCGAACAGGGCGATTGAAGGAATGGTCAGCAATACTGTGGCACAAGCCTGCAGAGGGCCGGCGAGGGCGGGGAAGCGGGTCATCAGGATGCCCAGCGGTACGCCGAACACAATCGCCAGGCTGACGGCGATGCCGACCAGGGTAATGTGCTGCCAGGTCAGGTGCAGTACCTGGGCCCAGTCCAGGTGAGCGAAGGTATCGAGCATGGTCATGGCTGCTCCTGTGCAGGTGGATGCTGGCGCAGGTATTCGACAGCTACCGTGCTCGGGCTCTGATGGTCGACGTCGACCTTGGCGTTGAGCTGGCGCATGGTTTCATCATCCAGCTGCTCGGCCAGCGGCTTGAGCAGGCGCGCCAGCTGCGGGTGAGCGTCGAGGATTTCCTTGCGCACCACGGGGGCTGCGGTGTAGTCGGGGAAGTAGTGTTTGTCGTCTTCAAGCAGCTTTAAGTCGAAGGCACTCAGGCGTCCGTCGGTGGTGTAGACCAGGCCACTGAACACCTGGCCGTTGCGCAGGGCGGTGTAGACCAGACCGGCGTCCATCTGGCGGATGTTGCGACGGGTCAGTTGCAGGTTGTAGGTATCAGTGAGTCCTACCAGGCCGTCGGGGCGATTGGCGAACTCGGTGTCCAGGGCCACTACATGGTTGCGGTCGTTTTCCTCGCGCAATACCTGGTTCAGCTCGCTGATAGTGTTTACCTGCGGATACTGCTCGGCGATCTTGCGCGGGAGGGCCAGGGCGTAGGTGTTGCTGAACTTCGAGGGCGTCAGCCAGATCAGGTCCTTCTTCGCGTCCAGTTCCTTGACCTTGGCATAGGTGGCAGCAGCACTGGGCATGCGCTCTTCGATATGGTTGTAGGACACCAGTGACACACCGGTGTATTCCCAGACCATGTCCAGCTGACCGGTTTCATGGGCGCTACGTGCCAGATTGCTACCCAATCCACCCGTGATGCGTACGTCAAAGCCATTCTGGTTGAGGTAGCGTGCGGTGATTTCAGCCAGCACGCTTTGTTCGGTGAAGACCCGTGCGCCGAGGCGAATCACAGGTTTTGTCGCGGCTTGGGCAAATCCCGAGAACAGCAGGGCCGCGCCCAGTAACAAGGCGATTTTTTTCATTGGAGTTCCTTCGCTTAGTGGGCCAGGCCGCGTTCGAGCCAACGCCGACTGCCTTGCGCCACCAGGGCGTCAAGCAGCAGGGCGAGCAGGGCGGTGCAGGCAGCGCCGAGCAGCAATTGCGGCTGATTGTTCAGGGCAATGCCGGGGAAAATCAGGCTGCCCAGACTGTTGGCGCCAATCAGGAACGACAATGGCGCCGTGCCGACGTTGATTGCCAGGGCCACACGCACGCCGCCGATGATGATCGGCACGGCATTGGGTAGCTCGACGCGCCATAGGCGCTGACGGGGCGTCATGCCGATACCGGTGGCGGCTTCCTTGAGCGAGGCGGGGACGTTTTTCAGGCCTTCGTAGGTGTTGCGCACGATGGGCAGGAGAGAGGCGAGGAACAAGGCGAAGATTGCAGGACCTGCGCCGATGCCCAGAAAGCTCAGGGCGATGGCCAGAACGGCCAAGGGGGGGATGGTGTTGCCAATGTTGAAAAACTGCATGAAACGTTCGGCGCGGTCGACTCGGTGTGGTCGACTCAAGGCAATGCCAGCGGGTATGCCCACGGCTAACGCCGCCACCATCGATAGCAGCACCAGGATCAGGTGTGCTTGCAGGTAGAACCACAGATCGGCGCGGTAATGCGCGATCGTATCAATGCCGATCCAGTGGATCAGCAGGGCCAGGATGACGAGCACAAAGGCACATCCCATCAGCCCCTTGCCATAGCTTTTAGCCACAGGCGGACTCCTTTTATTGTCGGCGAACACACTCCCGTGGCGGCCGCCATTCCAGGCAGCAGGCAGTGTGATCGCGATAAGCAGCGTGTTGTCCGAAGGGGAGCGAAACACGCCATAAGCGAAGCCTCGTCAGGCTCGTGTTGCCGGTGAAATCACCCCTGACGAACGGTAAAAACCGATTGCGAATCAGGGGAGTGGACGCCTCCACAGCCGTAAAGGTTCCCATCTGAAGCGGCATTTAGCCAGCGTTAATCCACCCAACGGTTCAGTTCAGGGGTAGTTTTGGGCTATAATCTGCGCCCTTTTTTTGAATCACCTGCCAGGCGATTTCCCATGACCAACCAGGCCGCCGAAGTCGCGAAACGCCGCACCTTCGCCATTATTTCCCACCCCGATGCGGGTAAAACCACCATCACCGAAAAGCTCCTGCTGATGGGCAAGGCAATTGCCGTTGCCGGTACGGTGAAATCGCGAAAGTCCGACCGCCATGCCACCTCCGACTGGATGGAAATGGAGAAGCAACGTGGTATCTCCATCACCACCTCGGTGATGCAGTTCCCTTATCGCGAGCACATGATCAACCTGCTCGATACCCCGGGCCACGAAGACTTCTCCGAAGACACCTACCGCACCCTGACGGCGGTGGACTCGGCGCTGATGGTGCTCGACGGCGGTAAAGGGGTCGAGCCACGGACCATCGCCCTGATGGACGTCTGCCGTCTGCGTGATACGCCGATCGTCAGCTTCATCAACAAACTCGACCGTGACATCCGCGACCCGATCGAACTGCTCGACGAGATCGAAGCAGTCCTCAAGATCAAGGCCGCGCCGATCACCTGGCCGATCGGTTGCTACCGCGACTTCAAAGGCGTGTATCACCTCGCCGGTGACTACATCATCGTCTACACCCCAGGCCACGGCCACGAGCGTACCGAGGTGAAGATCATCGAGAAGCTCGACTCCGACGAAGCCCGCGCACACCTGGGTGACGAGTACGAGCGCTTCCTCGAGCAGTTGGAGCTGGTGCAGGGCGCCTGCCACGAATTCGATCAAGGCGAGTTCATGCGCGGCGAGTTGACACCGGTATTCTTCGGTACGGCATTGGGTAACTTCGGTGTTGACCATGTGCTCGATGCCGTCGTCGACTGGGCGCCACGCCCACTGCCGCGTGTTGCCAACGAGCGCAGCGTCGAGCCAACCGAAGAGAAATTCAGCGGTTTCGTGTTCAAGATTCAGGCGAACATGGACCCTAAGCACCGCGACCGTATCGCGTTCATGCGTATCTGCTCTGGGCGCTACGAAAAAGGCATGAAGATGCGCCATGTGCGCACCGGTAAAGATGTTCGGATTGGCGACGCGCTGACCTTCTTCTCCTCCGAGCGTGAGCAGCTGGAAGAGGCCTGGGCTGGCGATATCATTGGTCTGCACAACCACGGCACGATCCAGATCGGTGACACCTTCACCGAAGGCGAAGCCCTGGGCTTCACCGGTATCCCGCACTTCGCGCCGGAGCTGTTCCGTCGCGTGCGCCTGAAAGATCCGCTCAAGTCCAAGCAGTTGCGCCAAGGCTTGCAACAACTGGCCGAAGAGGGCGCGACCCAGGTGTTCTTCCCAGAGCGCAGCAACGACATCATCCTCGGCGCCGTTGGTGTGCTGCAGTTCGATGTGGTCGCCAGCCGTTTGAAGGAAGAGTACAAGGTCGAATGCGGCTACGAGCCGATTACGGTCTGGTCGGCACGCTGGATCAGCTGTGACGACAAGAAGAAGCTTGAGGAATTCTCGAACAAGGCAGTGGAAAACCTGGCCATCGACGGCGGTGGTCACCTGACTTACCTGGCTCCGACCCGGGTCAACCTGGCGCTGATGGAAGAGCGCTGGCCGGATGTGAAGTTCCGCGCGACCCGCGAGCACCACTAAAAACTTCGCCGGCAAGCCGGCTCCCACAGCCCTTGTGGGAGCCGGCTTGCCGGCGATGGCGTTTACTCAGTTCCCTGCCTTGATACTGGTCCAGAGCCGCGTCCGAATGCGGTCAATCTTGGCCGGCATCGCCTCCAATGCATACAATTTGCCGAGCATTTCGTCGCTCGGGTAAATCATGGTGTTGGCCTTCATGGCCGGGTCCACCAGGGTGTCTGCCTTGAGGTTGCCGTTAGCGTACTGCACATGCTCGCTGATGTTGGCCATAACCTCTGGTTGCAACAGGTAGTTCATGTAGGCGTAGCCAGCTTTCTCGTTCGGTGCGTCGACTGGCATGGCAACCATGTCAAACCACATCGGTGCGCCTTCTTTAGGGATCGAGTAACCGACCTTCACACCATTCTTCGCTTCCTCTGCACGGTTCTTGGCCTGCAGCACATCACCCGAGAAACCCACCACTACGCAGATGTCGCCGTTGGCCAGGTCACCGGTGTACTTGGATGAATGGAAGTAGCTGATGTACGGGCGCACCTTCATCAGCAGTTCCTTGGCTTTTTCATAGTCCTTCGGGTCCTGACTGTGGTGCGGCAGGCCCAGGTAGTTGAGGGCAATTGGCAGCAGCTCCGGACCGTTATCCAGCACTGCTACGCCACAACTCTTGAGCTTGCTGATGTATTCGGGCTTGAAGATCAGGTCCCAGGAATCCACCGGCGCATTGTCGCCCAACACGGCTTTGACCTTGTCGATGTTGTAACCGATGCCGGTACTGCCCCACAGATAAGGGAAGCCATACTGGTTGCCCGGATCGTTGACCTCCAGGGCCTTGAGCAGCACCGGATTGAGGTTCTGCCAGTTGGGCAGCTGACTCTTGTCGAGTTTTTTCAGCATCTTGCCCTGGATCTGCCGGGCCATGAAGTGGTTGGACGGAAACACCACGTCATAGCCGGAGTTGCCGGTCATCAGCTTGCCGTCGAGGGTTTCGTTGCTGTCGAACACGTCGTAGGTCGGCACGATACCGCTGGCCTGCTGGAAGTTCTTCAGGGTGTCGGGGGCGATGTAGCTGGACCAGTTGTAGATTTTTACCGAGTCGGCGGCCTGGGCAACGGCGCTAGCCAGCAACAATGGGGCGATGAGCAATGGGCGCATGTCTGGATTCCTTGCTTTGTCTGTTTTTATCGAAGGAGGCAGGCGATCAAATGATCAGAAAATCAGTACGTAGGTTTTGCGCACGGTTTCCTGGATATCCCAGATTCCGGTGCTGTTAGCCGGCAGCATGATGGCGTCGCCGGCTTCGATGGTCAGTGGTTCGCCACCGTCAGGGGTGAAGGTGCAGCGGCCCTTGATGAAGTGGCAGAACTCCTGCTGGACAATCTGCCGCCGCCAGCGACCCGGGGTGCACTCCCAGATGCCGGTTTCGACGCCGTCGCTGCGCTCGACAGCGGTCACCGAAGCGATCGACACCGGCTCGCCGAGGGGCACGGCGACCGGATTCGATTCTTGCAACGCGACAGTGTCGGTGTTCTTGAACTGGGTAATGCTCATACCGGTGGATCCTGTACAGGGGGAACGAAAAGTCAGTGCATGAAACCTTCCATGAAGTCCGCGACACCACTGGCCAGGCGTCGGCGCCAAGGGGCGCTGTCCGGGTTGGCGAGGGTCTGGTCTTCATGGACGAAACTCTTGATGATGGCGTTGTAGCCCAGCCAGCGACACGGCTCTGGTTCCCAGCCCTTGAGGCTCGACAGTGTGCTGTCGGTGTGGACCCAGGGTTGCTCGGTCAGCTCACTGCGTCGCTCCAGAATCAGCTCGGCCAGGGTGCGGCCGCCCAGATTGCTGGCACCGACGCCTTCGCCGCCATAGCCACCGGCCAGGGCGATACCTTGTTTGCGGTCGCAGAGCATGTGCGGCTGGAAACGCCGGGCCATGCCCAGGTTGCCGCCCCATGCGTGGGTGATGGCGACATCCTTGAGTTGTGGGAACAGCTCGCCAAACAGGTAGCGACGTAGTTCGATTTCGCTGTCGGTGAGGTCGAAGTTTTCCCGCAGGCGCCCGGCAAAGCGGTAGCCTCCACGGGCACCGAATACCAGACGGTTGTCGGCGCTGCGCTGTCCATACGTGACCTGGCGGCTGTTTTCGCTAAAAGCCTGACCCTGGTTCAGGCCGATTTTTTCCCAGAAGTGCTCAGGCAGCGGCTCGGTGGCCACTAACAGGCTCTGCACCGGCATCTGGTAATGCCCCAGTGGCGGTAGATTGACCGAATAGCCTTCGACTGCGGGCACCACCCACTGACATTTGATTCGTGCCTGCGCCGTGCGCACTTCTCCGGCACGCCAGTCGATCACCGGGCTGTTCTCGTACAGGCGTACGCCCATACCTTCCACCGTACGCGCCAGGCTTCGCACCAGCTTGGCCGGTTGAATGGTCGCCACATTGGGATTGAAGATGGCCCCATAGGGTTTTCTGATACGCAGCTGGTGGGACAGTTGCTCCGGACTCATCCAGCGGTAATCGGCTTCGTTCAGACCTTGCTTGTAGAGCTTGTCCAGATAGGCGCGAAGAGTGGTTTGCTGCTCGGGGTAACGCGCCGCGCAATACAGCACGCCGCCTTTGCGGTAATCGCAGTCAATCTCCTCGCGCTCCAGCACACGCTGCACTTCATCGGGAATGCCGTGCAGCAGGTCATACGAGGCGCGGCGCTGCTCGGGCGAGCTGGCAGCGAGAAGGCGGTCCTCACCCAGTATATTGCCCATCAGCCAGCCACCATTGCGTCCGGAGGCGCCGAAGCCTGCGATATTGGCTTCGATGATAGCGATGTTCAGCTGCGGTGCTTGTTGTTTGAGGTAGTAGGCGGTCCACAGCCCGGTGTAGCCGGCGCCGATGATACAGACATCCACGTCCAGGTCCTGGTGCAGGGCCGGACGCGGTGTCAGGTTCTCATCCAGCTGGTCCATCCAAAGGCTGATCTTGCGCCATGGCTGCATTGTGTTCGGCTCCACATCCGTTACGGTCTGGAGGCGATCCTAGAAGCTGGCGGGGGGCCTTGTCTTAGCTGCGTGCACGCAGAGAGTTTTGCTTGACCCAGGCCTTGGGCGATAGCCCTGTGTGCTGGCGAAAACACTTGTAGAAGGCCGACAGCGAGTTGAAACCGGCGGCGAACGCCAGGTCGTCAGTCTTGACGTTGGCCGGCGCCTGGTTCAGGCCATCGAGCAGGTGGTGCAGCCGGGCCTGGTTGACGTAACGGTAGAAGCTCTGGCCAAGCACCTGGTTGAGCAGGTAAGAGATCTGGTTGCGGCTGTAGCCGCTGGCGTCAGCGACTTGCTGCAGGTCCAGCTCCGGGTCGAGGTAGGGGCGCTGGCGCTGGAAGTAGTGCTCCAGGTCCTGGGCCATGGTCGACAGCTGGCGTGGCGACAGGCCCAGGCGGCTGGTGGCCGGGCGTGGGCCGGAACGGGCGCTGCCGTTGCTGTCTCTGCGAATCAGGGTGGCGTATTCATTGACTCGCCAGATCAGCCCGTCTTTCACGGTAATGGCTTCGCTGGACTGGAACGCCACCAGGCCTTCGCCGCCTTGGACCGTCACCTGGTACTGGATGAACGCAGTGCAGCCGTCGACGCGGATGCGGTCGCTGTGAACGATGTCTTCGCCAGCTTCATGAGGCAGACAGACGCGTACGTAATCGCGTATCTCGTCGTAGCCGAGCACGCGGTTCTGGAAAAAGTCGTGGTACTGAACGTCCGGGTGATAGAGCGCGATCACCCCGTCGAGATCGCGGTGCTTCCAGCACAGGTGGTAGCGCAGGACCGTTTCAGCGGTGATCGGGGTTTGTTCAGGGCCGTCTGGGAGTGTGGTCAGGGTCATTGAGAGATAGTGCCGGGGGCCCGGGTTTGAAACAAGTCCAACGGATCCTGTGTAGAAGTGCCAGCACACATTGCATAAACCCTGAGCCAGGAACAGCCATTCGGGTGTTTTGCACGATCCTAGAAAGGCCTCGAAACTTAACCCATTGATTACCCATCAAGATATTTTTTGACACATTTGGCACAACGCCTGCACCGCTTTCAGAGCAAGCCGAATGGACCTGCTGTTCACGACTAAAGGCGCTCACTCATGATTACTTCAGCCGAACTGTCATCCGTTGCCAATGACGCTCCAAATCGCTCGGGCGTGTCGTGGGCGGCGATTTTTGCCGGCGCCGCCGCCGCGGCTGCCCTGTCGTTGATCCTGGTAATCCTTGGCGCGGGGCTGGGCTTCGCAGCCACCTCACCCTGGGCGGACGAAGGCGCCAGCGCCGAAGTGCTGGGCATCTCGACGATCATCTGGCTGCTGCTGACGCAGATTCTTGCCTCCGGGCTGGGTGGCTATATCGCCGGCCGGCTGCGGGTGAAATGGGCCAACCTGCATGGCGATGAAGTGTATTTTCGCGACACGGCCCACGGCTTCCTCGCCTGGGCGGTGGCCACACTGGCGGCAGCCATGCTGATTGTGGGCAGCGCTGGCGGACTGCTGAGCGCAGGGGCGAAAACGGGAGTGAATGCAATGGCCGCGGTTTCTAGCGTTGCGGCCACGCCTGACCCCATGGGCTATTTCGTCGACAGCCTGTTTCGCAGTGATCGCCCGGTGTCGGTCAGTGAAGACGCCGCCAATGCTGTGGCGGGGCGCATTCTGGCCAGGACAATCGCTCAAGGTGGCGCACTGGGAGAAGCCGACCGCGCTTATCTGGCGCAGTTGGTGGCCCAGCGTATTGATGTGAGCCAGGCCGAGGCCGAGGGACGGGTGGATCAAGTGTTCGCTCAGGTCCAGCAAGCCAAAGTTCAAGCGCAGCAGGCGGCTGATACCGCAGCCAAAGCAGCGGCATGGACCGCGTTGTGGACCTTTATTGCCCTGCTGTGCGGAGCGTTTTTCGCCAGTTTCGCGGCACTGTTCGGTGGCCGTCAACGCGACCGAGTGCAGTGGCTGGATGGCACTGCAGACGCTGCCGTCAGGCACGTCGGCGCACCGATTCGATAACGCTTCAACCAACGAGGATAAACATCATGCGCTCTCTATTGCTATGGATGCTCGGGGTCCCCATTCCGGTCATCATTCTGATCGCGATCTTCATGCATTGATTGGTCATTGATCAACCAAGACGCCGACATCATTGATGCCGGCGTCTTGGTTGGAGGGATGGCTGCTTCTCCCTGCGGTGCTTACAGAAACTGCTCCGCATAGTGACACGCCACCTGCCGCGTCCCCACCTGCCTGAACGCCGGCTCCTCTGACGCACAACGTTCAGTGGCATATGGGCAGCGCTTGTGGAACGCGCAGCCTGACGGTGGATTCAACGGATTGGGCAGCTCGCCGGCAATTTTGATCTTAGGCTTGAGCGGGTCCGGGTGGATAGTCGGGGTGGCCGACAGCAATGCCTGGGTATAAGGGTGCAGCGGCTTGTTGTAGATATCTTCCTTGGGGCCCATTTCCGCCGGACGGCCGAGGTACATCACCAGCACCTGATCGGCCACATGACGCACCACCGCCAGGTTGTGGGAAATGAACACGTAGGCGGTGTTGAATTCCTTCTGCAGGTCCATGAACAGGTTCAGTACCTGAGCCTGGATCGACACGTCGAGGGCTGAAGTCGGCTCATCGGCCACCAGCACTTTGGGCTGCAGCATCATCGCCCGAGCCAGGGCAATGCGCTGGCGCTGACCTCCAGAAAACATGTGCGGATAGCGCTGGTAATGCTCTGGACGCAGGCCGACCTGTTGCATCATGGCCTGGACCTTTTCCCGACGCTCGCTTTTTGACAGGCGGGTGTTGATCAGTAGCGGTTCGGCCAACTGGTCACCGATCTTCTGGCGTGGGTTAAGCGAGGCATAGGGACTCTGGAAGACCATTTGCACGTCTTTGCGCAGTTGCTTGCGCTCGGCTTTGTTCGCCCCGGCCACTTCTTGACCGGCAATTTTCAACGAGCCGGAAGAGGGCTCCTCAATCAGGGTCAGGGCTCGCGCCAGGGTCGACTTGCCGCAGCCGGACTCACCGACCACCGCCAGGGTTTTGCCAGCTTCCAGTTCAAACGACACACCGTTGAGCGCCCTGACCAGGGCATGCCCCTTGAACAGGCCGCGGGAAACTTCATAGTGACGGGTCAGTTCGCGGGCGGTAAGGACGACGGTCATTACGCCACCTCCTGGTTCAACGGGTAGAAACAACGGACCTGGCTGTGAGCCTGGGGATCGAGGGATGGACGGTGGCGGCGGCAATTGTCCTGGACGTAAGGGCAGCGAGGCGACAGTAGGCAGCCTTCAGGACGGTCATAGCGACCGGGAACGATACCGGGGAGGGTCGCCAGGCGCTCGGCCCCTTCACTGTGTTCGGGAATCGCAGCCAGCAGGGCTTCACTGTAGGGGTGTGCAGGAACATCGAACAGCTCCGGCACCTGACCGACTTCCACCGCTTGCCCGGCATACATCACACAGACCCGCTTGGCGGTTTCGGCGACCACGGCCAGGTCGTGGGTGATCAGGATCAGGGCCATGTTCTGCTCTTTCTGCAGGTTGAGCAGCAGTTCCATGATCTGCGCCTGAATGGTCACGTCCAGGGCGGTGGTCGGTTCGTCGGCGATCAGCAGTTTGGGTTCACCTGCGATGGCCATGGCGATTGCCACGCGCTGGCTCATGCCGCCGGACAGTTGGTGCGGGTAGGCGTCCAGGCGACTTTCGGCGGCGGGTATTTCAACTTTCTTGAGCAGTTCCAGAGCACGCTGACGCGCAGCCTTACCACGCAGGCCCAAATGCTGGCGCAGGACTTCTTCGATCTGGAAGCCGACGGTGTAGCTAGGGTTGAGGGCGGTCATCGGGTCCTGAAAGACCATCGCCATATCCTTGCCAACCACCTTGCGCCGTTGCCGACCACTGAGCTTGAGCATATTGGTGCCGTCGAAGGTGAGGGCGTCGGCGGTGATGCGCCCTGGGGCGTCAATCAGGCCCATCAGCGCCATCATGGTCACCGACTTGCCCGAGCCGGATTCACCGACAATGGCCAAAACCTCGCCTTCGTTGACTGTCAGGTCGAGACCATCGACCACCGGCACCGCGCTGGCATCGCCGAAGCGCACATTCAGATTCTTGATTTCTAGAAGTGACATGGCAATCTCCTCAGGCGGCATTCTTGAGTTTCGGGTCCAGCGCATCGCGCAGTCCGTCACCCATCAGGTTGATTGCCAGCACGCTGAGCAAAATGGTCAGGCCAGGCAGGCTCACCACCCACCAGGCACGTTCGATGTAGTCGCGGGCCGAGGCCAGCATGGTGCCCCACTCAGGGGTTGGTGGTTGTACACCAAGGCCCAGGAAGCCCAGGGCAGCGGCATCGAGAATTGCCGAGGAGAAGCTCAAGGTGGCCTGTACGATCAGCGGCGCCATACAGTTAGGCAGCACGGTGACGAACATCAGTCGCGGCAGGCTGGCGCCGGCCAGGCGTGCGGCGGTGACGTAGTCGCGGTTCAGCTCACCCATGACGGCGGCGCGGGTCAGGCGCACATAAGATGGCAACGAGACGATGGCAATGGCGATCACGGTGTTGATCAAGCCAGGGCCGAGGATCGCGACGATGGCCACGGCCAGCAGCAACGATGGCAGGGCCAGCATGACGTCCATCAGACGCATGATCGAGGGGCCGAGGATACGCGGGAAAAACCCGGCCAACAGGCCAAGGAATATCCCCGGAATCAGCGAGATCACCACCGACGACAAACCGATCAACAGTGACAGACGCGAACCTTGAATCAGACGCGAAAGCAGATCGCGGCCCAACTCATCGGTGCCGAGAATGAACTGCCAGTTGCCGCCTTCGAGCCACACCGGCGGGGTGAGCAGGAAGTCGCGGTACTGCTCGCTGGGGTTGTGCGGCGCGACCCAGGGAGCGAACAGCGCGCAAAACACGATCAGGCTCATGAACATCAGCCCGGCGACCGCGCCTTTGTTACGGGAAAACGCGTGCCAGAACTCCTTGTAGGGAGACGGGTAGAGCAGGCTCTGGTCGACAGCGGTGGCCGCAGTGGTAACGGCTTTTGCAAGTGGAGTGGTCATGGCGGGGCCCTCAGCGCTGATGACGGATGCGTGGGTTGGCCAGGCCGTAGAGGATATCCACGACGAAGTTGACCAGGATCACCAGGCAGGCAATCAACAGGATGCCGTTCTGGACCACGGGGTAGTCACGGGCACCGATGGCTTCAATCAGCCATTTGCCGATGCCCGGCCAGGAAAAGATGGTTTCGGTCAGTACCGCGCCCGCCAGCAACGTGCCGACCTGCAAACCGAACACGGTAAGCACTGGAATCAAGGCATTGCGCAAGCCGTGAACGAACACCACGCGTGCTGGCGACAGGCCTTTGGCGCGGGCGGTGCGAATGTAGTCTTCGCGCAGCACTTCGAGCATGGAGGAGCGGGTCATCCTGGCGATCACCGCCAACGGAATGGTGCCCAGAACAATGGCCGGCAGAATCAGGTGCATCAGCGCATCCTTGAAGGCGCCTTCTTCATCGCTGAGCAGGGTGTCGATGAGCATGAAGCCGGTTGTCGGCTCGATGTCGTAGAGCAGGTCGATACGTCCGGAGACCGGGGTCCAGCCCAGGCTCACGGAGAAGAACATGATCAGGATCAGGCCCCACCAGAAGATCGGCATCGAGTAACCCGCCAGGGAAATGCCCATGACCCCGTGATCAAACAACGAGCCGCGCTTGAGGGCCGCGATCACCCCGGCGAGCAGGCCAATGATGCCGGCAAAGAACAATGCCGCCAGGGCCAGCTCAAGGGTTGCCGGGAACAGTGCGAGGAACTCGGTCCAGACGCTTTCACGGGTACGCAGCGACTCGCCAAGATCGCCCTGGGCCAGCTTGCTGACATAGTCCAGGTACTGCTCTGGCAGTGGCTTGTTCAGACCCAGGCGCTCCATGGCCTGGGCGTGCATTTCCGGGTCAACCCGGCGTTCGCCCATCATGACTTCCACCGGGTCACCGGGTATCAGCCGTATGAGCGCGAACGTCAGCAAGGTGATGCCGAAGAAGGTCGGGATCAAGAGTCCCAGGCGCCGGGCAATAAAACTAAACATCTTCTGGTGTACCTCATCAGCCGTATGGCATGCCACCGGCACCCGGATAGGGGCCGGCGGTCGTTCTTGTTCTACTTCACCTGGGTAGTGGCGAAGTTGTTATTGGTGAGGGGGTTGATGTGGTACCCCTCCACGTTGTTGCGCATGGCGGTGAACATCTTCGGATGCGCCATGCTGATCCACGGTTGGTCTTCATCGTACACCGCCAGCGCCTTTACATAGAGCGCTGCGCGCTCATTCGTATCGGTTGCGGCCCGAGCCTTGTCGATCAACGCCTGGAATGTCTGATTGCACCAGCGTGCATAGTTCTCCCCGCTTTTGACCGCATCACAGCTGAGCAGCGGGGTGAGGAAGTTGTCCGGGTCGCCGTTGTCGCCGGCCCAGCCAGTGGACACCATATCGGGTTCGCCCTTTTTTGCCCGGCGCAGCATTTCGGCCCACTCCATGATGCGGATGTCGACTTTAAGGCCGATCTTGGCCAGGTCCGCCTGGAGCATTTCGGCACTCAGGCGCGGATTGGGGTTGGTCGGGCCGCCGCCATTACGGGTGAACAAGGTCAGTACCGTACCTTCCGGCACACCGGCTTCCTTGAGCAGGGCGCGGGCTTTGTCCAAGTCGCGAGGCGGGTTCTGGTTGGCGGTGTTGTAGCCCATCAGGGTGGGCGGGTAAGGGTTTACTCCGACCAGCGCGTTACCTTTGCCAAACAATTGGTCGACGTGAGTCTGGCGGTCGAAGGCCATGTTGATGGCTTTGCGCACGCGCACGTCGCTCAAATACTTGTGCTCGGTGTTCAGGGAAATGTAACCGGTGGTCAAGGCTTCCATCTCAGCCACTTTCAGCTTGGGATCAGCCTTGATGCTGGGGATGTCGTCGGGCTTGGGATAGAGCGCCACCTGGCATTCGTTAGCCCTGAGCTTCTGCAGACGCACGTTGTTGTCGTTGGCGATGGCGAAAATCAGCGCATCGGCCGGTGGCTTGCCACGGAAGTAGTCGGGGTTGGGCTTGTAGCGGACCTGGGCATCCTTGTTATAGCGCTGAAAGATGAACGGCCCGGTGCCAATCGGCTTGCTGTTGAGGTCGGCGGTCTTGTTAGCCTTGAGCAACTGGTCGCCATACTCGGCCGAGTAGATTGAAGTGAAGGCCATGGCCAGGTCTGGCAAGAAGGGGGCTTCCGGGCGGGTGAGGGTGAAGACCACGGTACGATCGTCGGTCTTCTCGACGCTCTTTAGCAGGTCCTTGAACCCCATACTCTCGAAGTACGGAAAGCCAATGCTGGTCTTGTTATGCCACGGGTGATTCGGGTCCAGCTGGCGGTGGAAGCTCCACAGCACGTCGTCGGCATTCATCTCGCGGGTTGGAGTGAAGTAGTCGGTGGTATGAAACCTAACCCCTTGGCGCAGATGGAAGGTATAGGTCAGGCCATCGGCGCTGACTTCCCAGCGTTCGGCCAGGGCCGGCTGGATCTGGGTGGTGCCGGGTTTGAAGTCGACCAGTCGGTTGAACACGGTTTCGGCCGAAGCGTCGGCGGTCACTGCAGTGGTGTACTGGACGATATCGAAGCCTTCCGGGCTGGCCTCGGTACACACCACCAGCGGCTTGGCCGAGAGGCCCGCCGCGGTACTCAACAGGACGGCTGCCAAGGCAGCCTGTAGCGGTAGCAATTTCATGAAACCTCCCTGCTATCAATTAAGCCAGCGTAGTCGTCACGACCGATTCAGTGAACCGGCCGTGGCGGTCGAGGCTAGAGAATGTTGAATGGAATGGTGGTCACGATACGCAGCTCGTCCAGGCTGCCGTCGCCTTGGTTCTTACTGGCACGGTGCGCGGTGTAGGTGGCGCGAATGGTGGTGTCCTTCAGGGCTCCGCTCTGAACGGCATACGTGGTGCCGATGCCCCACTCATAGTGGTTCTCGCCGGCGAGGTTTTTGACGTCATAGCCAGTGCCCCGGTAGTGGGTACCATCAATGTCCCAGCCGCGGGCGTTGTACAGGTTGAACTTCAGGCCGGGTACACCGTATTGGGCCATGTTCAGTACATAAGCGATCTGCATGGACTTCTCGTTCGGGCCGTTGAAATCCGAGAGTAGGGAGTTGGCCAGGAAGATTGCGTTGGTTTCATGCAGGTAATCGAAGTACTCGTTACCGTTCACCTGTTGGTAGGAGAAGGACAGGTTGTGCGCCTGGTGGGTCAGGCCCAGCGACAGACTGTAGGTGTCGTTGTCGATTTCACCGAGTTCGCTGCGGCCTTCATCTTTGGTTTTGTAGTAGTTCAGACCGGTGGTCAGGCTCAGCACCGAGCTGTCGCCCAGTACATGGTTAGCGCCGAAGTAGTACTGGTTCCAGAAGTCCTCGACCTTGGACACGTACAGGCTGGTCTTCAGGCTTTGCAGGGGCTGGTAGTTGAGGCCGGCCATGCTGATGCGGTCGGTTTCCGCACCCTTGGCGCCGTACTCGGAGCGAAACTTGCTCAGGCTTTGTTCGGTACGCGGTGACACCCGGTCGAAGGTGCCGACGTCGAACGACAGGTTGTCGAATTCTTCGCTGCGAATGCTTACGCCCTGGAAGCTCGACGGCAACGCACGGTTGCCGATGTAGGCGATGACCGGGGTGTCCATTGATTGGCGGCCAGCGGTCAAGGTTGTATTGGAAACGCGTGCCTTGATGTTGGCCAGCCCCATCTTGCTCCACTGGCCAATGACGTCGCCATCACTGTGGGTCAGGGTGCGGTTGTTTGGCCCGGCGACTGCCGCGCGTCCCTGTTCCAGGGCAATAGCGTTGTAGGCCGCAACTTCAGTGGCGAAGCCGATGGCGCCTTCGGTAAAGCCCGAACTGTAATTGAGGATGGTGCCTTGCACCCAGTTATCGCGGCTGTGAGTGTCATGACGAGTGCCATCGCTTTTGTAGTACTTCCAGAGCGGCGCGCGGGTGGCACGCTCGCGGGCGTACCAGTTGCGGGTCGAGCCGGAAAGGCTCTGGCCCTCGACAAAGCCTGTGGCTTCGCTCTGAGCACTGGTGCCCTTGACGGTGATCGGAACAACGTCCTGGCTGATGGGTTCGGCCTGGGACATGACGGACAACCCTGTGATGGACAGGGCCAGTACGGCGGTTGTGGTTCGTCTCAAGGTAAAGCTCCCTTTCATTTCTTTTTTTGTTAGCGTCAGGCCTCGTGAGCTTGACGTTTTCTTGGTGAAACAAGGGTTGCAAACGTTTGCTCGATGACAATCGGGCATATTCAAGCTGCACGCGTTCCTGGGAGTGGGTTGCACTCCCAGGAACGCGTGCAGGGGTTATTCGATGCCTACGCCAGAAAAGACGTTGCGCCCGAAGGGGCTTACCTTGAAGTCCTCGACCTTGGCACTGAGCGGTTGATTGACCGTCGAGTGGGCGATCGGGGTGATGGGCACCTGCTGCTTGAGGCGCTGCTGGGCCTGCTGGTAAAGGACGGTGCGTTGCTCGCGATCAGTGATGGTCTTGGCTTTCTTGACCAGCTCGTCGTACTGCGGGTCGCACCACATGGAGTAGTTATTGCTGCCGATGGCGTCGCAGCTGTAAAGCGTACCCAGCCAGTTGTCCGGGTCACCGTTGTCGCCGGTCCAACCGATCAGCGAGATGTCGTGTTCGCCATCCTTGGTGCGCTTGAGGTATTCACCCCACTCGTAGCTGACGATCTTGACCTTGAGGCCGACCTTGCCCCAATCGGCCTGAAGCATCTCGGCCATCAGCTTGGCATTGGGGTTGTAGGGGCGCTGCACGGGCATGGCCCAGAGGGTGATTTCAGTGCCTTCTTTGACGCCTGCAGCCTTGAGCAACTGACGGGCCTTGTCCGGGTTGTAGCCGGCGTCCTTGATGCTGTGATCGTAGGACCATTGGGTTGGTGGCATGCTGTTGACCGCCATTTGGCCGGCATGCTGGTACACCGCCTGGACGATGGCTGCCTTGTTCACTGCCATGTCCATGGCCTGGCGAACCTGAAGCTGGTCAAAGGGCTTGTGCTGGACGTTGTAGGCGATATAGCCGAGGTTGAAACCAGGGTTTTCGATCACCTGCAGTTGCTGATCGCTCTTCAGTGCTTGAAGGTCGGCCGGCCGTGGGTTGACGGTGACCTGGCACTCATCCTTACGCAACTTCTGGATGCGCACTGACGGGTCGGTGTTGATCGAGAAGATCAACTGGTCGAGTTTGACCTTGTCCTGGTCCCAGTAGTCCTTGTTGCCGCGATATCGGATCTGCGAGTCCTTTTGATAGCGCTGGAACACGAAAGGCCCGGTGCCAATCGGCTTCTGATTGATGTCGCTGGGGCGTCCGGACGTCATCAGGTGGTTGGCGTACTCGGCGGAGAGGATCGCGGCGAAGCTCATGGCCAGGTTCTGCACAAACGCGGCATCGACACTGTTGAGGGTGAACACCACTGTCATCGGCCCAGTTTTTTCAACCTGGGCAATGTTCTTGTCCAGGCTCATGCTGACGAAGTAGGGGAACTCGGTCGGGTAGTGTTTGCGAAATGGGTGCTCGCGATTAAGCATGCGGTTGAAGGTGAACAGCACGTCGTCAGCGTTGAACTCACGGCTGGGGGTAAAGTCCTTGTTGCTATGAAACTTCACGCCTTCACGCAGTTGGAAGGTATAGGTCAGCCCGTCGGGCGACACCTCCCAGCTTTTGGCCAGCGCGGGTTGGACGGCAGTGGCGCCACGCTCGAACTCGACCAGACGGTTATAGATCGGCTCGGCGGCGTCGTTGTCGGTGGAGCTGGTGTACTGCGCGGTGTCAAAACCGCTAGGGCTGCCTTCGGAGCAGAACACCAGGTTCTTGGCCTGGCTCAAAGGGCTCTGCGTCAGTAGGCCGAGGCCCAGCAACGCTGCAAAAACGGGGGTATGGCGCATAACGATCCTTGATTTCTTGTTGTTTTGATCAGTTCACAGCACACAGCCATGCAACTCGCGTCGCTTGCAACGCTGTCTTGACGGTAGGGGCGTCAGCGCGATTCAGCGAGGTACGGTTTCGCAAGGATGTGTAGGAGGTGTCCGATAGAGCGGAGCGACGTTTCCGTGTCGATGCGCTAGCGGTTGACCTGCCAGGCTAACGGGCTCGGACCCCAGGTGCCCTATGGCGCCTCGGGGCCGAGCCCGTTGGCTGCTATTTGGTCACACTTACCCCATAGAAGGAGTTCAAGCCGAACGGGCTGATCTTGAAGTCCTGTACGGTTTTGCGCATGGGTTGATACACCGTGGAGTGGGCGATCGGGGTCATTGGCACCTGCTCTTTCAGGCGGTGCTGGGCTTGCTTGTACAGTTCGGTTCGCTTGGCCTGATCGGAGGTGGCTTTGGCCTGTTTGATCAGATCGTCGTAAGGCTTGTCACACCATTTGGAGAAGTTGTTGCCGGCGATGGCATCGCAACCAAACAAGGTGCCGAGCCAGTTGTCTGGGTCACCGTTGTCACCGCTCCAGCCGATCAGCATGGCGCCGTTCTCGCCACCTTTGGAGCGCTTGATGTATTCCCCCCACTCGTAGCTGACGATCTTGGCCCTGATCCCGATCTTGCCCCAATCGGACTGGAGCATCTCGGCCATCAACTTGGCATTGGGGTTGTAGGGGCGCTGTACCGGCATGGCCCACAAAGTGATCTCGGTACCTTCTTTGATGCCGGCTTCCTTGAGCAGTTGCTTGGCTTTTTCCGGATCGTACTTGGCGTCTTTGATGGTGGTGTCGTACGACCACTGGGTCGGTGGCATGGCATTGACCGCCAACTGCCCTGCGCCCTGATACACCGAGTCGATGATCTGCTGCTTGTTCACCGCCATGTCCAGGGCTTGACGGACCTTGAGCTGAGCCATGGGGTTGGGCTCGTCACTGCCCTTGATCTTGTCCATCACGTTGTAGGCGATGTAGCCGAGGTTAAAACCAGCCTGGTCGGGCATCTTCAGGTTCGGGTCCTCCATGAGCGGCTTGATATCGGCCGGGCGCGGGAAGAGGGTGACCTGACACTCATTCTTCTTGAGTTTTTGCATGCGCACCGAAGCGTCGGTGGTGATGGCGAAGATCAGGTTATCGATCTTGACGTCATCGGGTTGCCAGTATTCCTTGTTGCCCTTGAAGCGGATCTGCGCGTCTTTCTGGTACTTGCTGAACACGAACGGCCCGGTGCCGATCGGTTTCTGGTTGATATCGGCGGGCTTGCCCTGCTTGAGCAACTGGTCGGCGTATTCAGCCGACTGGATCGAAGCGAAGCTCATGGCCAGGTTCTGGATAAATGCAGCATCCACACCATTGAGGGTGAATTTGACGGTGTGATCGTCAACCTTCTCCACCTTGGCGATGTTCTTGTCCATGCCCATGTCGGTGAAGTACGGGAACTCAGTGGGGTAGGCCTTACGGAACGGCATATCCTTGTCGAGCATGCGATTGAAGGTGAACAGTACGTCGTCGGCGTTGAATTCGCGGGTTGGCTTGAAGAAGTCGGTGGTATGAAACTTGACCCCTTCACGCAAGTGGAAGGTATAGGTCAGGCCGTCATCGGAAATGTCCCAGCGGGTCGCCAGGCCGGGGATGACCGCAGTGCCGCCACGCTCAAACTGGCTGAGGCGATTGAAGACTGTCTCGGCTGAGGCATCGAAGTCGGTTCCGGTGGTGTACTGGCCTGGGTCGAAACCGGCCGGGCTGCCTTCTGAGCAGAACACCAGGTTAGTCGCCGCGAGGGCAGAGGGTGCGCCGGCAAGCAAGCCTGCGCCGACTAGAAACGGAATGACCGCGTGTTTGAGCATGGTGGCCTCATTGTTGTCATTTTTGATTTGAGGGGGCCTTGTGAGCCGACCTGCGGATACTTATGCAGGCCTTGTACCCATTGCAACACTCAAAAGGATAGCTGACGACAAAGAGTGGGACGAACGTACAGGAATGTCGCATTCGTATAATTTTTTATGGAGTTGAACGTTTGCGAGGGTATATTTCAGTATGTTTCGAAGATGTTGTGCGCTAAGGGAGTCGTCTCTGGCACCGAAATGGTGCGCTCGGGTGCTACACGTAACAGCGTTCGCGGCAGCCGAAGTTGCCGCGAACCTGCAGAAAAGTAACGCTGTCGAGGGTAGCGCTATTTAAGGCATTTGCACTTCGATGGTGCCGTCGGCGCTCAGGCTGACCTGGCTGGTGCCCGCTTCGATATCCGGGCTCGGCGCGGCGCCTTCGGCATCCATGCTGGCTTTCATCATCATCGGGGCGCTGCGTGCGTAAGGATGTGGGTAGCCACTGCTGTTGAGGTTCAGGTTGACCACTTTGTAGCCTTTGCCACCTAGCGCTTCGGTAGCCAGTTGGGCGCGGGTCTTGAACGCATTGACGGCATCCTTGAGCAACGCGTCTTCACTGGACTTGCGCGTGGCGGGGGCGATGGAGAAGTCCATACCGCCCATCTTCAGCTGTTGCAGCAGCTCGCCGGTGAGCTTGGACAGGGCCGGGAAGTCGGCGCTTTCCAGGCGCAATTCGGCGCGTTCGCGCCAGCCGGTGATCTTCTGGCCCTTGTTGTCGTAGATCGGGTAGCTGTTGCGACTCCCCTGGCTGATTTTCACTTCTTTGACCTCGCGGGCCTGCTGCACCGCTTTATTCATGGTCTCAGTGATTTCGTTGGCAAGCTTGCCCGGATCGGTGTTCTGCGCTTCGCTGTAAAGGGTCACGATCATCAGGTCGCGTGGCACTTCCTTGCTGACTTCAGCGCGCAGCGAGATCTGGTTGTAGCGCGGCTCTTCTGCCAGCGCCGGGAGGCTGGCGAGCAGGCTGGTGGCCATCACGAAGGCGGTGCTGCGGCGGGAATTAAGCATGTATGACTCCTTCAAATTGAGGCGTGGACGCTGTGATATCCATTCCACGCAGGCCCATAAGACTCGCAAGCGTGTCGTGAGGTTCAATAGGGCCATTATTGATGTGTAAAAAAGTGTGGCGCTTTGCCGCATGTCAGCAGAGCATCGTGCAGCTTCGGTATACTCGCCACGATTCGCCCTGGAGCACTCATCAGGAGAGCTCATGCTCGCCCCCGTACAATTGCTGTCCGCTACGCGTCAGAACCTCTGGCGTCTGACCTTCATTCGTATCCTGGTACTGGCCGCCCAGGCCGGCTCAGTGGGCGTTGCCTACTGGACTGACCTGCTACCGCTGCCTTGGTTGTCGCTGGTGGTCACCCTTGGCCTGTCGAGCTTGCTCTGTGCGTTCACCGCCCTGCGCTTACGCTTGTCGTTGCCGGTTACCGAGCTCGAGTATGCCTTCCAGTTGGCCTGTGATTTGTTGATTCACAGTGCCTTGCTGTACTACTCAGGGGGCTCGACCAACCCCTTTGTGTCCTACTACCTGGTGCCGTTGGCCATTGCTGCGGTGACTTTGCCCTGGGTCTATTCGCTGGTGCTATCAGGTATCGCTCTGGCAGCCTACAGCTTGCTGTTGGTGCAGTTCTACCCGCTGGAAACCTTCCCCATGGCGCGGGAGAAGATGCAGGTCTACGGCATGTGGTTGAGCATTGCCCTGGCCGCTGCGGTGATCACTTTCTTTGCGGCAAAAATGGCAGAAGAGTTGCGCCGCCAGGAGCAGTTGCGTGCAGAGCGGCGTGAAGATGGCCTGCGCGATCAACAACTGTTGGCGGTCGCGACCCAGGCTGCTGGCGCTGCCCATGAGCTGGGTACGCCGTTGGCGACCATGAGTGTGTTGATCAAGGAAATGCGCCAGGACCACAGCGATCCTTTGCTGCAGGAAGATCTGGCCGTACTTCAGGATCAGGTCAAGTTGTGCAAGGAAACCCTGCAGAACCTGGTGCGCGCCGCCGAAGCCAATCGGCGTATGGCGGTGGAGGACCAGGAGGTCACCGCCTGGCTGGACGAAGCCCTCAACCGCTGGCACCTGATGCGTCCTGAAGCCAGTTACCGCTTCCAGCGCCTGGGTCAGGGCAGCGTGCCACGCCTGGCGCCACCGCCTGACCTGACCCAGGCCTTGCTGAACCTATTGAACAATGCAGCCGATGCCTGTCCGGACGATCTTGAAGTACGTCTGGATTGGGATGCCCAAGACATGGTGATCAGCATTCGCGATCATGGTCCGGGCGTGCCGGTGGCGATTGCCGAGTCGATCGGCAAACCCTTCTTTACCACCAAGGGCAAAGGCTTTGGCCTGGGCC